>DBVN01000034.1 GCA_002308515.1 Verrucomicrobia bacterium UBA1263 | reverse complement strand
GCTTTAGCGTAAAGACAATTAGGTCTTGTTAGGAAATCGCCAAAATTTCATGGAGAGACCAAACTTGTTGAGAACATCCCTTCGTGGGGTGTCTCTTCGTGTTTCCTCTCCGATGGCTTTGGCGAGCCTCCTAACAGGGAAACAGATAGGACAATTTTGGGTTGAACTCGGAATTTCTATTTTGAAGATTCACCCTTTTTACACTTCATCTTTTTCCCGCAGAAATCCTTCTTAAATTTCTTCAGATCTTTTTTCTCAACTTTCGCGGACGCTATGTAGTAAAAGAATAGAAGATCATGAATAAGTTCCATATATTGGGCAGCGTCGCGCTCGCGTTTTCGCTGTTTTTTACACTGGGTTCCGCTGCAACGCAGGCTCAGGACGGCTCCGAATTTGCCGGAGGTAACGGTACAGAAAAGAATCCCTGGCAGATCGCCACGAAACAGCAGCTGGCTGCAATCAATAACTATGGCGGTGATGCCAGCAAGGGGAAATATTTTATCCTGACGCAGGATCTTGACTTTACAGATGATTTTTCCCGTTCCGGTGCTTTCTATAATGATGGGAAATTTTGGTTACCTCTTTGTGAGGGAGCAGGAGATAAATGGTTCCAAGGAACTTTTGACGGTAATCATCATGAGATCATTGGCTTAAGAGTCAATTCCATTGATTCTGGACTTTTTGGTGGAATATCTTGGGCTACCATAAAAAACTTAACAGTTTCTTATGGAAAAGTAGATCTTCCCGCGGATTCTAGATTTTCCTTTGGAGGTATAGTCAATATGGCTTATAATTCAGCTATAGAGAATTGCCATGTAAAAAGCGATGAATATTATGGAATTACAGTAGTTAATGGTGGAGGATTGATTCGCCATTGTAATGAGAAATGTTATGTTACTGATTCTTCTTTTGTAGGAGAATTAGCAGGAAAAAGTTTTGAAGGAAATGGTTCTTCAGGTCAATACTGTTATATAGGAGGAATTATAGGATATAACAATAATGAAGTAACTATTGAGAAGCGTTTTGTGGAAGGAGATATTTCTAGTGTGAGACTGGCTTCAGCTGGTGGGTTAGTAGGAAAAGGTGGCGCAGATATTTATAACTGTTATGTGAAAGGGGATATAATAAATTTTGGTCAAAATGATCTTTATAATGGCGACTCAGGGGGTGTTGGCGGATTTATAGGCAACTCCTCAGCATACAGTGAGTATTATGAAAACAAACCTATTATGATTGAAAAATCCTATTTTCAGGGAAATATAATAGGTACTGTTGTTGGCGGCCTTATAGGTTATGACATGCGGTCAGATACTCATATTACATCCAGCTATGTTGATGGAAAAATCCAAGGAAGATTCATAGCTGGAGGGTTAGTAGGATTGTGTAGACAATACGGACAAACAGAATGTCAAATTAGTGAGTCATGTAGCAAAGGAGAAATTGAAATTGGGGAACAAGCATTATCGTATGCTGATTATGTTGCTGCCGGCGGCATTATTGGATGTGTTGCAAATGGTGGTAATTATGTTGTGCATATAGATGACTGTTATTCGCATTGTAATATTGATGTTTCATTTCTAGGTGTTGTCTGTGCTGGAGGACTTGTTGGAGTGTTGAGTCGAGGTTGGGATCATATTACTGATGGAAGTTATGCTGTCGAAATCCATAACAGCTATGCGATGGGAAAGATCGAAGGAGATCAGGGACCTAAATCTCCAATTTACGGTGTTCGCCATGCTTATCTCGGAGGATTGATTTCGGCTCCCAGGTTAGGGAATTCTGATTCTACTTCATCGACTGTTAATGGCTGTGTGGCGATGAATCCAAGTTTGACCGCGCCGCATGGCGACATTGCGGATATAGGCAGGNNTTGGTGTATTTGATACCAGCAAGCTAGCCAATAACTACGCGCTGAAGACGATGGTGATCAAGATTGATGATAAGGATGTAAGCGTGACCGGAACAGCCAGCGATAAGAACGGACAGAATAAAACAGTGGCGGAACTGGCTCAACAATCTACCTATACCGGTCTGGGCTGGAATTTTAAGAATGTATGGAAGATGAGTGTAAACGGTTATCCTATTCTTGACTGGGAAGAAGATACACCACTTCCGATTGCTCCGTCTATCACCATCCAGCCGAAGAGTCAGACCGTGAATGTCGGCAGCAGTGTGACCTTTAGCGTAACGGCAACAGGCACAGAACCTCTGAAATATCAGTGGTATAAGGGAGCCAGTCCAATCAGCGGAGCTACCAGTGCCAGCTATACCATCAACAATGTTACGACTGGTGATGCCGGAAGCTATTTTGTAATAGTCACCAACAGTGTCGGCAGTGCCGCCAGCAATGAGGCGACTTTGACCGTGAATGTGCCGGTGACATTGAGTTCTATTACTATCAATGGCAGCAGCAGTGTAAATGTGGGCAGTACGGCGACCTATACCTGCACAGCGACCTACAGCAACGGCACGACCAAGACGGTAACACCGACCTGGAGCATCAGTTCCGGGACAAGTTATGCGAGCATTACCAGTGGTGGTGTTCTGACCGGTAAAGCTGCCGGTACGGCAACGGTGAAGGCGACTTATGAAGGCAAGACGGCTACCAAGAACGTGACCGTTAACGCAGTGAAGCCGACTATCACGACCCAGCCGAAGAGTCAGACTGTGAACGAAGGAAATTCGGTGACCTTCAGTGTGGTCGCGACAGGGACAGCACCGTTGAGTTATCAGTGGTACAAAGATTCCAGTAAGATCAGCGGAGCGACCGGTTCCAGCTATACCATCAGCAGTGCCAAGGGCAGTGATGCCGGTTCCTATTATGTTATAGTGAGCAACACCGCCGGGACTGCGACCAGCAGCACTGTGACTCTGACTGTGATCCTGAAACCGGTCATTACCAGTCAGCCCAGAAGTCTGACTGTGGATGAAGACGATCCCGCGACCTTCAGTGTGACGGCAACGGGAACAGCCCCGTTGAGCTATCAGTGGTACAAGGATGGCAGAGCAATCAGCGGAGCCGCCGGTTCCAGCTACACCATCAACAGTGCCAAGAAGAGTGACGAAGGATCCTATTATGTTATAGTGCGCAACAATGCCGGAAGTGTGACCAGCAACACGGTGACCTTGACCGTGAACAAACTGGAACCGGATGGAACAGCTATCCGAAGTATCAGCATCAATGGATTGACAGCGACAGTGACATTGACAGTGGTACCGAATAAAGCGGTGAATGTGTACTTTGTGGAAGAAAACATCCCGGCTATCGGAACGATCATTCCAAATGACGGCGGTGTTTACACAGCCTCGAAGAACGTCATCCGGTGGTCGTTCCTGGATAACGCCAGCCGTGTAGTGAGCTACACAGTTACGGTGCAAAACTATCTGGATAATGTGGTATATGTCAATGGTACAGTGACTTTTGACACGAATGTCAGAGCCATTACCGGGGACAACGCGCTGGACTTCACACTCAAGACGCATCCGGCGGATACGAATGAGAATTTCGAAATCACCACACCGGAGGTTTCCCTCTACGCGGTGGCGTGGAAACTGGGGCAGAACTGGAGTCGTGAACCGGTGGACATCCCGATGAATTATGTATCGAGAGCGGCGTTGATCTGGGTCAATGGCGGAGACTACATCTATGATGCCAGCAAAGCCAAACCCTTCTGCTGGGTGGACGCTACGGCCAGAGCCGCTTCTGTGGAAGAGCCTGCGGTCAGCACCAGTGAGCGCAAGATCAGTGTGGCGGACGGCAAAGCCGATGTTGCGATAGAACTTGTCCCGGCGGAAGGGATCAGCGTCTATCTGGTGGAAGAACAACTGCCAGCGGATATGACTCTGAACGTGACGGATATCAGTGACGGCGGCAATTACATTCCTGAGAAGAATGTCATTCGCTGGTCGTTCCTGGATGGTACGCCGAGAACGCTGACCTACACACTGGAACCGGAAGAAGGTTTTGTGGGAACGATTGCCCTGAACGGAGAAGTGATGTTCGACGAAGAAACATTCACCATTGAAGGGGATACCGAGGCTGTCTTTAGACCGGTCATCCACTTTATATTGGAAGATGGCGGCAAGACTCTGGTTCTGGACTTTGTCGGAACATTGTATGAAAGCGAAGATACAGTGAACTGGACGGAAGTCGAGGGAGCCGAGTCTCCATTCAAAGTGGATGTCACCCAAGGCAAGAAATTCTACCGCAGCGTGAAATGATTCCTGTGGTGAGTTGAGATAAAAAACGAATCCCCGATGTGAAATACCACCGGGGATTTTTTTGCGTTTTATTTGAGCGAAGCGAACCAAATCAAAAACCCCGTTTCGGGGTTTAGTCACACAGCCCCGGGTTGAACGCGCAGCATTCTACCCGGGGTAGAGGAAACCATACATTTTCAACCCCGTTAGGGGTTGCGTAAATGGATACCCATTTTATTTCATACGCAACCCCATACGGGG
>DBVN01000005.1:8554-10327 GCA_002308515.1 Verrucomicrobia bacterium UBA1263 | reverse complement strand
TTACAAGTTATGGGATGATAGTGAAACAGAATAATAATTATATCAACATAGCTTTAGCATAAATGTTAAAGCAATAACGGTCTCAAGAAAATTCCACCAAAATTTTACCGACCGAAATAGCTACCAGCACCCCTCTTGGGGTGTATAGTCTGCTGTCCTCGGTATGGGTCTGTGGTGGAACCTTCTTGAGGGGACAGAGAGAGATCTGGTAGCGTGCCTGATATAGGCATAATTAAAATTCTCACAGGCAATATACCCTTCTCACTTTCCCCGTTGAAATTCTTCTTATTTCTCCGACTGTTTTTGTTTGATTTTGTTAAAACATAAAGAATACAAAATTATGGCAAAGAATAAGAAAAAATATAAGGTATATGTTCGTAATGATGAATATATTCGAGTCAAACAAGGAGTATCTTGGGTGGGGTTCTTTTTTACTTTCTTTTGGTTTTATTATAAAAAGGCGTACAGATTATGTGCTAAAATATTTTTGACCATAGAGATTGGTTTTTCATTTTTTGCAGCATTGGGCGCTTTTATTGTTAAATATGCAGAGTTGAATACAAAGTCAAATCCAGATGAAGTTGGTCAATTCATAGTATTATGTGGAGGCATTTTCTGTTTTTTAGTTGGAGCAGCAATCCATTACAAAGGAAATAAATGGTTGGAGAAAGATTTATTAGAGAGAGGATTTGTTGAAGTAGAAGATGTAGAGAGTGTGCCACAAAACCTTTTGTTTGATAAAAAAAGATTTAACTCAAAATCGCCATTAGAAAGCAGGGAAAAGCAAGAAATAGAGAGCAAGAGAAAGAGTTAGAGAGAGGATGAGTTGTAAGAAATCATTACATTGAAAAACACCTGTTTTTTACAATTTCTTTAAGTCATAACTTGCTAATATGCAATTTTATATTCAGTTTTTCTTCCAATGACCGTCATTAGAAATTCCTAGCTCTAATGGCGATTTTGGGTTTAATACAGTGGCGGGTGTATACATTATGTACCGGATTGGTTGGGAACTTCTTTCATATTTGCTTCCAATTATATACAGATAAAAGAAGTAATGATGAACGTGAACAAAGAATAGAATATTTTTAGTTTTGCTTTTTATAATAACGACAAAAAATCCCCGGAGGGTTTCCTTCGGGGATTTTTGATTAGAGGGAGCAATGTCCCTTGTTGTTTAGCGGGCCGGAGCCACTTTGACTGTCTTGAGAGTGACAGGACCCAGCATACCGGAAGTCAGCGGGGTATTGTCTTTGCCCCAGTGGTTCCAGGTGGTGAAGGTCAGTCGTCCGGTCGGGCTTTCTTTGCCTTCTTTGAACCATTGCGGCCAATCCTTCAGGGCGGCACCGCTCCATTCACGGTCTTCGGGCAGCTGAGCGTCGCCGATCAGACGGTTGGGCCAGAGGTTGGTCACCTTGACGGTGAGCTGGTTGGAACCGGCTTTGGCCGCGTCGGTGATGTTCACCTGGAAGGGATACTTCCAGAGGATGCCCAGATCCTTGCCGTTCAGGGTGACTTGGGCAAAGTTCATCACGTCGCCCAGGTCGAGCCAGAGTTCTTCGCCCTTTTGCAGACGGCTGGCCGGGATATTGATGGTCTTCTCATAAGTGGCCGTGCCGGAGAAGTACTTGATGCCGTTGTCGGCATGTTCGGTCCAGGAGATCAGGCTGGGCCAGGCGATGGATTCCGGCGCGCCCCAGTTGGCGGGGAATTTCAGTGTCCAGTCCTTGCTGATATCCAGCGGAGCCGGGATATCCCACGCGCTGGCGGTCA
>DBVN01000005.1:0-8544 GCA_002308515.1 Verrucomicrobia bacterium UBA1263 | reverse complement strand
CCCGTTCTCGGAGGTCTTGACGATCGGCTGTCCTTTGGGACAAGTGGCGACCTCCCAGATGGGCATCGTGCCGATATTGTTCTCGCCGGGCAGGATCAGCGTCTGATGTTCCGCGATGGTGACGCTGGCGGGCTTGCCGTTGACGGTGTAGTTGACTTTCAGCTGTTTTTTGTGATCCTTGGTCGGATCATTGCCCATGTTGTCATTATCAACAAGGAGATTGATGGAACCCTGTTCCGCCAGTTTGCTGAGCAGCGGGGTCACATCCAGAGCGCCTGCGCCGTCAATGGCTTCATAGCTGGCTTTCTGGATCTCCAGTTTGACAGGCGCGCCAGCGGCGGCTTCGAGCGTAGAGGAAGCGCAGACCACTGGATCAGCGTTCGCGGCGCAGTCACGGAAGATGACAAAGACCGAACCGGCCGGCTCCAGCTGGAGACGAACGGTCGTGCTGTCACCCATCTGGTTCCAGACGGGCGCTTTCTCGATCACACCGGTGTCCGGGTGCCACAGTTCCGGTACTTTGCCATAAACACGGAAAGTGCAGTCCGCGGTGTCATATTGATACCTCTGATTGGAGACGAAGTAAATGTCCGCTTTGCCGGTCGTGCGGTGTGTGTACACCAGCGAGCTTTGAGCCGAGGAGCCCTGGAACTCAAAGTCGGGTCTCAGGTTCTGCCGCGAGAGAATATGCGTCAGAGGAATCCCCTGGAAGACATGGCCCTTGCCGAACTTGTTTTCAAACACATTCTTGCCGTTGCAGTCGCCCCAGAGCTTGTCGGCCCATTCCTTCACCTGCTGATCGCATTCGGGATACCCGGTCAGGCTGGGGGAGCGCTTGGGACGAGGACCCACGATAGTCGCGCCCTGCTGGACGAGCTTGCCGATGCGCTCGATCATGGGCGGGGTCATGTTAATGTCGCCGCCGGGCAGGACCAGCACACCGTAATTGGCTCCGCTGGCCAGATAAACGCGTCCGTTCTTAACGTAAGAACCGTTCAGGATCACATCGGGGCTGACCGCGTCATAGTCATAGCCGGGATGCAGCTTGACATTGCCGTTGCGCATTTCCACCGGAGCGCTTTCGCCGGTGAAGTAAGCGATATCGGCCACACAGCGGCCCTGCTGCAGCAGATATTCACAGCGGCTGATATAGTCGATCCACGCCTTGCCGGGTTCCCACCAGGTGGACGTGCGCTCGAAATGGAATCCCCACGGTCCCATGGTCATGCCGGGATAGCGGTCGGTCCAGGGCTGCATGGCGTAGCGGTGGAAGATGTAGCGGTTCAGACCCTGCGCGAACATCAGATCGCCCAGCGCCTTGATCTTGTAAGGATAATTCTGCCATTTGCCGGCGCTGTCGGTGGCCGTAAAGGATTCCGCGCCCACGATGGTCTTGCCGTAAATGTGAGCGATGGAGGCGGCCAGCTTCACAGAAGGATGTCCCTGGCTGCCGCACCAGAATTCGCCCATCACCACGTCGGAAGTGCTGCCGGCCTGAATAGATTCAAAAGGCCCGGTGTAGGGTTCCACCGCGCTGAGCAGACCATTCTTCTGACAGAGTTCATCGAAATGAGCGAAATAATTCTCAGCGAACAGATCGGAGATCGTCCGGCGCATATCCCACAGGAAACGCTCGGTCACTTCCGAGTTCTCGACCACCATGCGCATATAAGTGGGCAGATACTTGACCGGGTCATATCCGCGGCGTTTTTGGAACTCCTCGCGGAATTTGGCTGTCCAGTCCTGCTGTCCGACTTCATAGCTGTCGATGAGGGAGGTGTCCAGCGCTTTGCCGGCCAGCGGCCCGATGTCGGCCAGCACCTTGGCCATGAAGCCTTCCCAGTGCGCGTCCAGAGCTTCCTTGCTGAGCTTGTCGCATTCCAGACCGGTGCCTTCGATCGGCGCGGGATGGTTGTTGCGTCCGATGGGCGTATAACCCAGACGGAGGATCGTCCAGTTGCCGGCCGGTACATCCCATTGCAGACGGCCGTCGGCGGACAGCTTGTCGGAGATGTCAATGATAGAGTCCAGAGGAATGATCTGACTGCTGGAGATCGAGGCTGGCGGCGGACTCATAAAGGTGGAGTCCACAGAAGTCTTGATGACGGATTGAGCTACTGCCCACTGATATTCACTGGTGGGAACGATCAGAGTGGTGTTTTCATCCGTGATCAGAACGCCGTCCTTGCCGTCCAGCTTGAACTTGAGGACCAGCTCCTTCAGTTCACCGAAGATCGGATCGCCGAAATTACCGGTCGTGGCGGCTATTTCCTTGGCACCGGCGTTGATCAGCTCTTTGACCTTGGCCGTCACATCGCCGCCGGCATCCGTACTCTTGGAGCGGAAGAGTGCCTGCACGATCTCCAGCTTGCCCGGTTCCTTGGAGAGTGTGGCTCCTGTTTTGTTATCCAGAAAAGGCTTTGTCTGATATGCCAGTACGGCGATATCTTTGTAAAGTTTCAGGTTCGTCTTGGGCTGAGCCAGGACTTTATCGAAACGTACCGGGCCTGTGACCTGGGTTTCGGAAGCGGTGATGCGCTGCATACCGTTTTCGGGAGTGTTCCAGGGGCCGCCGCTGCTGGACCAGCCGGCGCAGTTTTCCACAGCCAGCTTCAGTCCCAGACGGTCAGCCTGTTCCACGGCGTACTTGAAGCACTCACGCCACTCATCGCTCATAAAGGGAACGTCACCGCGCGGGATTCCGCAGTCGGCGTTGACGATGGTCGCGCCGCCCAGGCCGATCTCTTTCATGGCTTCCAGGTCGGCCTTGATGCCTTCCTTGGTGATATTGCCGTTCATCCAGTGCCACCAGGTTTGAGGCTTGGCGGAATCGGGAGGATTATTGAAACCCTGTACCAGGGGATCCGCGGCGTTCGCGGATGCCAGCGCGCAGATTGCCAGCGCGATACAGGAGATCTGATATATGCGTTTAGAAATTTTCATAAATTTTGCCAGAGCTGATAAGGCACAGTACCTAAAAACTCTGCGCGGATTCTACAAGTTTTTCGGTGCCAAAGCAAGAAAGCCCTGAAGTACAATGAGGATTTTGTCGGTGAAAATTCCGGTTTTAGAGGGAGAGATTCTTGTAATAGATGATCTCATTTTCGGAGTGGAGACTTTCCTCACGTCCGGCATAGATGACAGCGCCGCGGCTGATCCGGTCTTTGAGAAGGTTTTTCAGATAATGGATGCCGTCAAAAAAGGATGCGGAGAATGTCTGACTGGATTTGATTTCAAACGTCTCATAGTTTATCCCTTTGGGATAAAGCAGATCTACCTCGTTTTGAGAACGATCCCGGTAGAAATACAGCTGAGGGATCCGGCCCTGATGGATGATCTGTTTCATGGCTTCCGCGATCACCATGTTTTCAAAAATATTCCCTCTCAGCGGATGGGTACTCATTTGCTGTTCATTCTCGATCCCCAGCAGATAGCAGAGCAACCCAGTGTCGTAGAAGTAGATTTTCGGAGATTTGACCAGCCGCTTGCCGAGATTCTCAAAAAACGGCGGTAATGTGAATGTGATATAGGAAGCACTGAGAATGGACAGCCAGGATTGAACGGTTTTAGAAGATATGCCCACTTCGTTGGAAAGCGCGGAGGCGTTGAATTCCGAGCCGACTCTCCCGGCGGTCAGACGGATAAAGGTCTGGAAAAGGTTCAAATTGGAGACATTCAGGATTTTTCTCACATCCCGTTCCACATAAGTGGAATAGTAGTTTTGATAGAAGAAGCGTCTGTTTTGGCCTCCGCACCAGACAGAAGGATAGAATCCCCGAAGCAGAAGTGTATCGGTGGAAACATCCCGCATCTGATCGCGTATTTCGCTGAAAGAGAAAGGCATCAGGGATAGAAGAGCCGTTCTGCCAGCCAGTGATTGGGTGATGCTTTCAAGCAGATTGAAATTGCTGCTGCCGGTCAAAATGAATTTTCTCTTGGGATACTGATCGGCAATGACTTGCAGATATGAGAACAAGTCAGGATAGTTGTGTACCTCGTCAATGATCAGACCGTCCGGATAGGCTGTCAGGAAAGCTTTTGGATCCGCTTTAACTTGTTCCCGAAGAGAAATATCTTCCAGGTTGACGTATGCGAAACCGGGGAACATCGACTTGCAGAGAGTCGTTTTGCCCGACTGGCGCGGGCCGGTCAGCGTGATGATCCTGAACTGGGAGAGCAGTTCATTGATGACAGTTGTTATATTTCTGAACAGCAAACTCATAAGAGCAACCTTGCCAATTTTGGAATCTGATTCCAAAATTGTCAACACAATAATCAACTCTTTTATCTTGTTTACTTTAGAAAGCGGCAAGGCGTTTTTTGTCTCAAAAACGCCTTGTCTCGGAAAAATGGGGATGCGGATCGGTTTAGAAGAAATCCAGACCGATGTCCACGGAGGGAGCCGAATGGGTCAGCGCGCCGACGGAGATGAAGTCCACGCCGGTTTCCGCTTTGCCGCGAACGGTTTTCAGGTTGACTCCGCCGCTGGCTTCCAGCAGGGCGCGTCCCTGGACGGACCGCACGGCTTCGCGCATCATTTCATTGGTCATGTTGTCCAGCAGGATGATATCCGCTCCGGCTTCCACCGCCTGAGCCACTTGCGTCAGGTTGTCCGCTTCGACCTCTACCTTCAGCTGGGGATAAGCCGCGCGTGCGCGTGCCACAGCGGCCGCCACGGCGTTGGGCTGCGCGTCCCGCAGGGCGACCAGGTGATTGTCCTTGATCAGGATCATGTCATACAGACCGATCCGGTGATTGGTCGCGCCGCCGCTGGCCACCGCGTATTTCTCGAACATCCTCCAGCCGGGGAGTGTTTTGCGTGTGTCCAGGATCTTGGCCTTGGTGCCGGCGACTTCATCCACAAATCGGCGCGCGATGGTAGCCACGCCGGAGAGTCTTTGCAGGAAGTTCAGCGAGACACGTTCGGCGGTCAGCAGGGCGCGGGAGGGACCTTTGACCTTCAGCAGGGGATCACCTTTGGCCAGAGTGTCACCGTCCTTGCAGCAGAGGGTGACCTGAGTCGTCGGATCCAGCTGACGGTAGGCTTCCACTGCGAAGGCCAGACCGCAGACGGTCAGGGGTTCACGGGCCGCCATGACAGCTTCGGACTGAAGTTCCGCCGGGACGAGAGCCAGAGTCGTCGCGTCACCGGTGCCGACATCCTCCGCCAGAGCGGTACGGACAGCTTGTTCAACCTGTTGAGGATCCAGTTGGGTCAGATTCATGACTAGCGGTTGAAGCGGAAGTTGACCACGTCATAGTCCTGCATGACGTAAGTTTTTGTTTCCAAACGGACTTTGTTGGCGCGTTTGGCCTGTACCTCGCCGCCGCATTCGATCAGATCGGCGTAGCTGATGATCTCGGCGCGGATAAAGCCCTTCTGCATATCGGTATGGACAGTGCCCGCGGCATCCACGGCCACAGTGCCTTTGTGGATGGGCCAGGCGCGGTTCTCTTTGCCGCCCAGGGTCAGAAAGCTGATGTAACCGGCCTGGTCGTAGGCTTTCACGATAGCCTGTTCCACATCTTCGCCTTTGGCCAGCGGGACGATCGCGCGGTTGGTTACGAACTGATAACTGCCCATCAGGGCTTTTTCCTCATCGGAAAGGGGGAGTTCGCTGATAGCTTTTTCGGATTCCAGCGCGGCGTAAAGTTTTTCAAACAAAGCCTTTTCCTCTGGCGACTGCTCGCGGCCCAGACGCAGTTCCAGGAATTCCATATCCAGCAGCACCAGGTCGCCTTTGAGCTCCTCCGGCACCAGGATGGCATCGGCTTCCTTCATATCCTCTTCGCCGACAATATCGGCCTGAACATAGATCTTCTTCTTGGCTTCGACCAGCTTATCCGCCGCGTCCAGACGAGGATCCTTCACATTATGTTTTCCGAGAGAGACTCCCGGCACTTGGTAAACTGCTAATTTCATCTCGCTAATTCAAATTCCGGTTATGATAAAGGTGGAACAGGATCCGCTCCACGTTTCTGGGAAGGATGTTGCCACAAAACGGCTCCCGTTGCAATAAGGAGTTGAAGAAGCCCCATCCGGTATCTTATTTACGCTAAATACCCAAAATGCCATCAGAAGTTTTCTTTTCTAATGGTGTTTTTGATGATCGCGGCTTACGGGTCGAATCTGTGTTTTCCCAAACGTATGCCAGGCGGCATCGTGGCTTTGCTGGCGGGTGCCGCGTTTTGTTCACAGGATGCCCCCCAAAGCCGACAGGGTTTAAATCCCTTGCAGATCCAACAAAAAATCTCTGATATTCAGATGCTTGATCCCGTTTCTGCTG
The DNA here is from genome assembly GCA_002308515.1 of Verrucomicrobia bacterium UBA1263. Classification (GTDB taxonomy): domain Bacteria; phylum Verrucomicrobiota; class Verrucomicrobiia; order Limisphaerales; family UBA1412; genus UBA1412. The sequence goes on along the minus strand of DBVN01000005.1, from coordinate 2,257 downwards.
AAATCTATTTCGTCCAGTGAGAGAACATATTTAGGAAAGTTGTCCCGCACGAGGTCATAAGCACCGAACTCACGCTGTACCGTTTCTTCGGAGGCCAGCAGATAACAGACTTGAACGTAGAGTCTTTGTCCGTCTTTTTCACAGACGAAATCTATCTCTTTTTCCCCGGCTTTGCCGACAGTGACAGAATAGGAGCGTCTCCGCAGTTCCATGTAAACGATGTTCTCCAGGGTTTGGTGGATGTCCTGAGCGTTGGAGTGGAAGAGCGTGTCCCGCATCCCGTGGTCAGCAATGTAGTATTTTTGATTGGAAACCAGAAGTTGTTTTCCTTTAAGATTCTGCTGTTTAACAGGATAAAATAGAAAAGCATCCGCGCAGTATTTCAGATAGTTCAGCAGTGTTTCCACAGATACCTTGCGCTGTTCGCTTTTGAAAAACTTAGCCAGGGACGTTGCCGAAAAAGTCATGCCTGTATTCTGGATGACATATTCGATCAGCCGGCTCAGCAGATCTACATCACGGACACTGTATCGTTTAGCGATGTCTTTCAGCTGCACGGAATCGAACAGGTCCAGCAGGTATTGACGGCAGGGGGACTCCTCATAGTTCAAGTTATGAAGAAACGGCATCCCTCCCAGGGTTAGATATTGATGAAAGCATTCTGGATCATTTGCCTGGGGATGCGACAGCAGATACAGAGAGCGGAATTCTGAAAAGGAGAACGGGTAGATCGTAAATTCGACATATCGTCCGGCCAGCCGTGTAGCCAATTCTCCGGAAAGCAGTTTTGCGTTGGAACCGGTGATATAGATATCGCAGTCCAGTTTCACACGCAGGGAAGAGAGACATTTTTCCCAGTCTTTCACTTCCTGGATCTCGTCAAAGAAAAGATAGACCTTTCCTTTAAGATCTTGAGTCAGACGCAGTATTTCCTGATGCAGAGCCTCCGCGGTGCAAAGGCTGTTGTACCGCATATCCTCAAAATTAAAGCTGATGATTTGTTTGGCCTTGATACCGGAATCAAGCAGTTTTTCACGAACCAGCCGCAAGATGACAGATTTTCCGCAGCGGCGTATCCCGGTTATCACTTTGATCAAGTCACAGCCGATAAAGGGTTCGATTTGTTTTAGATAAGATTCACGTTTGATCACTGATCCACCTCCATGTCACATCATGGCGAGGGATATTATTCATTCAGTATATCGAATAAACAAGCATAAAAAATAAATTTTATTCGATATAACTGATAAAATTGATAAAAAATCAGATTTATCAGTTATAACCGATAAATTTTTTGAGGGAATATCTCCGAAAACTTCCTGTCTGAAAAAAGAAACAATCTTTCCGGAGTGGTGTTCTTTCATTATAGGCAAGGGAAACAATTTTCTCTTTATTGAAAGAATGTGATAGAAGAAGAAAGAAGTGATCAAAATAAATAAGAATAACCTTTTGATCTTGTATGGATTGGTTTGCTGGTTATCATTGTTGCCGGTTTGTTGAGTTTTTAAGAAATTTCTTTTGTCTCTAAAATGTTAAAGGATAGAGTGATCAATTTTATAAAACATAATGTGCGAACAGCTCGATGGGTGGTGTTGCTTCTTTTAGTTGCACTGCTGATAGTTCCCGGTGAATCTTCACGTTGGTTTATTTTCATATCTTTATTGTTCATCGTTGATATAGTCGTGCAGCTTTGCAAGGTAAGACGCGCCAAGTCATATTTGCTGTTTGAGATGGTTTTATATGGAGGTCTTATTTGGTGTTTACTGTTTATGATTATATTACGGGGGAGCTTTTTTCTTGTTGGTCTTAATTGGGAGATGGTTGCTGCTGATTTAATGGAGTTCGTTAGTTTCTGTGTTATATCACTTATTCTCTGTGTTATATTACTTTTGCTAGTGATTGTATTTTTTGATGTTATTAGAGAAATGAAAAATCACTTTGTGTTCATAGCAAAATTGGAAAACTTTTTCAAACGTCCTGGGAATTTACTTATCTCGATCATATCATTACCAATATTATTACTATTAGGATGTGTGATTTTTGTTTTTTGTTTGTTTGGAGGGATGATATTTGTTCTTGCTGCCGTTTATCCGATTACCGATAAATTCATTCCAGAGAGAGTGTATGACAGTCATCTAATAATCCATGAGTATAAAATCGTTAAATTTAATAGGGTATTCCAAGATGTTTGGGGTGAAAGGGATTATATCTGGCACATTCGATTCCCAAAAGGTTTTAACTCCGTTCATGCTATTCC
>DBVN01000025.1 GCA_002308515.1 Verrucomicrobia bacterium UBA1263 | reverse complement strand
ATGGTCTGAATCAGGCTGGTTTCGGAGCGGAGAAATCCCTCCTTGTCCGCGTCCAGGATCGCCACCAGAGAAACTTCGGGCACATCCAGCCCCTCGCGCAGAAGGTTGATCCCCACCAGCACATCAAAGTCGCCGCGGCGGAGCGCCCGCAGTATCTCCACACGTTCGATAGCGTCTATCTCGCTGTGCAGATACTGGACATTGATCCCGATATCGCGCAGATAATCGGTCAGCTTTTCCGCGGTACGCTTGGTCAGTGTTGTCACAAAAATACGCTCATGCTTTTCGGCACGCTTGCGGATCTCCTCGATCAAATCGTCTATCTGTCCCTTCAGAGGACGGATAAAAACTTCCGGATCTACCAGCCCTGTGGGTCTCACGATTTGCTCCACGACTTTGCCGTGACTCCATTCCAGCTCGCGCGGACTGGGTGTCGCGCTCAGGTAAATAGTCTGCCCCTGCATGGCCTGGAACTCCTCGAAACGCAAAGGCCGGTTATCCAGCGCGCTGGGCAGCCGGAACCCGTAATCCACCAGCACCGTCTTGCGGGAGCGGTCTCCGGCCGACATACCTCCGATCTGAGGAACCGTCACGTGCGATTCATCAATGATCAGCAGATAATCCCTGGGGAAAAAATCGATCAGCGTACACGGCTTGGAACCGGGAGGCCGTCCCGTGATATGCCGGCTGTAATTCTCGATGCCGGAACAAAATCCCATCTCCAGCATCATCTCGATGTCATACTCCGTGCGGGACTTCAGACGCTGCGCCTCCAGCAGTTTTCCATGCTGCTCGAACCATTCCAGCCGTTCATTCAGCTCCGTCTTGATCGTTTTGGTCGCGCGGATCAGATTCTCCTTAGACGTAACAAACTGCTTGGCCGGAAAAATCGTTACCGACTCCAGCTCACTGAAAGTCTCCCCTGTCAGCGGATCGCAGCGGCTGATCTTTTCGATCTCATCCCCGAAAAACTCAAAACGAAACGCGTCCTGCATCCATGCCGGGAAAAGCTCCACCACATCGCCCCTCACGCGAAAAGCACCCCGGCCAAACTCGATATCATTGCGCGCGTACAGCAGCTCCACCAGACGTTCCAGAAAAGCGTCCCTGTCCAGGATCTGTCCGCGCCGGACCTGAATGAGCATCTCCTCATACTCCTCGCGGCTGCCTAAACCATAAATGCAGGAAACACTGGCCACCACAATGACATCCTCCCGCGAAAAAAGACTGCTCATCGCGGCCAGCCTCATCCGTTCGATCTCGTCATTGATGCTGGAATCCTTTTCAATAAAGGTATCCGTCTGGGGAATATACGCCTCCGGCTGATAAAAATCGAAATAACTGATGAAATACTCGACCGCGTTATGCGGGAAAAACCCCTTGAACTCCGAATACAGCTGAGCCGCCAGCGTTTTATTATGCGAAATGATCAGCGTGGGCTTATTGATCTGGGCGATGACATTGGCGATCGTAAAAGTCTTGCCCGAACCGGTCACACCCAGCAGCGTCTGGTGGCGTTCACCTGATCTGACTCCCTCCACCAGTTTGGCGATCGCCTGAGGCTGATCCCCGGAGGGAGCGTAAGATGAAACCAGTTCAAACATAGCGCAAAGAATAATGAAAAATACCGTCTGCCAGAAACTATAAAAGGATAAAACCCGCTAAAGCTTCTGATAAGTGGATAATATCATCTTCTCCGTATCCTCCCAGCCCAGACAACTGTCCGTAATGGAAACTCCGTACTTGAGCTGAGACTTGATATCTTTTCCATCCTTCATGGACGGCAGCGGCTGAGAGCCTTCATTGATATTGCTCTCCACCATCGCGCCGATAATATCATCCGTACCGGCTAAACGCTGCTCGATGATATCATTCCACACCGCGACCTGACGATCGAAATGTTTGCAGGAATTGGCATGACTGCAGTCTATTACCAAAGAAGTCGTCATCGCGGCTTTTTCCAGCAGCTCTATGGAATTCCGAATAGATTCCTTGTCATAATTGGGATGATCACGACCGCCGCGCAGCACCACATGCACATCCGGATTCCCCGTCGTGCGGATGATGCTGGTCACGCCGTCATCATCTATTCCCAGAAAAGTATGAGAAGCGTTACAGGCTGTCATCGCGTCAATGGCCGTCTGCAAACGTCCGTCTGTTCCGTTTTTCAAACCAACCGGCATGGACAGACCGCTGGCCATCTCACGATGCGTCTGGCTTTCGGACGTGCGGGCACCGATCGCGGCCCAGCAGACCAGATCGTCCAGATACTGGGGAATGATAGGATCCAGAAACTCTGTCGCCGCGGGCAGTCCCATCCCGATGACCTTCAGCAGCAAACTCCGGGCGATCTCCAGACCGGCTTCGATATCATTGGAACCGTCCATGAAAGGATCATTGATCAATCCCTTCCATCCGATCGTAGTACGGGGCTTCTCAAAATAAACCCGCATCACCAGATAGATCTTGTCCTCCACCTTCTTCCGCAGCTCGTTCAGGCGGTAGGCATAATCCAGAGCGGACCTGCCGTCATGAACAGAACAGGGTCCTACGATTGCCAAAAAACGTTTATCCTTCTTATGCAGGATATTGGAAATATCTTTCCTCCACTGGGTAATATGCGCGTATGAGTCCTCCGGCAGCGGAAACTGCGACTTCAGCTCCACCGGTGTCAGCAGTTTACAAATCTCTATAACCCTTAAATTAACAACATTATTCATCCATTCCACTCCCTTCTACCCGATTCCTAACAAACTCCACACCCGCGGGATAACTTTTTCGGGAGACGTATAAAGGACCGCGGACCATCCGCGGCTGAGTGCCGTATCTATATTCTCCTGTCTGTCATCCACATAAATGATCTCATTTCCCTTCTTGCCTGTGGACTCTTCCACTTTGATGTAAAACGCCTCTGACGGCTTGGCCACTTTCATTTTATAACTCAAAAAATAACCGTCGAAATCATTATAAAACGGATAATGCTCCGCGATCCATTTCACCGCCGTATCATTGGTATTGGAGAATATATAAGTACGGATCCCCTTCTTCTTCAATTCACTATGGAACTGGATCATTTCATCGATCGGGGTAAAAATATCTCCAAAGATCTTCATAAAATCCTCACGGGTCCCCTTGAATTTGACCAGAGTTGACAACTGACGGTAAAACTCATCATCTTCGATCTGTCCCAGCTCCAACTGCTGCAAAAGCTCCATACCTTCCCCGGTGAGTATCCCCATCAGCTTCAGGGGAAATACTCCGCACAAAGGTACCAGTTTCCCGGCTGCCTTCATATAATCGAAATCCAGAAGTACTTTTCCTAAATCAAACGCAACGATCTTTTCAGACCCTTTTACACTCTCTGTCATAAACCAAAATCAAAACCAGAACTACTGGACTGTGAGGCGATTTTCAATGGCTCGCCCCAATGTTAGACCATCCGCGAATTCCAACGATGCCCCCGCGGGCAATCCCTGAGCCAGACGCGAGACTTTCACTCCCAACTCGCTCAGATGTTTCGCGATAAAATAAACCGTGGCATCCGATTCCACATCCATTCCCAGAGCCATCAGTACCTCCTGGACACCATCATTCTTCACACGATCAAACAATTCCTTGAGCCGCAGATCTTCCGGCCCTATTCCGTTGATAGGAGAAAGTTTGCCTCCCAGCACATGATACTGACCGCGAAACGCACCGGACTTATCCAAAGGCATGACATCTACCGCTTTCTCCACCACGCACAGGATATCCCTCCGGCGCGATGGATCACCACAGATCTCACACTTCGCGGCTCCGTTTTCAAACTCGCACAAAGCTCCGCAGACAGGACACAACGAAACTGCCTCATGCACATGAAGCAACGCGTTGCCCAGCCGCGCAGAACTTTCCCGACCTCCAAGAAAAAGATGAAGAGCCAAACGCTCCGCGGAACGAGGCCCTATCCCTGGCAACTTTCCCAACTCAGAGATGAGAACTTGAAGCCCTTTTGGAATCACAAATTAGAACAGACCGGGCAATTTTAACCCTGATGTCACCTTGCCCATTTCAGACGTGGAAATCTCTTCCGCCTGCTTCAAACCAGCATTGACTGCCGTTATCACCAGATCTTCGAGCATCTGAACATCCTGCGGATTAACAGCTTGAGGGTCGATCTTGATCGAGGCCAGAGTGCGGTCGCATCTGACGACTACCTTGACAGCTCCGCCGCCGCTGCTGGCTTCCACGGTACGAGCGGAAAGCTGCCCCTGCATTTCTTCCATCTGCTGCTGAATCCTGGCAGCCTGTTTCATCAATTTACCAATACTGGACATAATAATTTAAATCAACTAATTGTTTCTTGGGGTTTTAGTTACCCCTGTCTGCACGATCGAAGCGCTAAAACGCTCCAATGCTTCTTTGATCAAAGGATCATTCTTAAAATCGATCGGTTCCACTACCGGCGGAGCACTGACTTCCGTCAACTCCTTCAACGGTTCCTCCTCATGAGGTACAACCGACTGCGGTGCCGATCCTTGCGGCATTTTTTTCTCAACAGATGTCTCGGCAGGTTGCTCCTCCTCCAACATCTGCCGCTGAGATTTCGCGGAATCGCACGTCCGAAATACTACACGGCAACGAGGAAATCCGCAAGAAATGAGATAACCTTCCAGAATTTTCTTATTCCCCGGATCATCCAAAAACATTTGATCCGAAGAATCTTCTTGCGATATACCTAATTCAAAGCTGTTTTCCGTCAATGCCATAGGAACAGCACCCCGCAAAAAGCTGTACAGAAAACGATTTTCCTTCCTCAGAAAATCCTTCATCTTCTGCCAAAAAGCAGGCAGGTCTTTCATCGCGGCTTCCAATTCCCGTGATGGGGCTGAAACCGGAGGTGCTGCCGCTGAACGGCTTTGGGGAACCGGAGCCTTCGCTCTGGCCATTCCTGAATAAGTCGGCATCGACTTGGGAACATACTCCGTATTTTTCACCGGAGCGGCTTGCGGCGGAGGCGTATAAGCAGGAGGCGCAATAGGATTTTGCGGAACGGACACAGGAGCGGCCGGCTGAGCGGAATCTCTCAGCTGCCCCAAACGCTTCAGCAGATCTTCGATGCTGACCGCGCTCTTAGCCTGAACCGCTTCCACGATAGAAAGTTCCATCACCACTGAACGGGAAACGGCTTGCGCGAGTTTCCACTCATTGGCCAACAGGATATCCATGACACGGGTCACCCCTTCCATCGTGATCTTAGAGGCTTGAGATTGAATGCAATTCCATTCCGCCTCAGAGACTTCCATCAAACTTCGGTCTCCTTTGGAAATCTGGAACAATGAAAGATTGCGGAAATGCGCCAGCAGATCGCTGTTCAAGCGGCTGATGTCTTTACCGTTATCCAGCAGAAAATGAAGCGTTTTCAGTGCGCCGAACAAATCGCCGTCCAAAATCGATTCTGAAAGTTTTTGGATCTCGCCTCGTGAAACCAGCCCAAAAGCCGAAAGCACATCCGATTCCTGCAATTTATTGCCGCAAAAGCTGATAAGCTGATCCAGCGTAGATTCCGCGTCACGCAGACAACCTTCCGCGCCGCGGGCTATCGCCTCCAGCGCCGGTTCGTCCGCCTCCACTCCCTCATTCTTGCAGATATAACTTAACTGCTTGACGATCAATGGAACAGGGATCCTCTTGAGATCAAAACGCTGACAGCGTGAAAGAATAGTCGGCAGAACTTTTTCCGGCTCCGTTGTGGCGAACATAAACTTCACATGCGGAGGCGGTTCTTCCAATGTTTTCAGCA
>DBVN01000107.1:12232-19418 GCA_002308515.1 Verrucomicrobia bacterium UBA1263 | reverse complement strand
ACTGGAGCTTTGGCGACTATTTCAAGAAAGAAGCCATTGAATGGGCCTGGGAGCTGATCACCGAGGTTTGGAAGTTTCCCAAAGAGCGTTTGTATGCCACCGTCTATTGTCCGGACAAGAGCAAAGGCGATCCCAGTGAGTTCGACCAGGAGGCTTATGACTGCTGGGCGGTGCTGTTCACCAAGGCGGGACTCGATCCCAAGATCCACATTCTCAACGGCGGCAAGAAAGACAACTTCTGGATGATGGGTGATACCGGCCCGTGCGGTCCCTGTTCGGAACTGCATATCGATCTGACTCCCAAAGGCGACACCCAGGGCAAGCTGGTCAACGCCGGTTTGGGCGACTGCATCGAGATCTGGAATCTGGTCTTCATGCAGTACAACGCCAATCAGGACGGGACTTTTACACCGCTGCCGGCCAAGAGCGTGGATACGGGGATGGGATTCGAGCGCGCGGTCAGCATCATGCAGTGTACGAAGAATTTTACGGATTTCAGCGGGGTGATCTCCAATTATGAGACCGATGTTTTCCGTCCGATCTTCCAGGCACTGGAGAAGCTGAGCGGTCACAAGTATTCCAGCACTCTGCCGGGCAGCTCCCATCAGGGAACGCCGGATCAGATGAAAACGGATATCGCTTTTCGTGTCATCTCCGACCATATCCGCACACTGAGTTTTGCCATTGCTGACGGGATCGTTCCCGGCAATAACGACCGCAACTATGTGCTGAGACGCATCCTGCGCCGCGCGGTGCGCTATGGGCGCGCGATCGGCTTTACCGAACCGTTCTTCTACAAGCTGGTGGACGTGGTGGCCGACTGTATGGGCGACGCTTTTCCGGAAGTGCGTGAACGCAAAGATTTCATCAAAAATACCATCCAGACGGAGGAGGTCGCTTTCAACCGCACTCTGGACCGCGGCATCGTGATGTTCGAGCAGGAGGTCTCCAAGATCCGCAGCAAAGCCAAGAAAGATGATTCCGCGCAGCGTGAGATGCAGGAGACCGTTCACGGGCTGGGTAAACTCCGCCGTGAGATGGAGAAAGTGAAGATATCCGGCAGTGAGATCATCAGCGGGGAATTTGCTTTTCTGCTCTATGATACTTTTGGGTTCCCTTATGACCTGACCGAGCTGATGGCTCGCGAAGTCGGCTTGAACGTGGATCGTGTCGAGTTTGACAAGCTGATGGAAGAGCAGCGCAAACGCGCCCGCGCGGCTCAAAAGAAGGTCGTGGTCGAGGTGGATACCGGTCTGGATATCGTTACCCGCTTTGTGGGCTACGATCACGATGTGACTGACTGCCGGGTCGTTTCCCTGTTCAAGAAAAAGACGAACGACAAAGAAGATTATTTTGCCGCGGTGGATGTTTCCTCCTTCTACGCGGAGATGGGCGGTCAGGTGGGGGATACCGGTTTTATCGAGATCGAAGGCATCTCTCTGCCGATCCATGTGGTGGACACGGTCAAGCGCGGAACGACTTTCTTCCTGAAACTTTCCGCCAGGGACTGCGCGCTGGCAGGCTGGGACAAGGAACTGCCGGAGGATCTCAATACATCCGCCCGTTTGTCGGTGGACGTGAAACGCCGCCGCGCGATCGAGCGCAACCATACCGCGACCCATCTGCTGCATTGGGCTTTGCATTCTGTCGTTGGGAAAAACGTGGTGCAGAAAGGTTCCGCTGTCACGCCGGATAAATTCACATTCGACTTCAACAGCCAGCCTCTGACGGCCGAACAGCTGAGTCAGGTGGAAGCGCTGGTGAATGAAAAGATCATCGAGAACTCACCCGTCTGCTGGCAGGAAGTGCCTTTTACACAGATCGAGAAAAACGAGCATATCATGCAGCTCTTTGGCGAGAAATACGGCAGCACGGTGCGCGTGATCCAGGTGGGCGGGACTCCCGGACAAATGGATGGCTACAGCATGGAGCTTTGCGGCGGGACGCATGTCCGCGCGACAGGTCAGATCGGTCAGTTCCGCGTCGTCGCGGAATCCGCGGTCGCGGCCGGTGTGCGCCGTATCGAAGCGGTCACCGGTATGGCGGCCTATCAGAAAGGCGTAAACGAAACCAATCTGATCCGCACGCTGGCAGGCAAGGTCAATTCACCGGTCGGCGAAGTGGAACACAAGCTGGAATCACTGGTCGAGAAACAAAAGGCGCTGGAACATCAGGTCAAGACGCTTCTGCAAAAACAGGCCGTCTCTGTCGCCAGTGAATGGATCGCCAAGGCGGAGACCGTCAAGGACGTGCCGATGATCCTGGGCAGCCTGGGCGAATGCGAGACCGATCATCTGCTGGCTGTGGTGGAGAATCTGCGCTCACGGTTCGCGGGTGTGATCACGCTGATGTGTGTGCAGAACGGCAATGTGGTGATGACCGCGGCTGTTTCCAAGGAATTCACATCCCGGATCCAGGCCGGCAAGATCATCCAGACCATCGCGCCCATCCTGGGCGGACGCGGCGGCGGCAAACCCGATTTCGCGCGCGGCGGCGGCAAGGATGCCGGCAAGATCGGTGAGGCTCTTGCCAAGGTCAAAGAAATGATTTAGAAATTTAGGTTCAAAACCGTCATCAGATTTTCCTTTTGGTGACGGTTTTTTTAGTAAAAGTTATACCGATATATGCTTTTTAATTCTTTAGAATTCGCGATTTTTCTGCCGATCGTATTTTTGTCGTATTGGTATATCTTCAGCAGGAGTTCACGCTGGCAAAACGTGTTTCTCCTTTTCGCCAGCTGCTTTTTTTATATCTGCTGGGATTGGCGTACTCTGCCGTTGATCATTATTACGGCCTTTTCGACCTGGCTGAGTGGACTGCAAATACACAAAGCCAGACAGGATCAGACCGCGAAGGGACCTCACTGGTATCAAAGCAAAGCCGGGTTGATCAGCGCGGGGAATATCATTTTGAATCTGGGGATCCTGTGTGTATTCAAATACTATAACTTTTTCGCGCAGAGTTTCGCGGACGTGTTTCAGCTTTTCGGGATCCATCTGGGACATACCACGCTGCATCTGATCCTGCCTCTGGGCATCAGTTATTATACCTTCCGTGCCATCAGCTATTCCATAGATATTTACCGGGGACAGATGGAGCCTGCCCGTGATTTTCTCTCCTTCTTCGCGTTTATCATCTTCTTTCCGCTGCTGCTGGCGGGACCCATTGAGCGTGCCCGGACGATGCTGGGAGATTTTTTGAGAAAGCGTGTTTTCGACAAAGCTCTGGCGGTGGATGGGCTCCGGCAGATGTTATGGGGACTTTTTAAAAAGGTCGTCATCGCGGGCAACTGCGCTCTGTTTGTGGACAAATGCTTCAAGGGAAATCCGGGAGGCTTGGATGCCAGTGTTTTGTGGGTAGCCATTATTTTTTACGCGTTTCAGCTCTACGCGGATTTCAGCGGTTGCTCGGATATAGCGATCGGCGTTTCCAAATTATTTGGCTTTAGATTGAAGAGAAATTTCAGCTATCCGTATTTTTCCCGGAATATGTCGGAGTTTTGGCGGCGCTGGCATATTTCTTTGATGAGCTGGTTCAAGGATTATCTGTATATCCCGCTGGGCGGAAGTCGTGCTGGAAAATGGAAAACCATACGGAATATTTTTATCGTTTTTCTCGTCAGCGGATTGTGGCATGGAGCGGACTGGACCTTTATTCTCTGGGGCGGTCTTCAGGCTGTATTCATCCTGCCGCTGGTTTTATTAGGAACCTCCAGACAATATAAAAATACCGTGGCGGCGGAAGGCCGGCTGCTGCCGGGCGGAAAAGAGTTTTTCAGCATACTGGCTACTTTTATTATATTTTGCTTTGGGTTGATACTTGTGCGGTCACAGACGGTTGGCTACGCGTTCCAGTACTTTTGCGCTATGTTTCATCCTTCGATCTTTACCATGCCGGGCGGAGTCAAAGGAAATATCATCGTGTTTATTCTCATCATGCTTGTCATTGAATGGCTTCAGAGAGATAAAGAACACGGTCTGTCCGATTTGAAGATCAAAAGCAAGTTTCTGCGGTATGCTCTGTACTACGCGCTTACGATATGCGTATTCTGGTTTGGAGGAACGCAGGAGGCATTTATCTATATGCAGTTTTAGTGATGAAAGATTTGAATCGAATCGTATTGCGTGTGTGTTTATATCTGCTTCCGCTGGTGATCCTGGCGGCAGGGCTGGAATATACGGCCCGGCATCTTCCCAACAGTTACATCCTGAAAAAGGAATGTTTCGAGGATTACCTCAGCAAAAATAAACTGGAGGTTTTGATCCTGGGCGATTCACATGTTTTGCATGGTCTGGATCCGCGGGAGTTTTCCATGAACGCCTTCAATATGGCCGAGGACGGTCAGTTTTTGGAGTATGACCTGGGTCTTCTGAAAAAGTACAGGGATCGAATGCCCGATTTAAAATATCTTGTGCTGCGTGTAGGAACGCGTGCCTTTTTCTGTCAGATAGGGGACACATCGGATATGCAGCAGGCTTATGAATACACGATCTATTACGGAATAGATCATTTGCCTTGGAGTATTGAGAATCATCTGGAGCTTTTCCATATCCGCGGGATCGAAAAAAGACTGTTCAACGCCAAAAAAATGCGGGAGGAATATGATCCGTCCCTGAGAGGATATTCTCCGCATTTTGTGCAGGACAAGTCTATGCGGAAAGATGTCGTTTGTACAGGTCGGGAGGACTGCAACTGTCCCGGACTTCGCCGTGTGAGGACACACTTGCCGCACAAACCGGAGGAAAGCTGGACTGTCAATATGCGTTATCTGGAGGAGATCATCCAGATCTGCCGGGAAATGAATGTGAAGCTGGTTTTGCTTCATTGCCCGTGCTTCGATTGGTACAGGGCGCATCAGAACGAGGAGCAGACAGAACAGCTCAGAGGATTATGCCGTTCTCTGGTCGCGGAAAATAAGGACATTTATTTTCTGGATCTGCTGGATGACCCGGATTTTGTCAAAGACGATTATTACGATGTCAATCACCTAAGGGATCGCGGCGCGCAGAAGTTTTCCAGGAAGGTGAATGATTATCTGCTCAGTATCGGCGGAAAGTAAAGGGTTTCAGTTTTGATACCGGGTCGGATCGGGGATGCCGGCCTGAGCGAAAGCTTCACGGCGTTCTACACACGTTCCGCATTTGCCGCAGTGAAGGTCTCCGCCGCAGTAGCAGGACCATGTCTTGCTGTAATCCACGCCCAGTTCTGAACCGATGCGCACGATTTTGCCCTTATCCTGATGGATGAAGGGACAAAGCAGCTGTATATCCTCATAAGTTCCGGCCGCGATCGCTTCACCCATAGAATGAATAAAGCCCGGTCGACAGTCGGGGTAAATGGCGTGATCGCCGGAATGCGCCGCGATGACGATCCCCTTGGCTCCGACGCTTTCCGCGTAGCCCGCGGCAATGGCCAGCATGATGCCGTTNNGCCAGCATGATACCGTTGCGGAAAGGGACGACAGTGCTTTTCATATTCTCCTCGGCATAGTGTCCCTGTGGGATTGCGCCGCCGGATTGGAGCAGATCGGATTTGAAAGCCCGGCGGATGAAATCCAGATCAACGATCTCATGACGGACTCCGCACTTTTCGGCGTGATACCGGGCGAACCGCAGTTCCTGGGCGTTGTGTTTGGAGCGCNNGTGTTGGGAGCCGTAATCGAAGCTCAAAGCCAGAACGACCCTGTGTTCTTTTTGTGTCAGGTAAAAAGCCGTCGTGGAATCAATGCCGCCGCTGAGAAGAACAACGCAGTCCATAGGCGAAAGTGTTTACTCCGCGCTGTCCACTCGTGTGGTCAAACTGATGCCGCCGCGCGCGTGGAACTGGCCTTCCACGATGAGACGTTTTGGCGCGCAGGCTTTCTTGAAATCATCAAAGATACGGTTGGTGATGTTCTCGTTAAAGTCGCGCTGACTGCGGAAGGAAGCCAGATAGAATTTGAGCGACTTGGTTTCCACACAGCGTTCGCCGGGCATGTACTCGATGTGGATCTTGGCGAAATCCGGCTGACCGGTCACAGGGCAGAGCGACGTGAAATCCGTGCAGTCGAATTTGACCCAGTAATCCCGATCCGGATTGCGGTTGGGAAAAGTTTCCAGCGTTTCGTATGAGGGTTTCTCCGGAAAGGATTGTTTCGAGTTGCCTAAAAGTGTGAGTTCTTTCATAGCTAGGAAAGGGGAGGGTTTTACAGTTTATATTCTTTCATCAGTCCAAGCATCTCCTGCACGGCCTGAACGATGCCGACCGTCACAGAACGGCTGATGATGGAATGACCGATGTTCAGCTCCACCAGATGGGGGATCCGGTATATCTGCCGGATGTTCGTATAGTTGATTCCGTGACCCGCGTTGACTTTCAGACCCAGCTGATGAGCCTGGTTCGCGGCTGTGATCAGACGTTGGACTTCAGCTTCTTCCGCGTCGGGTCCAACATAGCAGGCTTCCGCAAACGCGCCTGTGTGCAGCTCGATGAACTGACTGCCGATGCGATGCGCGGCTTCGATCTGTGCCGCGTCCGGGGAAAGGAAAAGGCTGACTTCGATCCCGCTGTCTTTCAGACGGCGGACCGTTTCTTTCAAGGAGGCTTCCTGACCCAGCGCGTCCAGACCGCCTTCGGTCGTGACTTCCTGACGGCGTTCCGGAACGACGCAGACAATGTCCGGTTTCAGCCGGAGCGCGATCTCAACGATTTCCGGATTGTTGGCCATTTCCATGTTGAGCCGGGTCTTGATCTGCTGGCGCAATGCGAAAATATCCCGATCCTGGATGTGGCGGCGATCCTCCCGCAGATGAGCGGTGATGCCGTCCGCGCCCGCTTGTTCGCACAGCAGGGCGATGGAGACCGGATCCGGTTCGCCGTGGGTGTAGCCCTTGTAGCGGGCCTGCCGCAGAGTAGCGGTGTGATCTATATTGACACCTAGCTTGAGCATATATTCAGGGGATTGGTTTTAGCGGTCAGCCAGCCATTCACAGAGGAACCAGAGTTCCAGCGCGGAAAGACCGCAGGTGGACATCCTCTCGAAAAAGAGTTCATTAGGGGCGGTTTGATGACCTTTTGTGATGCTGTTGCCCAGACGGTCCCGTGTGATATAGGCCCAGGCGAATACATTGGAAGTGCGTTTTTCCTTTGCCTTCTTCACTGCGTCCTTCTGAGCTTTTTCTTTCAGCTCTTCCGGGGTCATATCCTC
>DBVN01000107.1:0-12200 GCA_002308515.1 Verrucomicrobia bacterium UBA1263 | reverse complement strand
GTGATGAACAGCGGGATCTGCATCTGCCATTGAGCCAGGGTCTGGCCGGTCAGCTCCCAGGAATAGAAGAAAGTGTCCTCATCGCTGGATACCGCCTGCCAGGTTTCCGCCGGCAGCAGTTTTCCCTTCGGCAGAGCCGGAACCGTGGCTGCCATTACATAATCGCGGCCGGAATCCTGAATGCCGCGCAGAGTGGGCATCAGGATCGGCCAGCCGACCCAGCCCAGTTCCAGCTTGTTGGTGTTGACAGCCTGCTGCAGCGGGTTCCTCATATTGGGATAATTTTTTGTAAGCCATTGCTGGATGCCTGCTCCGAGAGTGGGAACGGCTTTGGTAGTGTCTTCCGCGTTGAACACCAGCATGGTGTGGAAAGGAATATCATAAGTATAGAGGAAAAGCTGATCGGGTGCGGCGGTCTTGCCGGCGATCTGGCTCCACCAGGGCTGTGCCGCGACCCAGTTGGAAGCTCCGCGGAACACGCTCAGATGATCCAGCGGATCATTGATCACGTTGGTGGGGAACTGCCAGCCGGACTGAGTGAAGTTGACTTCGTTTTTCAGCTGGACCCGGCATTCTGTTTTCACGTTCTCGCCCTGCAGCCAGCCGTTCAGGCTGATCGAGGAAACATTCTGAGCGATGGGGCAGGAGATACCCGCTTGCTTGGCCAGTTCCTCCACATTGGCGCGGAGGGTCAGGTTATTGGTTCCCAGAGCGGGGATCGGGCGCTTACCGTGGATCAGATCCAGAGGAATGTTTTCGGAGACTTTATCGCCTTTCCAGGTGTAATAGATCAGCCAGCCGCAGCCGTGCGCCAGTCCTTTGGAAAGACCGGACGCTTCATCCTTCTGCACCCAGGTCTCTTCCTTGTTCACGGTATTCTTTTCGGCGGTCACGGTGCCCTTGTCGGGAGACCCCGCGCGAACTGCTTCAAAACGTCTGCCGGCTTCGTCATTGCCGACCTTGGCCGCGAAAACAAAAGTGGGATCATCACCGCCAACGGACTGGATATAAATCTCGTTGTCCAGCAGGGTATTGATAGGTCCCTTGCCAAAGAAGGAGATCAGCCCCGTCTCATCCAGACGCTGGGCGAGGATCCTCTGAACAGTTTGCGTTTGAGGTGCTTTCAGCAACTCCTTCAAAAGAGTGCCCTGGTTACTGCGGCGAACCTCTTTCAATCCGGAAAACTGGAGATAAAAAGTCTCGTTTGTTGTTTGCGCGAAAATTTGCGTCACTCCCGCCGCTGTCAGGAACAGCGCGGCTGCCAAAAAGCTCAATAAACTCTTGTTTGTTTTCATCGTTTGAATCTCAGACTTACAAAACACAACCGGCTTTATTGGAGCAGAATTCGGACCAAATTGCAAGAAACCTCTTTAAAATGCTTATAATGTCCGCATTGCCTCAAAAAAGCGCACTGAATATAAAATGGGAAAATTTGGCAAGTGCCGCTTGCCAAATTAATCGTATCTTCTCAAAAATAAAACTTTTATCAGAACGGCTTTTTTGATATATTCCTGACCAGCGACGCTCTTTAGTTTGGTGAAAACTTATGTTTTCTGCTAAAGGGGCTTTGAATGGAGTGGTTCCGGGTAGGGAACGAGGAACGGAAATGTATTATGGTAAAAGGGTTAGAACATTTTAAGGATAATTTTAAGGGGATTGCGGACGCGTTTATTATCGTGGGCGCGGCTGCTTGCGTGGAGTCTTTTCGCCGCGCGAAGATGGATTTTCGTGTGACCAAGGGGATCGATATCGTTTTGACGCAGAAGTCGAAAGAAAAAACATTCGCGGCTCAATTTTGCAAATACGTGGACAAGGGCGGCTATCTGCTGCGGGAGCGGACGGATGAAAAAAAGGGTGTCTTTCGCTTCTATAAACCGCAGGATCCGGATTTCCCCGATTCGCTGAAGCTCTCTACCTCGCCCGAAACAACCTTCAAGGCCATTGATGATAAGGATGTTGTTTACATCCATATCCGCGATAATGTTTCCAATCTTTCCACCGCTTTGGCCAGCAAAGATTATCTGGATGTGCTGAACACCTACAAAGAGAAAGATGATTCGGGGCTGTTCTATGTCGGGCCGGTGGGGCTGCTTTTGCTCAAGGCCAAAGCTTATCTGAACTTGTCCACCGACCGCTATGACGGAAAATTTGTGAAAAGCTCCGACATCAAAAAACACCGCAATGATGTTTTTCGTCTTTCTTACCTGCTTTCCGGCAAGTTCAAGGGGACGCTTTCGGACAAAGTGCGGACGGATCTGCTGGAATTCTTAAAGACGTTTTCGGAGCAAAGCCCTGAATGGCAGGGAATACAGAGAGCCCTCACCGATTCGGCTTTCCCCGAAAAATCCCCCCACGACATCATCGGGGGCATGAAAACGTACTTCGGGCTTTAGATTTTTCTTTTTGTTACCAATTACCATTAGAACATCATGTAGATTAGAAAGATAAAAATGAATATGAAAAGATATTTTTTAACTTTTTGTACACTCGCTCTGGGAATACTGACCGCCCTCTGGGTCTGTGCCCAGCCAGAAAACACTGCCGCTGAAAACTCGGAAAAAACTCCGGGGGATCAGCTCATTGAATTTCTCCAAAATCTTCCTTCTAAATATGAATTGGGAGTTGAGTCTAGATTGGCTGGTTTTAACTCAAGCAATCCATATCACAAAATTAAGAAAGATAACTCTAATTTCTTTTATGGTAGGGGCTCTAATTCTTCATTTATTACATCAAGCAACATAAATGACTGGGATAATTTTTGCATTGTATGCAATAATGGTAATGAATATTGGAGATTGTCCGAAAAATATCTGACAACTTGGACTAACAAGGGTGAAAAGAGTGATTTAGAGAATACAACCGTTCGTCAATGGTTACAAATTCTTCAAAGTTCTGATAGTTTTCTTGTAGTTATACTAGGCTTGAAAAAAGCATCTTGGACAGATTCTAATCATTTTTCTATAACAAATTCTCATGGTGAAATAATAGGAACTTCCAGCCTTGTTAGAAATGAGGAAGGGTATATTCTAAAACAAATTTTAACAAATCCTCCTCAACCTCTCAACACGTCCAATGGAAAAAAAATGTGGAATATAGGGGAAATATATGAATACTCTTATGATAAAAATTTTGAAGTTCCTTTTTTCCCAAAGGTAGTTACACAATATAGGATTAGAAAAGTATTAAGTGATGAAGAAGAATCCGTTCGTACAAATGTTTTTGAGACTAAAAATTTTTATTATTTGAATTTAGATCCTAAGTTTGATAGCAATAGTTTCTCATTAGAGCAGTTTGGTACAAATACGCTTCATCAATCCCGCTTTTGGCTTTCCGGAACTAATGAGTTATATATAGATACCAATACTCAGCAAATTCTTCGTGTAATGGAAGCTGGGGAATCCCAGTGGCCTAATACTATATCGGAAAAAGCTAATGATAAATATCAAGGGCATTACAATTTTTGGAAAGATCTGAAAAATATGATGGATCAATAAGGTTCGTGTTGCTCATACCTTATCCATATATTTGTATTTTTATTTCTTGTACTCTTGCTGGCTTTTTTGCGCTATACTTTAGGTGCTGTTTGGATAATGGCTGTTGTCAGTTTATGAAAAAACAAAATATTTTAAAAATAACAGGTTTATATTTGGCGGGCATACTTCCGTTCTTTGTTTACGGTTCAGCTGCCTTGGCTGGGGATGTGGTTCAGGTCGGGGAACCCGCTTTTGAATCATCCGCGGACTATGAACAGGAAGAACCGGCTGCCGCGCGGGTGATCGCCGCGTCGGAGCTTTACGATCACGGTGATCCGACGATCTATGAACAGTATATGCTGGAACTGGTCAACTTTGCCCGCGCCACTCCGGAGGCGGAGGCCGCGCGGCTGGGGATCACCCTGAATCAGGGACTGGACGCGGGAACTCTGGACGGTACCGCCAAGCAGCCTCTGGCATTCCATCCGCTGCTGTTTGTATCCGCGCGTGCCCATTCCGACTGGATGCTGGAAACCGATACATTTGATCATACCGGGATCAATGGCTCCACTCCCACAGAACGAATGATCGCTGCCGGTTATGAGTTTGTTGCTCCCTGGAGCAGCGGCGAGAATATTTCCTGGAATGGCACGACCAGTAAACTCAATCCCGTCACCGCCACTAAGGGCATGCATGAGGGGCTTTTCAAGAGTCCGGGACATCGTAAGAACCTGATGAATGGCAGGTACGCGGAGGTCGGCATCGGACTGAGGCAGGGACAATATACCTATGACTATGATGGTAAGACATATAACTCGTTGATGGGAACGCAGAATTTCGCTCTGAGCGGAGCCTCTTACAATCCATTTGTGGTAGGTGTCGTTTTTAATGACGCGAACAGGAATTATTTTTACGATCCCGGTGAAGGCATTGCCGGTGTCAAGGTAACTGTTTCCGGCAGCGGTTATTATGCCATCACCTCAGAATCCGGCGGCTACGCGGTTCCTTATACAGCCGGAGGGAATATAGTCGTTACTTTTGAACCGACGGCAGCCGCTCCCAAAGTCAAAACCGCTTCTTTCACAAGAACGACAGAAAGCGGAAAAAATGTTCATGTCAATTATCTTGCCAACAGACCAGTGAGTGAGCTTCCTGTCATCCTGACACAGCCGACAGGACTTTCTCTGAACTGGGGAGATAAAGCATCCCTGTTTGTGGAAGCCTACAGCATGGATGATGTGAGCTATCAATGGATGCGGAACAATACTCCGATCCCCGGCGCTACAAAAAATACCTACATCATAAACAGCGCGACCGGCTTGGACGCTGGCAATTACAGTGTTGTGGTCAGCAACAGCACCGGCAGTGTCACCTCCGGAACGGTATCGGTCACAGTGCCGGTCCCGACATTCTATGTGCGGGCGGATAATCAGCAGCGCTATGTATTTGAACAGAACCCGGTCTTTACCTATTCCATCACAAGCGCGTCCGGCGGAACAGTCACTCTGGACGGGGCTCCGTTTCTGACCACAACAGCGGTCGAAAACAGTCCTGCCGGGACTTATCCCATCATTGTCAGCCAGGGGAGCTTGCCGGCCGGCTACGACTATATTTTCGTGAATGGTGTTCTGACGGTGCTGAATATGCCGGAAGTGACCTTCTACAGTCACGGTGATCCTTCTCCCATGGAGCAATATCAGCTGGAACTGATCAACAGGGCTCGCGCGAACCCGGCGGCGGAAGCCGCGCGTCTGGGGATAGACCTGAACAAAGATCTGGATCCGGGCACGATCGACACCACTCCTAAACCGCCGTATGCTTTCAACGCTTCTTTGCTGGCATCCTCGGAGAATCACAGCAAGTGGCTGTTGCGGAATAATCAATGGACTTTCTACGGTGAAGGCGGCTCCACTCCTGAAGATCGTATGACAGCGGCGGGATATGTTTTCAAAGGATGGCAGGGATGTACAGAAAGTATAGTGGCTAATTATACCACCCTGAGCGTAGATTCGATTTACGGAACGCTGTTCTACAACGGCAATCAGCGCCTCAACATTATGGATGTTGATTTTACAGAAACGGGTATCGGTTTAGAGCAGGGGATTTATAGCTACTTCCAGCCCAATATGATGACACTGATGATGACCCAGGACTTCGCTTTCAGCGCGGCTTCTCTGGCTCCCTATCTGGTGGGTGTCGTTTATTCGGATCTCAATAGAAACGGTGCTTATGACATCGGTGAAGGCATTCCCGGTGTGAAAGTGACTCTGGAAAATGGACAGTATTATACAGTCACTTCCACTTCAGGTGGTTATGCTTTGCCTTATTCCAAGAACTCTTTGGCGGACAAACTCATCTTTACCAGCGCGGAATTTACTGCGCCTCAAATAGCGACAGTGTCTTTGACCGGATCGAACGTCAAAGCCGATCTGCGCCTGACTCCGCCGGAACCGCAGAAAGCGGAACTGACCGGAGAATATTCCGGTGATGTATTGGTCCTGACTTTCACAGGCAAGCTGCAAGTCAGCACGGACATGAAAAAATGGATAGACTTGAACGTGGAAAGTCCTTACAGCACTATACCCTCTATTGGAGGCAACGCGTTTTACCGTGCTGTCATTGAGTAAAAACTTTACTCTGTAAGGGGAAAAGTGATATTCTAAAAGCCCGTAGCTTATCTCAGCAAGCTGCGGGTCTTACATTATCAGGGTGATCAACGATAATCGGAAAATGCGTAAACACTGCCGTTCTAATTTTGGCATCATTGCTAAAATCCAGAACGACGGAGTGGTGTCGGCTGTTTCGTTGACCGTGGAGGAGAAATTCAGAAAGAACGCTTTACATAAGAGCTGGATATTCCCTGGCGGAAGCATGAACCCCGGTGAGACCGACAAAATAAATCTGGTCCGCGAACTGGGTGAGGAGATATCCAAAGAACAAAAAGTGCTGGAGATACCCCACGAGGACATCAGTTTCGTCCTGGAACTGAAAAAACCCGGTGATTTCGGCGGAAGGCTGACACAGAATTTCTGGTATGTCCCGATGAGCGAGGCGATCACTCTTCGCGGAGAGGAACAGCCGGATCTGCTGGAACCCGATGGCGCGCGTTTGGGACAGCCGACCCTGATGGATATAGCCGATATCGTTACCAGAAAAGATTTGAAACTGGCGCATCTGGCTGGAGTCGTCGTCTTTATGGGGCGCCTTTTGAATACCGAAACGGCACGGCGCTATTATAAGGTGGAGCCGGAAGTTTCCAACGCGATCCGCGGAAGATACGAAGAATTGATCGAGCCGTATTTAAGGAAGACCTATTTCTTTCTGGAGCGTCTGCGCAAGTGTAGGGATCACAAGGAATATACTCAGATCCTTTATTCCTATTGCAAAGTGCTGAACAACGTGCGCGGCAAAGATTTTTGATCCTCTTTCCGTCTGTGCGTGAAGAGAAGGGAAAATACCTGCGAAGGTAGAGTAAAATCATTTTTTGAGAGAACACATTAAAAAGTTAAAGGAGCTTTTGCCTTCCTGTATGCTGCAGGATCAGGTGCGCCTGGGTTTGCAGTTGAAACGGCTGCTCTCTCCACAGCCCGGACAGAGAAGACCCAATCCCGGATTGCTGGATCGCATTATCGCCAAGGCAGAACGATCGGCCGAATTACGTCGAAGTCGCGCCATAAATGTTCCTAAACTGGTTTATCCGCCTTTACCTGTATCAGATAGAAAAGATGAGATCGTAGAGGCTATCCGCAAAAATCAGGTGCTGGTCATCGCCGGTGAGACCGGTTCCGGCAAAACCACTCAGCTCCCCAANNNAAGCCGGTCTGGGAGTCCGTGCGCAGATCGGATGCACCCAGCCGCGCCGTGTGGCCGCCATGTCGCTGTCCAAACGCCTGTCCGAAGAACTGAACGTGGACTGGGGTCATGAGGTCGGCTGCAAGATCCGTTTCGCGGATCACTGCCGTCCGGAGACTTACATCAAAATGATGACCGACGGCATCCTGCTGGCGGAGATACAGACCGATCCTTTCCTTTGCGAATATGACGCGATCCTGGTGGACGAGGCTCATGAACGCTCGCTCAACATTGATTTTCTCCTGGGCTATCTCAAACAACTGACCCAGAAACGCGATGACATCAAGATCATCATCACCTCGGCCACGATCGACACCGAGGCGTTTTCCGCCGCGTTCAATAACGCGCCCGTGCTGGAAGTCTCCGGACGGACCTATCCGGTGGAAGTCATCTATCGGGAGGAGGATGTTGCTTCAAAAGATGGAGAGGAAGAAGAGGGTGACGAGACTTTTATCGAGACCGCGGTCAACACGGTAGAGGGTATCATCCGGGAAACCTATCAGGGGGATATTCTGGTTTTCATGCCCAGTGAAAGAGACATCCGCGATACGACCGCCATGCTGGAAGGCCGCCGCTGGAACGGTGTGGAAGTCCTGCCTCTCTTTGGCCGTCAGTCTTCCGCGGAACAGCAGCGGGTCTTTTCCTATTCCAGCAAGCGCCGTGTGGTGGTCGCGACCAATATCGCCGAAACATCGCTGACGATCCCCAATATCCACTATGTGGTGGATACCGGTCTGGCCAGGATCAGCCGCTACAGCTCACGCACAAGGACTAAACGGCTGCCTATTGAGTTTATTTCCCAAAGCAGTGCCAATCAGCGCAAAGGCCGCTGCGGCCGTGTGGCGAATGGAACCTGCTACCGTCTTTACTCCGAAAAAGATTTCAACGAACTCCAGCCCTATACCCAGCCGGAGATCCAGCGCGCGAACCTGGCGGAAGTCATCCTGAGGATGAAAGCGTTCCGTCTGGGAGAGATCGAGACCTTTCCATTTCTCAATCCGCCTTCCTCTCAGGCGATCCATGCCGGATACGCCCTGCTGCAGGAGCTGGGCGCGCTGGATGAAGAGCGCAAGCTGACCCGCATGGGAATGGAACTGGCCCGCATGGCGGTGGATCCCTCACTGGGACGCATGATATTGCAGGCCAGAGAAGAAGGTGTTCTGGAGGAAGTGGTCATCATCGCCGCCGGCCTGAGCATACAGGATCCGCGGGAACGTCCGACCGAGCAGCGCGCTCAGGCCGAGACCGCTCACAAGGAGTTTGAGGACCCGGAATCCGATTTCATCACCCTGCTCAACCTTTGGAAAGCCTGGCGCAAGGCCTGGGCTGAACTCCGCACGGAGAATCAGGTGCGTAAGTTCTGCCGCGCTCATTTTGTTTCATTTGTCAGGATGCGGGAATGGGCCGATCTCTATGATCAGGTGAAGGATATCCTCTCTGAACTGGGGGGCGGCTCCGGAGTTTCGATCGACCGCAAAGTTCCTCAGAATCCCAACAAACGTCATCAGAACGTTCAAGTACTCAGCGGATTAAGTCAGGCTGTCCGGGTTGCGATCCATCGCTCTGTTCTGTCCGGCCTGCTGGGGCATATCGCCCACCGTGAGGAACGAAACATGTATAAAGCTGTGGGCGACAGGGAAGTGATGCTGTTCCCCGGTTCCGGATTGTTCAATAAAAACGCTCCTTCTTCTGGACGCAAAAAAGCGCAGCCATCCGCTCCGGCGGAAAAGGTTGATCAGCCCGAATGGATCGTTGCCGGCGAGATCGTGGAGACTTCCCGTTTATTTATCCGCACCGTGGCCGGGATAGACATCAGCTGGGTGGAAGAGCTGGCTCCGCATATCTGCAAAAAAACTTACCACAATGCCCATTGGGATGAACGCAAGGAACGTGTGGTCGTATTGGAAAAGGTAACGGCTCACGGCTTAGTGGTCAAAGAACGCTGGATAGACTATGGCAAGATCAAGCCCAGAGAAGCCACAGATCTCTTTATACGCATGGCGCTGGTGGAGCCGCTGGATGAAAATCTGGAAGTGCTGCCCAGCCGGACGACGACCGGTTTCCGCAAGAATTTAAAGTTTTTAGTCAATAACCAGAACATCTGTCACAAGCTGGAGCTGTGGCAGACCCATACCGGCGGCGCTCACGGAGTCGATATCCATGAGGCGATGCGCCTGTATTATGAGGCTCGCATTCAGGATGTTTCTTCTATTCATGATCTGAACCGTCTGCTCAAGGAACATTCCCGTGAGAAGGACTTTCTCTTTGTCACGGAGAAGGATCTTCTGGGAGAAAACTTCCATGGTTATGACGCTAAAGAATTTCCAGATAAAGTCAAGCTGGGCGGTTATTCCGTGGAAGCCCGTTACGCCTATGCTCCCGGCAAGGAAGAAGACGGCGTGACGCTGAAGATCCCGCTGAATCTGCTGCCGATCGTGGACCGCAACGAAGTGGACTGGAGCATCCCCGGATTCCGCGCGGCCAGATGGGAACAGCTGCTGGAATCACTGCCGCGTGCTTTGCGTCGTCGTCTGATGCCGCTGAGGGATCGCGCGGCGCGTCTGGCCGAAGTCATCCAGATGGATTCCGCGGAAGGTCTCCGGCAGGCGCGTTTGTTCATTCTGAGAGAGTGGGATGTGGAGATCCCGGAGCATGTTTGGGATGGTTTGAAACTGCCGGACTATCTCACCCCGAAGATCGAGGTTGTGACCCAGACCAGCAGCAAAGTGTTCAGAGGAGTGGATTTGGAACAGCTCCAGTCCAAGATCAAGGAGCACTCCGAAAAAGAAGATCAGAAAGACTGGCAGAGAGCGTCAGAAAAATGGGAAAAATACGGTCTGACCGATTGGACCTTTGATGAAGTCCCGGACAGCATCGTTCTCAAAGAGGTCAAGGGCATCCCGCTGAGAGCGTTTCCGGGGTTGGACGTTGAGGACGGAGAGGTGAATCTGCGCCTGTTCCGGACTCCGGCTGACCGGGATAAAGTCCTGCGGCGCGGTGTTCAGGCTCTGGCCGAAAAGATGATGGCCAAGGAATTTGCCTGGGTCCGGCGGGATCTGCGCAAAATGGATCAGGCCCGGCTCTGTTATTCCACTTTCGGCTCGGTGGACGAGCTGGAAGAAAGTTCCTATATCAATTTGCGCAATTATGTTCTGAGTTCCGAAGACGAACCGCGTCTGACCAAACATTTTTTCGAGACTTATATATGGGAATCCAAGCATAAATTGCAGGAGGCTCTGCCCGTTTTTACCGCTCTGGTCAGGGAGATCCTGGATCTGCGCCAGCAGATATTAGTTTATCCCAAGCAATTTGAGTGGTTAAAAAAGGAATTAAATGTTCTGGTACCCGCTAAATTTTTAGCTTATATTCCTTTTGCGCGGCTGAAGCATCTGCCGCGATATTTGAAGATGCTTTTGATCCGTGCTGCCAGGGCTGCGGCCAATCCGGGAAAAGACCGGGAAAAATCGCAGAAAGTTGAGACCCGGCAGATGGAATTAGACGAATTATTGAAAAAGAAGAATCTTCCGCGGGAAGCGAAGACTCGCTTGTGGAACTTATTTTGGCTCATGCAGGAGTTTAAGGTATCCTGCTATGCCCAGGAGTTGGGGACCTCTGAGCCGGTTTCCCCAATGAAACTGGATAATGAAATAGCGGAAGTGAAGAAATTGTCAAAAATTGTGTAAGTCACATATATGACCAGATTTACAAAGGATGACCTGGAAAGCGACGCGTTTGCTCAGAAATTGAATATGATGCTCTGGAGCAGGTGCAAAGCCGGAAAAATCACTCAATCTGAATATATGGCCCTTGTGGAAAACAGGGATGTGAATCTCAAAAGGCTGATCGCGGAGAAGAACTTGACCCTGGATGAGGCAAAACAGGTACGAAGCCTCATTATGAAATATCACCTGACCATGACCGTGGCCATCAATATTGCCAAAGACAAAATAACTTTATCTCAGGCCAGACAAGGCCGTTTGCCCAAGAACGGCAAAACCGCGGCGGTCAGGCCGGTGAACAAAACGAAGAAAGACCGCCCGCAGCCTTCTCAGCGTAAGGAGAACTCTCCCAAAGAGAAACCTCAAATGGCCAAACAACCCGTGGCCAAGGCTCCTCAAAAACAACGTCTTTCGCGTGATGTGCCGCAGCCGAAACGCGCGGAGAAAACAGTTCCCGGTCAGATAAAGAGTGTTCAAAAGGATCCTCCCCAGGATAAAAAACAGAAGAACCAGAAGCCCAATCAACAGTCTCCGTCCGAGAGACATCCTCAGAAACCGTCCCATCACGGCAAGAGACATGAAGGTCATCATGACCGTGAGCGCCGGGAGTCGAAAAAGGAGCCTCAGCCTTATGAAGTTTATTATGATGACGGCATAGGCGCGCCTGCTTCGGCGGGGATGCGTTTTTATGGTTCCGACCGGGAAAGATCCGATCGTCAGTGGCGTGACTGGAGAGACGAGCGCAATGCGCAGATGCGCAGTCAGCAGACCAGCGAGGCCCTGCCTCCGATCCCTCCGGGGCAGGACTGGTATCCCGGAATGGGATTCCGTCCGGCGGATGATCCTCCGGTCTCCTATACGCCGGCGGCTCCCGCGGAGAATAAAACAGTATCCGGTGAACCGGCCGCTCCGGCACGTCCGAGACCTGTCTCACAGGAGCAAACCGGTAACCGCCCTGATTTCCAAAAGAACCGGAACGAATTTCGCCGCAAGAACTGGCATGGTGACAGGCGCAAAGCGCAGATGCCCCGTCGGGATATGGAGATCCGCAGGGAAGTCCAGGCCGCTGAAGCTCAGCGCCAGAAACAGATGAAGCCGGAGGCCGGGAACACGGATCCCGCGGCGGCCGTCTTTCGCGGCAACGCGCATCCCTCGA
>DBVN01000071.1 GCA_002308515.1 Verrucomicrobia bacterium UBA1263 | reverse complement strand
AACCGCTACGGCATCACGCTGGCAGCGGATATGTATATGCCTCTTAGCACACCCGAAGGAGGGAAATTCGCAGCTATCGCTGTGAGCGGTCCCTTTGGCGCGGTAAAGGAACAGTCCAGCGGCCTTTACGCACAGCATCTGGCTGAACGCGGTTTCCTGACGATCGCTTTCGATCCCTCATTTACCGGTGAAAGCGGCGGAGAACCTCGTCGTGTGGCATCCCCGGATATCAATACCGAGGATTTTCTGGCCGCAGTAGATTATCTCTCCAACCTGGACAATGTTGACCCGGAACGTATCGGGATCGTCGGTATCTGCGGCTTTGGAGGGATGGCTGTCAACGCCGCGGCATTGGATCCACGCGTCAAGGCTACAGTCGCCTCTACGATGTACGATATGGGGCGCGTTTCCACCAAAGGTTATTTCGACGCGGATGATTCCCCCGAAAAACGGATGGCCGCGCGCAAAGGGATCGCCGCCGAACGCACTGCCGAATACAAACGCGGGACTTATGAACGCGCCGGCGGTGTCATTGATCCTCTGCCTGATGATGCCCCTTGGTTCGTGAAGGAATATCACAGCTATTACAAAACTCCGCGCGGATACCATGAACGCAGCGGCAACTCCACCGACGGATGGAACAAGACAGGAACGCAATCCTTCCTGAATCAGCCCCTGCTTTGCTGGGCGCAGGAGATCGAAAATCCCGTGCTGCTCATCCACGGCGAAAAGGCTCACAGCCGCTATTTCAGCGAAGGTGCTTTTGAACAGATGACCGGGCAGAAACCTGAACCCGGCAAGAGTACCAAAGTCGGCAACAAAGAACTGCTCATCATCCCTGGCGCGACACACGTGGATCTCTATGATGATAAGGCCGGTGTTATCCCCTTTGACAGAATAGGACAGTTTTTTCTCGAAAATCTGAAATAATCACAAATCATCAATAAACAATAATATGAAAGAAGTCATTTTAAATAACGGAGTCAAAATGCCGATGGTCGGCTATGGCGTGTATCAGGTAGATCCACAGGAAGCGGAACGCTGTGTGAGTGACGCGCTGAGTGTGGGCTACCGCATGATAGACACCGCGCAGGCCTACCGCAATGAGGAAGGTGTGGGTGCCGCTGTCAAAAAAAGTGGTCTGGAGCGCAAAGAAGTATTCCTGGTCTCCAAAATCTGGCTTTCCAACTACGGATATGAAAAGGCAAAAGCATCCATTGATGAAAGTCTGCGCAAACTGCAAACGGATTACATTGATCTGATGCTGCTGCATCAGCCGTTCTGTGATCGCTATGGTGCCTACCGGGCTTTGGAAGAAGCCTACAAAGCCGGCAAGCTCCGCGCTATCGGTGTGAGCAATTTCTTTCCGGATCACTTCATTGATCTGGCCTCGAATGTGGATATCAAACCCATGGTCAACCAAGTGGAAACTCACGTTTTCAATCAGCAGCGGGTCCCTAAAAAATACATGGATGAATTCGACTGCCGCATCATGGCATGGGCTCCGCTGGCTGAGGGACGCAATGGATTCTTTACTCATCCCGTCCTTTCTGCCATTGGTCAGAATCATGGCAAATCTGTTGCCCAAACCGCTCTCCGTTTTCTGCTGCAAAACGGCGTGATCATCATTCCGAAATCAACTCACAAAGAACGCATGGAAGAAAACCTGAAACTCTTCGACTTTGAGCTAAATGCTGACGAGATGGAACAGATCACCCAGCTGGATACGGCTAAGAGTCTCTTCTTCGACCATCATGACGGAGAAGTAACAAAACAATTCATGGAATGGCGCAGTCTGGTATAAAACCCAAAACGATATGAAACTAAAAACAACTTTCTGGCTGCTTGCGGCATCCCTGCTGGCAGTCTTACACACAAACGCAAAAACAACAGATATGGAACTGACACCCAAACAACGATCACTTGTCGCGATAGCCGCCATGGAAGCCAAAGGCGATATCGAAGGACTGCGTAAAGCGCTCAACAACGGTTTTGAACAAGGGCTAACCGTGAGCGAGGCCAAAGAAGCTCTCTCCCAGCTGTATGCCTATACCGGATTCCCCCGTTCGCTGAACGCGCTGGGAGCCCTGCAACTCGTCCTCAATGACCGAAAAGCCAAAGGGCTAAAGACCGAAGCCGGGAAAGAAGCTGATCCCCTGCCAGCAGATTATGACGCTCTAAAGCAAGGGACAGAGGTGCAGACCAAACTCAGCGGAGCGCCCTTCAACTATACATTCGCCCCGCAGACGGATTACTATCTGAAAGCCCATCTCTTCGGCGATATCTTTGCCCGCAATAACCTGACCTATGTCGAACGCGAGATCGTTACCGTCAGCGCCATTTCCGCGCTGGAAGGCTGCGAGCCCCAGCTGATGGCTCACGTCCGCGGCGCGAAGAACATGGGTGTGACTGACGCTCAGCTGCATGAGATCCCCTCCATACTGCGCGAGAAAGTAGGCGAAGAGGAAGCCGTCCGCGCCGCCCAGGCTGTGGCAAAGGTCTATGATGAACCGGCTGAGACCGTTCAAACGGTGGATTTCTCGGTCTGGCCCAAAGGCGAACTGAATACGGCTTATGCCAAGTACTTCATCGGCAACAGCTACCTCCACA
>DBVN01000099.1 GCA_002308515.1 Verrucomicrobia bacterium UBA1263 | reverse complement strand
GAGGGTCCCCGTTATGTCGGGTTCGAGGCTTACAACCGCGGATTGAGTCTGACCAATTCCATGGATCATGTTTCCCTGAGCTGGGGATCAGCTTTGGCGGCAAGCGATTCCTGGAGTTTTACGGGCTGGGTCAAGCCATCGGTCAAGCATCACCTGGGGGATCCGATCAAACGGGTACTTTTCGCGAACGGCAGTGCTTCCGATCCGGATCGCTTCAGCCTTTATTGCTGGCAGGACAATGACCCGGCGTACTGCTGGGGCAGCGAGGAGGAGATCCTGCTGCCGGCCAAAGTCTCAGAGGGTGCCTGGTCGTATATGGCTTTTGTAGTGAAGCCGAATGAGGCCGTACTCTGGATGAACGACGGCACGAATTCTTTTCTGACATCGGTGACGAACCGCATGACCCACAAACCGTTAGCGCCGGGAGCCGGCGGGGCGGAGTTTTGTCTGGGAGCGGACACAGGCGGACTGCTGGAAAAGATCGCGGCTAATTTTCGCGGCGAGATGGATGAGTGGGCAGTTTTTGACCGTGCGCTGACGCGTGAGGAAATCGAACAGCAGTTCCGGGCTGCCTGGTACGCGGAGCTTCCTCCGATACCGGCAGAACCGCCGTCTCTCCGTTATCAGTGGAAGGATGGTGTACTGATCCTGACCTGGACATGGGGGACTCTTTACGAATGGGACCACCCCGGCGGAGTGCTGACTCCGGTGCCGGGGGCTGTTTCTCCGCGGAAGATCGTTCCTTCAGGGAGACAGTCGTTCTATGTCGTGGTTTCGGACTGACGGGGGATCCAGTTTGATTTCAGCAGGCAGACCTTGGCATCATCTTTCTTATCATAAAGCTGATGGAAGAGCGTGTTGCCCTGACGCTGCACCCGGCAGTACAGTTCATCGTTCAGGAAAGTTTCCCGGATGTATTTGACACTGTAGGAGCTGAGGATGTTTTTATTCAGGAATTCCACCGGGAGCGGATTGAAGGCGATCGCTGTGTAGCAGAGGTTGTTGACGTGGTAGTTGAAATCCAAGTCGAAGAAGGTCACCTTGTGATGCTGTTCCCCGAAAGGTTCCGCCGGACTTCCTTCCTCCGGTGCGAATGAG
Organism: Verrucomicrobia bacterium UBA1263; assembly: GCA_002308515.1. Lineage (GTDB taxonomy): Bacteria > Verrucomicrobiota > Verrucomicrobiia > Limisphaerales > UBA1412 > UBA1412. Next base: position 15,124 of record DBVN01000099.1, on the reverse strand, counting down.
TTCTTCTGACGGGAGCCCAGAGTCAGTTCGGGCAGCAGCTCAAACCGGGAGGCGATATCGCTGACATTGGCGGGACGGCCCGTTTCTGAGTTGAGGATATACCAGCTGCTGTCGCCGCGCGTGATGACCTTGTCCTGGTAAAGCAGCCGGAAATCCACATAGAGCCGGTACCGCTTGACTTCGGAGAGCCAGACTTCCACCAGCACGTTTTCACTCCAGCGGGGCATCTGATCCAGAAATTCGATGTTCATTTCGGTGATGATCCACTTCAGATGGTCTTTGCTGATGTGGAAGGCCGCCAGATGCTTGCTGGTGCAGTACTGGGCAAAGCATTCTTGAAAATAGCGTGCGGCTGATTCATTCTTGAGACGGTAATCCGGCCCCATTTCGGAGGAACGGATGTCGTAAACTTTGGTAAACTTACCTTTCGTATCTGATTCCATTTGAGAAAAAATTCGTAAAGATCACTCCCTTGGTCTTAGGAGCATGGGCGGAGTGGTCCCGATAGATTCCAGCCGCTGAAGTCCTTCAATGGCAGGCTGAAAATCCGGGTCAACGCGCAGGGCGTTATTGAAAGCGGCGCGAGCTTGTTCCGCATGGCCGGTGCTGGTGTAAAGATAGCCCAGGTTCACATAAGCCTCGATGTAATCCGGATCGATCGCGACGGCTTCCAGAAAGTGTTTTTCGGCCTCCGCGGGCATCTTCCGGCGGATGAAGATGATCCCGTAATTGTTATGGGCATTGTAATTGCGGGGATTGGTCTTGAGGGCATCTTTGAAATGGGTCTCGGCCAGCTCCAGCTCGCCCTTGTTCAGATAGATGCGTCCCAGGTTGTTATGGGCTTCATCGTAATGAGGCGAGAGTTCCAGCGCGCGCTGATAGGCTTCGATCGCGTCGTTCACCCGGCCCAGCTTGTTCAGGGTCGCGCCCAGATTGAAATGGATCTCCGGGTCATTCGGGGTTTTGTTCAGGGCAACCATCAGATTCTTCAGGGCGTTCTCATACTTGCCCTGACGATAGAAGATGACCGCTTCGTTCAGATAATAGGAAGCCGAGCCCGGTTCAAAGACGTTCGATTCCAGTTCCTGAGCGGCGCTGCTCCCGGCCGGAGCGGAGGTTTCGGATGGAGCGACGGTGTTTTCCGTCACCACGGCGGCGGTATTTTGAGTCTTGGCGCTGAAGAGTTTGGCCTTGGAACTGTTCTGACGGCTGGTGGCATACCAGGTGCCGCCCAGCGCCAGCAGCACGATCAGCAGGATCAGCCACGGTCTGAACGCCTTCGGGATGTTCAACCCGAAGAAGCTGTTTTCCGGATGCTGACGGGCTGCAGTTTCCGTCTGTTTTTTATGGGAATTTTTATTACTCATAGCGCCGCTGCTCAGAGTGGGAAGAGGTTACCTTGGAATGTATTTCGTGTCCAGACATTATTTGAGGCTCTGGATGGACATGGAGTAGAGCGATGTGATTTTTGAGCCAACGCGTTGATAAAAGTGTTGCAAGGGAAGGGGGACTGTTGTACAAAGAAGGGAGGAAGATTGCCTATTTTAGGTTATCTATATTAGGTTACCTATTTTAGGTAATTTTGAACAGGAACAAGAAAACAGCGGAGAGTGGTTTGGTATGATGGAAAATCCCTTTTTTATAAGAGGATATAAAAGCAGTGAATACTTTTGCGACCGGGATAAGGAGACCTGTGAGATCCTGAAAAATCTGCAAAACGGCGCGGATACGACCTTGATCTCGCCGAGAAAGTATGGAAAGACTGGGCTGATCCTGCACGCTTTTGATGAGATCGCCCAGCGGCGGNNTTCGAGACGCTGTATGTGGATATTTTCGCGACCTTGTCATTGGACGATCTGGTCAAGACGCTGGCGGAGGCTATCCTGGAGAAGTTTCCGGAGCGCAGCTCGATCGGCAAGAAGTTCATGGGACTGCTCAGGGGACTGCGTCCCATCCTGAGTTATGACCTGATCACGAGCCAGCCGCAGGTGCAGTTCAATTTTGTGAATACTTCGGAGCAGGAGCATACGCTCAAAAGCCTTTTGACGTTCCTCAATACCCAGAAAAAACAGGTCGTGCTGGCTATTGATGAATTCCAGCAGATCACGGAGTATCCCGAAAAGAATATCGAAGCGCTGCTGAGGACCTACGCGCAGCAGACGCGCAATATCCGTTTCATTTTTTGCGGCAGCAAGAAGAAGATCATGGCCGAAATGTTTCTGGACGCGAACCGGCCGTTTTTCTCCAGCACACGGACTCTGGCTCTGGATAAGATAGAAAGCGCGGTGTATGGGGATTTCATCCGCGGCTGGTTTGAGAAAGCCGGGATCCCGGTGGAGGAGGACGCTCTGCGGTATATCCTGGACTGGACCAAACGGCATACTTTCTATACGCAGAGTGTCTGCAATGAGATCTTTGCCGGTGAGCCGCGGAAGGTGGATATCGAGACTGTGAACAAGGCTTGTCTGGAGATACTGGAAAGGGAAACGCCCAATTTCCTGCAGTACCGCGCGATGCTGACAACGCAGCAGTGGAGAATGCTGATCGCTATCGCCAAAGAGGATGAGGTGGAAAAGATCACGTCCGCGAAATTCCTGCAAAAGTACAAGATCGGCAGCGCGACCAATCCCCGCCGGTCGGTGGAATCGCTGGTGAATAAGGAGCTGGTTTTGGAGAACGCCGGTCTGGAAAAGACGACGTATCAGATCTATAACGTCTTTTTCTCCCGCTGGCTGGCGAAACAGTATTGATTTAGAAAAGATTTTCCGAGAATCATTCCGGGAGCGGCGGCATAAAAAGCAAAAACGCAACCAGGGTCACCAGTGAAAGTCCTAAAAAGGCATAATGGATGGTGTTGTTTTCCAGCACGACCTTCTTGTTCACAATGTGGTAGATAAGCTGAACCAGCAGCATACAGAACGATAAGATAACGGGATTGACCAGAAAATTTGATAATGTGGCCTGTGAGGGAAACAATCCGCACCATGATAAAAACGGTAAGCAACCGCTGATAATGATATACCGGTTTGTCTTTACCTTAAAAAGTAAATGCAGGATCACACTCCCAATCAGCATAGGGATGATATAAAGCACAAACGGTATCGCAAACATTACGATTTCAGGACCCATGAACATAATCAAAAAGCTCCGTTAGTTTTAATTCTATTTATCTCAAAAGGGCAAATATTCCTCTTTTTTAAGATTCATAGCTAACTCCATGAATCACAAAGGGAAGCAGTACCCTCCCCTTATACGATTTTTTAACAAGGAACGCAATAGTTTTTTTATGCCTTGTTTTAAGCGTTCGTCATCCATGGTGAAGCCTTTTTGGATGTATTCATGCAGTCGTTGTGTGGCCCAGCGACGAAAACGCACAGCAATGGACGACTGCACACGGTAGCCCAAAGCTATCATAACATCAAGATTGTAGTAAGAGACATCACGTGCTTGTGTTTTTCCTTCTATAGCACCATGTTGAGTGGTTGTTCGGAATTTCCGAACAACCACTTTTTCATCCAGCTCTTTATCTTCAAAAATGTGTTTGATATGTTCACTGATATTGGACTTACTGGTTTGGTATATTTCAACTAACTGAGACTGTGTCAGCCAGATATCTTCATCAGCAAAGCGAACATTGACGTTTACCTTGCCGTCTTTGTCTTTATAAAGTATCAGTTTATTTTCCATTCTTATCTTCTTAAATCTAAATCCATGATAGGCAAGGATAAATAACATCCACCAATTTTATACAATTTTTAGTCAAATCATGCAATACTTTTCTCAAGGTGAAGATTTTCAGAATGTTATTCTCCATCCAGGAGGTCGCGGGCAGGGCCGATGGATTTGCGGCCAAGGTTATGATGAAGGGTATCTACGGCAGAGGCCAGGCGCGCGCGGACTTCACGGCTGCCCGGAGCTTCGGAGAAAAGGGGGAGCTTGGGAGCGATCTGGCTGGAGTCGTAGATGTTGGAGAGTTTGACCCCGGCCATGCGGATAGGCAGGGTTTTCTGCCAGATGCGCTCCAGCAGGGGACGCAGCAGAGGGTATATCTCCGTCTCCACGCAGGTGGGCTCGCTGATGCTTTCGGAGCCCTGTACGTCCTCCATCCCGGCATAACGGATGCGGAGGGTGACGGTGCGGGCCAGTTTGCCGTCGGCGCGGATCTTTTCCATCAGACGATCCAGCATTTGCTTGAGCTGGATCTCTATCTCGGCGGGATCGCTCAGGTCTTTGGAAAAAGTTCTCTGTTTTCCGTAGGATTTGGCATCCTCATAGAAGGGAACGACCGGGCGGTCATCTATGCCAAAGGCGTATCGTTTCAGATCCGCCGCGTAGCTGCCGACCGCTTTGGCCAGAAGTTCCAGCGGCGCGTCGCGCAGGTGGAATACTTTGAAGAGTCCCAGCTTGTCCAGCAGACGGCCTGTTTTTTCGCCCACGCCTGGCATCCAGCGGTTGGAAAGCGGATAGAGGAACATGGCTTCGGAACCGGGAGACACCAGACAGAAACTTTCGGGTTTGTTCATCTTGGCGGCGATCTGTGTGACCAGTTTGCTGGTGCCCATGCCGATGCTCACGGGGATGCAGAGAGTGGAACGGATCTCGTCGCGGATGGCTTTGGTCAGAGTCTCGATCGGTTCCCGGCGGCCGGTCAGGTCGAAATATCCCTCATCAATGGAGCATTGTTCCACGACCGGCGTGTATTGACGGATGATATCGAACATCTTGTTGGAAAAACGCTCATAGAGGGAGTAACGTCCCGGAACCAGTATCAGTTCCGGGCAGACCTTCCGGGCCTGAGCTGTGGGCATGGGAGTATAGACACCGCGCTGGCGTGCCGGGTACGAGGCCGAGGCGATGATCCCGCGCTGTCGTCCGCCGACCGCGATGGCTTTGCCGCGCAGATCGGGATTCATGGCCTGTTCCACGGAGGCGAAAAAGGCATCCGCGTCCAAATGGACGATCTTGCGGACACGCTCAGTTGACGGAGACTTTTTGATAGGACAGATCTATTCGGGAAAGACTTTCAGAAAAGTGCTGTCCAGTCCCTGCGGAGTGACTTTTATCACCCAAAGCGTGGAGGGACAGATGAATTGGGAACACTGNNCACTGCCCGAAAGGCGGCAGTGAATCATAATTCAGACGGTTCAGCGGGAAAGGCAGCAGGGTATTGCCGCCGGTCTCGCTTGTCAGACGGTCCCAGAGGAGCCGGGTCTTTTCCAGAGTGTTTTCCTCACGGAAAAAGACGAGAGGAGCTTCTGTCTTTTGAGAGGGTTCGGTCACCTCCAGCCGCGCGATCTTTTGAGAAAGGGATGGGTCCGTCGCGGCGACCAGATATTGCGAATTGGCGTTGACGAAGTAAGAAGGAGCGTTCGTGGCGGCTTCCGTTTTTTCGTCATCCGGGAAGCGGAAAGGCAGAGTAAAGCCGATCGCCTTGAAGCTGTTCGCGTTCAGCGCGGCGAGCGTATCCAGCAGGGTCGGCGCGTTTCCGGCGGAAATGAGGTAAGCCCATTGTGTGGGATCCTGTTTGTTCCCGGAGGGGAATTCGCAGAACAGCAGGTCGTCACCCAGACGGCTGACGACATTGGTGGAGAAACTGACCTCGGGATTGGTCTTGCGGAAGCCCTGCCCGAATCCCAGGAAAATGAGTTTCTTGAGCGGATAGGCATCATCGCTGACAGAGTCCAGGATCTGGATCGCTTTGGGCAGATCGAGCCGCAGCCGCGCGCAGGAAAGGGCATTGCCGGGCATCCACGCAGGAGTGCGGCAGTCATCCGTTTTGACGGCGTTCAGCAGCTGGGTGATCCCGGCGCGTTTGGAGGCCGGACAGTTGATGTGGACGCGTGTGCTCAGACCGCCGGAAGCCGTCTCCGTAACGATGCCGATGGAAGTGATGCTGTCCAGAGCCAGAGCCCGAAACAGCTGGGATAGATTGGGAAAGAAGGGGTTGAGTTTTTTGCCTTCGGCTTCCGTCTGATCCTCCAGTATAGTCATGGAACGATCCAGAACCTCCTGAAGAGCGTTGATGACGGGCGGCGGCTGGATCCAGATATGTCCGATGGGATGAGAATCGCGGCCGCTCTTTTTGAAGTGAGGACGCTGTTCTACATAAGCCGGCAGGGATTTGAGGCGTTCCGCTTTCCCGTCCAGAGAGAGGAGAGTCTTTCGCACCACGGAGAGATCGCCCAGCGCGATGATCAGTATCCGGTTCCAGATGCCCATCCAGAGATCCAGCGAGGGGAGTGTTTCTTTGGGGGCGAACATACTTTCCTGCGGCGCGCCCAGCTGCTGAAGGAAGGAGTTCAGCGTTTCGCGCGTGACACGAAAACGGCGGAAATCCACCTGAGCAATATTAGTGCGGGGTACTTCCAGTCCGTCCTTTTCCCAGGCGGAGGTCATGGTCTGGAGAAAGCTCTCCAGCTTTTGCGCGTCCTGACGGGTTTCAGCCAGGATCAGACAGGAATCATTGAGGATGACGTTGGGATTGTCGGACGGGATCAGGGCGGTGATCATCGGTCCGTCAAAAAGAGCGGCATAGTCCGCGAACCGGACACGAAGTTCCTTTTGCAGCGGGGTGATGATCTTGCGGTCGAATTTGGCCAGACTGTCCTGCCAGAACGGCGCAAATTCCTCAGACTCGATCATCTTTCCCCAGGGAGTCGTCTTGAAAACGCTCAGGGCATCTTCTACGCTGTCCACGGACAGATAGGCATACGTATCCGATGGCAGATTTTCCGGGGAAAGTTCCGCGCGGCGGGATTCCGCCTGAGAAACGCCGACACAGAGCGCGAGGATCAGAATGAGTAAAAAGCGATAAAACATCAGCGGGCTTTTTTCAACGCCTGGATGCCGCGGCGGATATTCCACTCATTTGCCTCCAGGGCGGCCTGAGCCTCTTCACGGGAGCAGTCGATCAGTTGGCAGAAGATGCGGATGGCGCGGTCGCGCAGTTTCACGTTCGTCGCGCGGACATCTATCATCAGATTGCTCATGACTTTGCCGATCTGGACCATGCTCAGTGTGGTGATGATATTGAGGATCACCTTGGTGGCCGTGCCGGATTTGAGACGTGTGGAACCGGTGAGGATCTCCGGGCCGGTTGGGACCGCCAGCACCATATCCGGTTCATTTTCGGGATAGGGTTTGCGGTTCGGATTGAAACAGAGCAGCGTTGTGAACGCGCCTATTCGTTTGGAACGGGAAAGGACTCCCTGGACAAAAGGTGTTGTGCCGCTGGCGGCGATGCCGATGACGACATCCCGTTTTGTGATGCCGCGGCTGATGGCGGCGCCTTCACCGCTCTGAGGGCTGTCTTCAGCGCCTTCACTGGCGCGCCACAGCGCTTCGTAACCGCCGGCGATGATGCCCTGCACCTGTTCCGGGTTGACACCAAAGGTGGGAGGACACTCGCTGGCATCCAGCACACCCAGACGACCGCTGGTGCCGGCACCGGCATAGAACAGACGGCCTCCGTTCTTGAAGGCGTTCGAGACGACTTCCACCAGACGGACGATAGCCTCTTTCTGGGTCTGTATGGCCTGGCTGATGTATTGTTCCTCGTCGATCATCAGCTGTACCGCGTCGGCCACGCTCAGCTCGCTCAGGTGCATAGAGCGCGGGTTGCGCTGTTCTGTGACCGAGCTGGCAGCCGGGGAAGGCTGGATGACGTTATTATCAGAAAAAGCATCCTGCAGATGGGCGGATCCTCCCAGCAGAGCCAGTGCCTTCTTCACGGCACCATGGACGCTTTCGGTCTCAAGGGGGGTGATTTTGGCCTGAGGGATCTCACGGGTGATCTCCTCGGAAACAAGCCGCTGATAGATCTCGCTCTTTTTCAGCAGTCCGCCGGAGAGGAGAAAGACGGGAGAGGCTTCCTTGTTTTCCTTCCGATAATTTCGGCAGCAGGCGAGTAGGTCCGCCGCCAGTTCCGTGGCGCAGCCTTTCAAAATTTTCAGAGAGACCGGACAGCCGTTCGCGGCGCATTCGCCGGTGATTTGTGACAGCCGGGCGATGTCGCTTTTGGCGGCTTTCAGTGACCAGTTGATCCAGTCTTCGGGTGAGTTCAGCAGCTGAAAGGCGAGGAGTCTTTGCCCCAGCACGGGGAGTTTTCCTGTGGTATCCAGCAGGGTCAGACAAGTCCGCAGAGAGCGGATCCCGATCTGGTACGCGCTGCCGCGGTCACCCAGCAGATGTCCCCATCCGCCGGATTTATAGGTGTGGAGCCCATCGGGAGATTCTGTGTAGCAGCAGCTGCCTGTGCCGCTCAGCACGAGGACGGGGAAACTGCCTTCGGGGATCTCCGCCGCGTAGAGAGGTGTTTGCAGATCGCTGCAGACTGCCGTGTAAACAGTGCCGAAAACAGAGATGATGGCTTTTTTTACCCGTTCTTTGTCAGCGTCATTGACAGCACCGGCCATTCCGGCGCAGATGCTGTGGACAGGGATAGGGATGTTGTGTCCCGATTCCCGGATCTGAGTCAGCAGGCTGATCAGTTCTTTATCATTGAGCAGGCGGACATTGCCGCATCCAAATTCTTTGCGTTGTATTTCCCGGCCGCTGGGATCCGCCCACACGGCGACAGTATGAGTGCCGCCGCCTTCGATCCCCAGGGCGATATAGTTTTTACCGATCACATTTATTTTGCTGCTCATGCGTTCAAAAACAGACACTGTTCAGCCGTATCTGCTTGTAACAGTGGCCTGCATTCTATTTGAAAGACCGTCCGCAGACAAGCTCAAAGATGTTTGAAAACAGGTGATTTTGTATTTACTTCTGACTGATTTGGGTGTACTTTGGGGGCAGATGTTGAGGTTATTGTGGCTAAAACAGAATTTAAAGGAAAATTGATAGCGGTGGAAGGCGTGGACGGTTCCGGGAAAAGCACCCAGATCCAGCTTCTGCGCCGTTGGCTGGAGTCCCAGAAACTGAAGGTCTTTTTCAGTCAATGGAACTCTTCGGAGCTGGTCAAGAGCGCCACTTCCAAAGGTAAAAAGAAGGAGCTGCTCACTCCTACGACTTTCAGTCTGATCCACGCGACGGATTTTGCCGATCGCTATGACCGTCAGCTGGCTCCCATGCTCAAGGCCGGTTATATCGTTCTGTGCGACAGGTATGTGTTTACCGCTTATGTGCGCGACACCGTCCGCGGCTGTGACCCGGACTGGGTGCATGAGCTTTACAGTTTTGCCGTCAAACCGGATCTGACGTTCCTGTTCAAGGCGGATCTGGAGGTTTCTCTGGGACGCATCCTTTCCGGACGGCCGGAGCTGAAGTTCTTCGAGGCCGGGATGGATCTGCATCTGGCACCGACCCGTGAGGAGAGCTTTAAGATCTTTCAGGGCAGGATGCTGGAGAAGTATGTCGAGATGAAAGATGAGTTCGGCTTCACCGTGATAGACGCGAACGGTTCTATCGAGAGACAACAGTCAGAGGTACGAAAACTGGTTGCCAGTCAGCTGGATCTGAGCCGGTTCGCGTTGCCTAAATAGGAGGAAAGCAGAGAGATGAAGACACGGAAGAAAACAGTGAAGAAATTGATCGGGAAACGGAATCTGACCCGCAAAGTGGTCGGGCAAAAGCTTTCCAGAGACCGGGAGAAGTATGCCAGCTACACCAATATCCAGCTGCTGACCGAGACGGAACGGAAGTTCTACGGTGCCGGCATCCCCGGAGTGGATGTGAACACCTTGAAAGGGAAGCTGATCGTGGTGGAAGGCGCTGATGGTTCGGGGCGTTCTACTCAGATCGCCAAGCTGGTGGACTGGCTGGAAGGCAGCGGTCACGCGACGGTGCAGGTGGGGCTGAAGCGCTCTACGCTGGTCAGCGAGGAACTGCAGCTGGCTAAGAATAGCAACCGTCTCAGCCACAGAACGATGAGTCTTTTCTACGCGACCGACTTCGCCGATCAGCTGGAGAACGTCATCCTGCCGGCTTTGCGGGCGGGCCGCATGGTCCTGGCCGATCGTTATATTTACACTTTGATGGCGCGCGATCTGGTTCGCGGCATGAATCCTGAATGGGTCAAGAACCTCTATGGGATCGCCCTGGAACCCGATGCCGTCTTTTATTTGAATGTTTCCACAGAAAAGCTGATCGAGCGCAATTTCCTCAAGAGTCATTCGCTGGACTACTGGGAAAGCGGTATGGACTTGGGTCTCAGCCAGGACTGGTTCGAGAGTTTTTCCAAGTTCCAGCAGCTGATGATGGAGAAGTACCGTGAGCTGCAGAAGGTCTATCATTTCACCATTGTGGACGCGAATCACAGTGTGGAGGTGGTCCACGCCATTCTCAAGAAAGAAGTCCAGAAGCTGCTCTCCAATAGAAAGACAACTCATACCTGATCATGCTGAAGTATTACCTGGGGATCGATCTGGGAGGATCCAAGATACTGGCCGGGCTGTTCGACGAGGAACTGAACCTGGTCGGACGCAATAAAATGCGCACAAAACCCGAACGCGGCTTTGCTTCGGTGGTCGAGAGGATCGCCCGCTGCGCTTCGGATCTGGTGGACGACTTTGACATCAAGAAAGATTCCATTGCCGCTCTGGGGATCGGGACTCCGGGCTCGATCGACGCCAAGGGCAATGTTATCTTTGCCGGGAATCTGGACTGGGATAATGTTCCCCTCAGAAAACAGCTGGAAAAGGTCATGCAGATCCCTGTGTCTGTGGAGAATGACTGCAATGTGGCTGCTCTGGGCATCTATCACCATGAATTGAAAGCCAAACCGGTGAACATGGTCGGCATCTTCCTGGGAACGGGAGTCGGTGCCGGTCTGATCCTGAACCGTCAGCTTTACCGCGGGACGAATCTGATCGCCGGGGAGATTGGTCATACGGTGCTGGATGTGAACGGGGAGCAGTGCAACTGCGGCAACCGCGGCTGTTTCGAGCTGTTTGCCAGCCGAAGCTCCATCTTCCGCAAACTCGGCGAGGCTATCAAAAACGGCGAGGAAACTCAGCTGGCGGATAAGAAGCTGGAAAATCTGCGCAGCGGCGATCTGGAAAAGGCGATCCGCCGCGGGGATAAGTGTGTGGCGCGGCTCGTTGATGAGGCGGCTCACTATACCGGGATCGCTGTGGCCAATGTGGTCAACCTGCTCAATCCGGATGTCGTTGTTCTGGGCGGCGGTGTCATCGATGCCCTGGAAGACCAGATGATACCCGTCATCGACAAGGTGGCCCATGAATACGCGTTTCCGGGGATCCCGCCGACATTCCAGGTGATCGCCACCAGGCTGGGCGACAACGCCGGCATCACCGGCGCGGCCGTTCTGGCCAAAGGGATCTAGTGATCTGCTGACAGGGGAGCGGTCTGCCGGGTGTTCCCCTGAAGGATGCCCAGGACGATCAGCGCGTAAAAGGTGTGTTCCAGGTCAGAGCGTTTATCCACGATATGACCGCAGAAACCGCCGTCTCCGCTCCAGAGTGAGCCGATAAAGTCCAGCGTATTCTGCCGCCATTCCTCGCTGCAGCCCAGTCCCAGCAGGTCCATCGCCATCAGCGCGGTCGCGGTGGAGGTCAGATCCGGTATGACGGAAAGCTCGTTGACTTTCAGACCGCCTTTCTCGTGCATCTGTTTGAGTATCCATTGACCGGCCTCCTGAGCCTGATCGTTCAGTCCGTAGCGGTTGAGCAGGGTGATGACCGCCGCGGTCACGGAGGTGACACCGATCCGCAGTCCCCGATGGTTGGCGTAACCGCCCCAGCGGGTCTTCATTTCCTGAATGATGAAAGTAACATCTTCCTGAGGAGGCAGTTTGCATCCGTGTTCATCCAGTGCCATCACGGCCAGAAAGGTTTCAAAGATAGTGCCGCGCTGGCGGCCGATGCCCTTATTGAATCCGCCTTCCTCCGCCAGAAAGGGTTCCAGTATTTTTTCCAGCACGGGACCGGGGAAAGGGTCTTTCACCGTACCGTTGGTGATGAATTCCAGCATCTTCCAGCAGCGCACCAGACAGAGCAGATGCACCAGATCCAGTTCTTCCCCCTCTTCATAGCGGGCCAGAAAATCGCGCGTCGGCTCCCAGTTCGCGGGGATCTTCAACGCGGTGGCGCAGTACAGGCCGAAGGTGGTGTAGTACAGATCGGCGCTGCTGCCGTGCCCCCGGAAGCCGCCGTAAGGATGGAGGGACTTGGTGATGAACCGGCGGATCTCATCCAGGCTTTCATCAGGAAGACTTTTGATGCCGGCCAGCAGGTAGGCGGAAAGACGGTTGTTGAAAAGTTTCTTTGGATCCATATCGTTTGAAAGTGTCAGATTTTGCCGGAGAGGATGACTCTGCGGATCCAGTCCAGCGCGAATTGCGAGACAGCCATTTTAAAGGCTTCCCGGTCATAGTTGTAAACTTGTTTCCGGGCTTCGGTCTTTTGCGCGGTGGACAGTCCGATATAGACTGTGCCCACCGGTTTTTCGGGCGTTCCACCGCCGGGGCCGGCGATGCCTGTGGCCGAGACCGCGTAATCCGTTCCCATGCGCCGGCGCAGACCTTCCGCCATCTCGCGGGCAGTCTGTTCGCTGACGGCTCCGTACTGACGGAGCGTTTCGGGATCGACTCCCAACAGGTTTATTTTCGCTTCGTTGGAATAGGTCACACAGCTGCCCATAAAGATTTCAGACGCGCCGGGGACATTCGTGACCCGGTGCGCGATAAAGCCGCCGGTGCAGCTCTCCGCGGTACTCAGGGTCTGATGCCGTTCGCTCAAGAGGCGAACGACGGTCTGTTCCAGTTTATCGCTGCCGGTGCCGAAGATGATCTCTCCCAGCGTGGCGCGTGAGATCGTTTCGGCCTGATCCACGATCTTCCGGGCCTGGCTGCCGCGGGCGCTCAGCCGCAGTTCCACCTCGCCCACACGGGCGCAGTAACCGATCTCCAGTCCCTGATGGACCAGTTCCTTCAGCGCGGGAGCCACCTGTCGTTCGATGGTGGACTCGCCGGTGCAGGCGGTCTTCAGAGTCAGGCTGACATAATCCTCAGCCGGAGGCATTTTCTCGCGCAGCAGCGGGATCACCCGTTCCGTGAACATGGGATGGAGTTCCCGCGGCGGTCCCGGCAGCAGGATCAGGACGGCTTTTCCCGTCTCTGAACGGAAGGGATTCTGTTCCAGCTCGATCAGCAGTCCCGGCGCGGTGCCGTAGTCATTGGGGATGACGAGTGCGCCTTCCGGGTACTGAGCCTGGATCTCACAGTGGAAGGGGACTGCCGTGCCGCGTTTGGCGAAAAATGCCCGGATGCGTTCCAGTGTGCTGTCATCCGTCAGCAGACGGCGGCCGAACAGCTGCGCGATCAGAGGTCGGGTCAGGTCGTCAGTCGTCGGCCCCAGACCGCCGGTCACGATCACCGTATCCGAGCGGCTCAGAGCGTCTTTGACCGCGTTGACGATCGAGGGGCCGTCATCATTGACGGTCACCTGACGCGAAACGGTATAACCCAGAGAATCCAGCTGCGCGCAAAGCCATTGCGAATGGGTATTCAATACCCGTCCGATCATAAGCTCGCTGCCTGTGTTGATGATTTCAATTCCCATGACAAAACGATCTGGTCTGAAGAAAGGTGTTTACAGACACGCCCGTGGAAACGGCGTGCGCCTCAAGTGTATAACACTTTAGCGCGAATGTACAGACCGGGCGGAGAAACGACTGAGGTTTTATTCCTTCAGGTTTTCTTCAGCACATTTTTGTTCGCATTGTTCAATCACTTCTTTAAGGTGTATCAAAAGAGGATCCTCTTTTTCCATTTGTGTTTCCATGATTTGCAGGGATCGTTTGTAATAGAAAAGAGCATTTTTAGATTCACCTTTTTTGCTATAAGTATCTCCCAGCATATAATAACCATGGGCTGTATCAAAATGCTCTTCTCCCAGTCGGAGTTCTTCAATGGTCAATGCCTTTTTAAAGCAAAAAATGGCTTCATCATAGCGGCACATTTCGGAATAGATAAACCCTAATGAATTATAAATTATACCGATGTCAGGATGATTTTCTACCAGTTGGGATTCCCGGATTGTTAATGCTTTTTGGCAATAGAAGAGCGCAGTTTCATGATTTTTTAAATTATTATAAACAAGTCCTAAATTTGCGTATACCAGAGCACAATTAAGATGATCTTCTCCCAGTTGAGATTGGTAGATTTCCAATGCCTTTTCAAAATAGAATCGGGCATTGTCATATTCTTCTTTCATCTGATATAAATCACCCAAACTGTTATAGGTTGCTGCAATGGAGATATCTTCTTGGTTATTTTCATACTCAAGGACCTTATTGTAATAAAAGAGAGCTTTGTCATAATTTTTCAAATTGCAGTATGCGTCTCCCATATTGTGATAGTCTGAAATAACTTCATGATGATTTTCACCATATTTGGCTTTATGGATGTCTAAGACTCTCTGATAACAGAAGAGAGCATCTTCCGGGTTTTTCATATCTAAACAAATAGAACCTATCCTGCTGTAGGCTCTGGCAATATAGAAATCATATTCTTCTTCTTGTTTTTGAAGTATTTCTAATGATTTTTCATAGTATGAGAGTGCCTTTTCGTAATCACCAAAACTATCGTAATAAATATCCCCAAAAATGAAGTAATTTATGGCAGTGAGGTAATTATCTTCTTTGAAATAGGAATAAAGGATATTTTCAGCTTTTTCACAACAGGAAAGAGCTTTCTCTTGATTGCCCATTTGATGATAAGCATTTCCTAAGTTAGTGTAGAAATAACCAGTCTTGGGATGATTTTTTCCCATACGGGATTTGCAGAAATCTAAAGCCTTTTCATAGTAGAAAACAGCTTTATCATATTCTCCGTTTGCGATGCAGGAGTGTCCTTGTTTTTGATAAAAATCAAGTGGATCTTTTTCCATAACTAGCTTTTTATAAATAATTAAATGTTCGCAAAATACCAACACCTGCAGAATAGCAGAAAAAGAATGGAAAAAGGAAGATAAAAAATGGAAACAGCGTGGATAATGAGGAAAACAGAATGAGAGATGGAGACAAAAAAACCGGGCTCCTTAGATCAGAGGATGACCCAGGCGCCCGGGGAATTTACGAATTAAACACACTCTTGTAGATCTCCGATGGGAACCCCCCAGACCGTTGTGTGCCCCGACCCAGGGAAATTATAAAAGAACAT
>DBVN01000043.1 GCA_002308515.1 Verrucomicrobia bacterium UBA1263 | reverse complement strand
CCAGCACCGTGTAGAGTCTGATGTGATTCACCTGCTTTTGGAGGTACATGGCGACCAAGGTATCCTGCGCCCCACGCAAAGAACGCTGCGCATTTTGCGGTTACGACTAAAGCTCCGGCCGCGGACATCAACAAGAAAGCTCTCCTGCTCATGCGTCTAAAGATAACACACCTTTCTCCGGGGGCAATCTCTCTCTAAATTATTCATAAGTATGCCTCAGAAATTTCTTTTGACATTTACGACAAAATGTCGTATTTATAACGGATTGACGCAATCCATCGTCATTCTAAATGAAAGAAAGAGAACACTATGGACAAAAACGAAAAAGATATTAAATCAAGCAATAAGCCATTTTTGGCCGGGGTCACCATTATGATGACCGCACTCTGCGCCGCTGGGATATGGGTCAAACAAACCCAGAAACAAGCCCCAGACTGACTACAACCAAATGGCCCAAAAGCTAGAGGCAGAAACTAATCAGCTTCGCGAAAAAATCAACGAAGCCAGTTCACAATACTTAGCCAATGCTAACCGTATCAATGCCGAACAACATGATCCACTGGATCCGGAAATCCTGATACAGCAGCTGTATAAGCTGAAAGACCTGCCGAACAACAAAGCCCGCACTCCCCACGCATTTTACTGTCTGCAAGGGCTTTTGTTAAATGGAACTAACTCGCTCCCGGTTTTGAAAGACCTTCTCATTGACGGCTATGACTTCAACCTGGACGTGCGCCCTCTCTACTCTTCCCGCACACTAAGACAGGAGATCGCCTCGCTGCTAGTCGCTATGGGTAATCGTCCTGCGGCAGACCTGCTGAGTCAGCTACTGCCCGTGGCACAGACCGTGGAAGAATTGACCAACCTCTGTAAAGCACTGCTGAATGTTTCCGATGGATACCGCCCCTACTGCATCAGCGCCGCGCGGGATATGTATAACCACCTAACTGACCTGGAACAGTCCAGCCCCGACCAACAGAATATCAAAAAGATATACAATCTGCTCTTTACCGTCCTGTGTGACGAGGAATTTGCCATTAAACTTCTGGAAAAACGCGAGTGGCTCCAGGAAAAAGGTAAACTGGATAGTACATTGCTCAGCGAAGTCAAGAACGCCCTGCCTTCTGAAACATTCATGGACTACTGCTACGAGGGCTATCTGCATCAAAAGGAAAACCATAGGAAGACAGACTACATTCTGCTGAACACAGCAAAGGAAAACATAGCTAACCCTAAAGCCACAGAAATGCTTCTGGCTACTCTGAAAGACTCTTCTTCTCCTTTTGAACGTTATAGCAGTGTCATGGGACTCTCGCTGGATTCCAATTTCGGAGCCACTCTGCCGGTCGGTTTATCTCCACACACCGTCCAGCAAACCTCCAGTACCGAAGATCATAACCTGATCCAGAAAGCCAACGACCGTCTGCTCTTTCTGGACGCGGTGGAAGCCCAATTCCCCGATGACGAAAAAATGACTCGCATTGTCGGACTGGTCCGTTCCAATCTTCAACATACGGCCAGCACTGACCCCGACAAAGGAACATGGGTCATGGATGAAGAATCCATAAGCTTCTTCCAAGACCTGGCCAACAAAGCCATTAACAAGACCATTAACCAATTTGTCGAAAATGCCTCCAAGAGAATAGACGAAAAAAACAACAAACAAGAAACTGAAAAATAACTCATACCTATGAAAAAACTTTATATCTTTATCATCCTGAGCTTGATCATCGTGGGAGTCTCCGCTGCCGCCGTCTGTCATGTCCGTGGTTCTAACGAGAGAAAACTCACACAGCTGAAAGATCAATGGAACAATGAAAAACAGGAACTCCAGACCCAACTGGACGACATCACAACCCAGATAGAAGAATTGAAAAATCAGAAAAATGAACTGAATTCCCCGGAACTGGATCCAGCAGTCCTCATTAGCCGTCTGCGGAGTATGGCAGATATGGCCGATCCCGATAAAACAGGAGTGGAATTGTCTGAGATTGTTTCTATGGGAAATATGCCCCAGACAAACGAAGTTTTGCTGAATCAAGGACATACACAAGTACGCGAAGCCTTCTTCGTCTTCCTGGGACTGCGTAACCAAGGCGACCGCTCACTAGAATCCATTGGGGAATATCTGACCAGCGGCGACAACGTAACACTCTACAGAGAACAAAATATTCTTCAAGCCTACGGCAGAAAGATCCGCTTTCGCAATGATCCGTCATGCGTCATTCCAACAACCTCGCGACTGGGACTGATCCAGACACTAGGAGGCATCAAAACCCCAGCGGCAATGGGATTGCTTTGTCAGACCATGCAAAGCTCCACCGATCTGGAGGAAATCATGAGCGCAGGCAAAATCCTGTTGGCCGTGGACAAAAGCACCTACATTAAAACCGTTCTGGCCGTCTGCACCGCTGTCTTTCCCAACCTCAAAAATCAGGAACAAAGTGTACTGTTATCTTTTATCAAAGACATCAGTGAAGAGGACTATAAAAACCTGCTGGCTAATCTCATTCTATATGACGTGAATGGAAAACTTTCTCTGGACATCCTCCGCAGAAAGGTAGAAACTCTGGGTGAAGTCGCTCTGCAAGAGGCCATTGACGCCTTCAATCACGATGGTACTACTTCTCTGAGAGATAAAATGGGGATACTGGAAACTGTAAAGGAATTCATCGGTTCAAATGAACAGGTCAATACCATGTTCACCGGCTTCATCAACGGACTGGATGGTGATGATAAAGACCTATTCGGCTCAGCGGTCATCATGCTCGGCGCAAGAGAACTGAATCACACCGAAAACAAAGCTGAAAAACAGCAGCAATATCTAAACCTGTTGAGTCAACTGAACACATCTGAGAATAATCAGTCCCTCTTTGGCGAAACATTGAGAATAGCAAACGATCTTTTCAATCAACGAATCGAACAAGGAGATAACTTCAATGAAGATGAATACATGAAGCAACTCCACTCCTCCGACTATATTCAGAGAATGATGAACAATACCATAACCTATATACAGAACCATCCCGAATCGAACTTGGGCACAATTAACTCATCCCCATTCTGATTTGCGAACTACTTGGAACATTTGTTCCACAAATCGAAGAGGAGGATTTATCTTAAACCCTCCTCCTCGATTCAGTATAATGATAATGTATTAAAAACTACTTCTGTTCAGCAGTATTTTCGTCATCTGCCGGTGTATTTTCCGTGTCCTGGACATCCTCTTCGGGATCCCATCCACCGCCCAGCACCGTGTAGAGTCTGATGTGATTCACCTGCTTTTGGAGGTACATGGCGACCAAGGTATCCTGCGCCCCACGCAAAGAACGCTGCGCGTCCAACACACTCAGGGAGCTATCCAGATTGGACTCATAACGGAATTCCGTCAGCTCATAAGTCTTTTTCACAGAATCCACATAAGCCTGCTGCGCCGCCAACTGACGATCGACCGTGCCCAGGATTGCCAGCACATCCGCCACCTCACGGAACGCGGATTGGATGGCTTCTTCATAGCTGTTGATCATCATCTCTTTCTTCACCTTGGAAGCCTTGTGAGAAGACCAGGTCCTTGTATCGAAGATCGGCAGCACCACCTGCGGCGCGTAACTCCAATAACCGCTGCCGGATTTGAACAAGCCGGACAACTCACTGCTGGCGGAACCAATAGCCGCTGTCAGAGAGATCCGCGGGAAATAGGCCGCGCGAGCCGCGCCGATATTGGCATTAGCCGCCAAAAGCTGATGCTCCGCTTCCAGAATGTCAGGACGTTTCAGAAGAATATCCGAAGACAGACCCGCGCAAATCTCCCGAGACGGGTTCAGCGATGTAAGAGAATCCGGAAGCAATTCCGCCGGAACTTCCGTGCCGGCCAGAAAATCCAGCTGGTTTTTATCCTGCGCGTAGGACTGTAAGTATGTAGCCGCGGCTCTTTCCGAAGCCGCCACCTGAGAAGCGGTACGGCTCAGATCGATCTCGGAAACCAATCCCAAATCGTAGTTGTTTTTCACCAGATCATACGTCTTGCGATAGTCCTTCACCAGGTTCTGATTGATGTCATAGCATTCCTTATCCGCCGCCAGCATCAAATAGGTCTGAGCGATCGCGGAAATGACAGAGATCTGCGCGCTGCGCTGAGCCTGTTCTGTGGCCAGATACTCCTGCATCGCAGCGTCTTTCAAACTGCGGATACGGCCAAAGAAATCGATTTCCCACGATGCCGCGCCTAAACCGACATCATCCCGTTCCGTAGTCATTCTGCGGCCTGTTCCGGACAAATCCGCGGGAACACGAGCCCGGCTGATGCTTCCGGTGGCATTGATCACCGGCAGCAGTCCTTCCGCCTGGATGTGGTACAACTTGCGATAGTATTCCACATTCAGAGCCGCACCCTTCAGCTGACGATTATTCTCCAGCGCGATCCCGATCACCTCTTTCAGCTTGGGATCCGTAAAGAAATCACGCCATCTCAGGTTCAACACGTCTTCCCCGGCCGTCACATCTTCCTTGGTGACTTTTGTCGGGTCATACGCCTGTCCGGCAGGCCACTCAGACGGTACCGGAGACTGCGGACGCTCATATTTAGGAGCCATCGTACAACCGGCCATCATCAGAACTGATGCCGCAATAGCAAATAATGTGAATTTATTCTTTCTCATCTTATCGAGCCTCCGTTACTTGTGTTCCTGTTGTAAGTTTCCTTCTCTTTTGGGCTGACTTTTGCAATTCCTTCTTAGCCAGCAATCTCATAATGATCACATAGAAAAGCGGAGCAAAAATCAATACCAGGAAGGTCGCGCTGATCACACCACCTAACACCGGGATACCGATCGCGTTTTGCGCTCCGGATCCTGCGCCGGATGTATAAGTCAGAGGCAGCACACCAAAACCAAACGCCAGAGAGGTCATCATAATGGGACGGAAACGCAGTTTCGCGCCTTCCAATGTAGCCGGGATCAGCTCCATTCCCTCTTCCACACGGGCTTTAGCAAACTGAACGATCAAAATCGCGTTCTTAGTCGTCAGACCCAGTGTCGTCAGCAAACCGATCTGGAAGTACACGTCATTGGGCATACCCATCAAGCTGGACGCGATACAACCACCGATAGCACCCAACGGCAGTGTCAGCAACACCGCGATGGGGATCGGCCAGCTTTCATAAAGCGCCGCCAAACAAAGGAAGATGACCAGCACAGAGAACGCATAGAGCGGGCCTGTCTGAGAAGTAGCCTGACGTTCCTGATAAGACAAACCCTGCCAGTCACAGCCAATACCGGACGGCAGTTTCTTTACAAAATCTTCCATCATCTTCATAGCTTCACCCGTGCTGCGTCCCGGCGCGGCTTCGCCCAGAATGTTCATACTGGGGAATCCGTTGAAACGCTGCAAACTCGGAGAACCATAAGTCCAGTAACCGCTGATCAAAGCAGAGACAGGAACCATTTTGCCCGCCTTATTGCGGACGTATAGATTGCCGATGTCATCCGGCAGCATACGGTAATGAGGATCCGCCTGCATATAGACACGTTTGACACGGCCATTCAACACAAAGTTGTTCACATAAGCGGAACCAAACGCAGTCGCGATCGTATTGTGTATCTCGTTGATAGGAATACCCAGACTGCCAGCCTTCCCCCAATCCACATCCAGGTGATATTGAGGGACATCATCCATGCCGTTCGGACGCACCATAGCCAATGTCGGATTCGGCGACTGGATATCCGCCATCACCATTCCCATCAGCTGATTCCTGGCATCAGTCAAGGCTTCATGGCCCACACCGCCCAAGTCGATCAACTGGAAGTCAAAGCCTTTGGCCTGACCTAATTCCATGATAGGCGGCGGCGAGAAAGCATAGATATTCGCCTCCCGGCTTCCAAAGAATCGAGCCATTACACGTTTTGTGATAGCAGGTACTTTCTTGTCCGCACCTACTCGCTCTTTCCAGTCTTTCAACTTCACAAACGAGATGCCTTGATTCTGACCTGCACCACCTAAACCAAAACCAACCACAGTCATGCTCGATTCAACACAATCCGCTTCATTTTCAAGGAAGTAATCCGCCACTTCTGTGACGACCTTTCTTGTTTGTTCAGTCGTCGAACCCGGCGGTGTATTGATCATCATAATGACCATACCCTGATCTTCATCCGGCAAGTAAGAAGTTGGCATTCCTCTGAAAACATAGACAAATGCCACACAAATAAGGGAATAAACAAAGAAATAAAAGACCTTGCGATTTAAAGAATGCTTCAACATTCTCACGTAACCATTACGACAGAAATTGAAACATTTCTCAAAAATCCTAAAGAATGGACGCAATATCCTGATTCCGGATTCAGCAGCACTGGATCCTTTCGGCTTTTGCTTCAGCATCGTGGCGCACAATACGGGAGTCAGCACCAAAGCCACCACCACAGACAACAGCATGGAAGACACGATCGTAACGGAGAACTGCCGATAGATGACACCCGTTGAACCACTGAAAAACGCCATCGGACCAAACACCGCGGAAAGCACCAGACCGATACCGATCAAGGCACTGGTGATCTGATCCATGGACTTGGAAGCAGCTTCGCGCGGAGAACATCCTTCCTCCTCCATGATACGTTCCACGTTCTCCACAACGACAATAGCATCGTCCACCAGCAGACCGATGGCCAGCACCATAGCGAACATCGTCAACATGTTGATGGAATAACCAAAAATCATCAAAATCGCGAATGTTCCCAAAAGAACGACCGGCACCGCGATCGTCGGAATGATCGTTGAACGGAAGTTACCCAGGAATATAAACATCACGATAAAGACCAAAATAATGGCTTCCACCAGAGTATGAACGACCTCTTTGATCGCGACCCGAATAAACGGAGTCGTATCATAAGGATACATCACATCCATTCCCGGCGGCAGGAAGGGCTTCAGCTCTTCCATCTTTTTCTTTACATTATCCGCCGTTGTCAAAGCGTTCGCTCCGGCAGCCAGACGAATACTGATGCCCGCCTGATACTGGTTATTATAACGAACATCAATGTTGTAATTATCCGTACCCAGCTCTGAATGACCAATATCACTGACTCGGACTACAGAACCGTCATCATTCGTGCGGATCGGGATCGCGTCGAATTCTTCCGGTGTTTTGAGGAAGCTCTGCACAATGATGGATGCGTTCAGGCGCTGTCCCTCAGGAGCCGGACCGTCACCAAACTGACCGGCGGAAATCTCCACGTTGTAGCTGCGCAAAGCTGTGGCAACATCACTGAATGTCAAACCGTATCCTACCAGTTTCTCGGTATCGATCCAGATACGCATAGCATATTCACCACCGAACACCTCAACTTCACCGACACCTTCCACACGAGCCAGCACACTTTCCAGTACGGACTTGGCATAGTCACGCAGATCTTCACCGTTCATGCTGCCGTCATTGGATGTGATACCCACGAACATCAGATAACTGCGGGTACTCTTGACCACAGACACACCTTTATTCTGAACATCAGACGGCAGACCCGCCATAGCCAGCTGCAGCTTATTCTGCACCTGCGCCCAGGCCATATCCGGATCCACCCCCGGAGCAAAAGTCAGCTCCAGACGCGCGCGGCCTGAAGATTCACTGGTCGCGCTTTGATAAAGCAGATTATCAAAGCCGATCATCTTCTGCTCAATGATCTGAGTCACGGAGTTTTCAACCGTTTCCGCGGAACCACCGGTATAATTCGCGGAGATAGCGATCGTCGGCGGAGCGACATTAGGGTACTGTGCAATGGGCAGAGTAAAAATAGCCATCACACCCGAAACCATCAATATGATGGCGATCACCCACGCGAACACGGGACGATCCAGAAAGAATTTTGATAACATATTATTCCTCTTTAGTCCTTATAAACTTATTGAGCGGCCTCTTCTGTCCCGGCAGAATTTCTGCTGAACACACCCTTGTAATCTTCAGAAGCCGCGCCTTCATGAGAAATCTTTTGGAGACCTTCAAGCACGATATGATCTTCCTCTGTGATCCCGGATTTTACCAGCCACATATTGCCGATCGCGCGATCCACTTCGATCATCTGACGATAAGTCTTTCCGTCTCTGTAAATCATCACATACGGATTTCCCTTACGATCTCTGGTCACCGTTTCCTGCGGCAGCATCAGAGCTTCCTTGTTGATGCCCTCTCTCACGATTGCTCTCACATACATACCTGGCAGAAGTTCTCCATCCGGGTTCGGGAACACCATACGAAGCGTCATGGTAGAAGTCGTAGGATCGACCGTCACATCACGGAACTGCAATGTTCCTTTGTGAGAATAAGTGGAATTATCATCCAGCATCAGCTCCACTTCCGTCACAGTAGCGCCGTCATAAGTCAACTGTCCGTTTTGAAGCCGTTTCTTCAATCCAAGCAGATCTGTCGTGGATTGGGGAACATCCACGTAAATGGGATCCAGCTGCTGCACTGTGGCCAGCGGTATCTGCTGATAAGCGGTCACCGTTGCGCCATCGGTCACAGAGGAAGTTCCAATACGCCCTGTCAAAGGAGAAAGCACCTTGGAATAATTCATATTGATCTCCGCTGTATCCACCATCGCTTTGTAATACTGGATGTCAGCTTCGGCCTGTTTCAGGTTGGAAGCCGCGTCATCATAATCCTGCTGGCTGACAGCCTTGTTTTCCAACGCCTTCTGATAACGATCCACACGCAGCTTGATAGCCGGCAGATTCGCCTCAGCGCGGGTCAGCGCCGCTTTGGCATTATTCAAAGCCGCCTGGAATGGAGCGGGATCGATCTGGTAAAGGGAATCCCCCGCTTTCACATCACTGCCTTCTTCAAAAAGCCGCTTGAGAATGACACCATTGACCTGTGGACGGATCTCAGCAATGCGGTAAGCCGCCGTGCGTCCCGGTAATTCACTGGTAAGCAGTACAGGTGATTTTTGAATACTGACTGTGGTTACAACCGGAGGAGGCGGCGCGGCCTGCTGCTGTTGCTCTTTCTTGCAAGCCGTCAGCGCCAGCGCGCACAGCAAAGCGGTCGTAATGCCGCTTATTGCCCTAACTTTTTGAATTTTATTTTTCATCATACTGTAAAATCTTATTTATAATGCCGGAACTAGGCTTCTTCCTCATCGAATTTACCATCCATGATACGTTTCATCTTCGCGAGAAGATTTTTTTTATCAGACATTCCTACGATCCTGGCACGAACCATTCCCTTTTCAAAATAAAGGAGTGTCGGCAAACTATCCACACCGTACCAAATCCCCAAACCAACACTCTCATCCGCGTTTACTTTGACCAGTTTTGCCAGATCACCCAGCAATGCCTGGACTTCAGATAATGTTGAAACCAGAGCCCGGCAGGGAGTACTCCATCGCGCCCCAAAAATGACCCATGCCGGTACACGGGATGACAAGACCACCTCACCAAAATTGACTTCATTCGCTTCGTCAATGGTGAGCATCGCCTCTTCCAATAGATCATTTTGATTTGAACGCGTGTTCATGATACCGCGGGAAACGCAGCCGAACCTTCTAAGCATTTTTTGTGCCAAATTATAAAAAACATTTGTAAATACCTTATAATCAATTATATAATCTTACAACAACATTTCTAAGCAATGGGTCGAAAATTTGAACGTTCAAAATTTCGACTAATAAATGTTGATTTTTTCGTACCTTTTTTTCTATTCTGTTTCCCGGTGCTATGAACGGAACAGCAAAATATACCATTGATTCCAACCGGGCGATCAACCTTCTCCTGGAACTTTCCCATGAACGCTCATTGGAATCACTGCTGAACAAACTGATTGATGCTATTATAAATGGTACCAATGAAGTGGTTTGTGCCCAGATATGGCTTTTAGAAAAAGGTGACAACTGTACTGCCTGTGCCCATTCTCACCGCTGCACCGATCATTCCCAATGTCTTCATCTGCATATTGGCAAAGTCCGTTCCAGCATTTATGTCTCCAACCGTGATCAACTGATCAACGATCCTAACAGCCGTATTCCTTTGGGAATAGGACTCTTAGGAGAATCCACCCAATCCGGTCAGCAGAATTACATTCCAGACTGGAAAAAACACCCCTCATGCATAGAAGGATTTGAATGGATCAAAGAAAAAAATGTCATGGGGCTGGCCTCAACGCCTATTGTATTCAGAGGCAAAGTATTGGGTGCAGTTCTAGGATTTACAACCCATAAACTGGAAGAAGCCGGCAAACCTTGGGGACGAATATTCGCGGACTTCATTGGCGGTGCCATCTTCAATGCCCGCGCCATTGAAGAGATACTTCATCTGAAATCCCAGCTGGAACTTCAAAATGAGTATCTTAAAGAACTTGTTGTGGAAACAAAGGCATTCGGTCACCTTGTGGGACAAAGCGCCGCTCTGCAAAGGATCATCAGCCAGATCGAACTGGTTGCGCCCACCGACGCGTCCGTTCTCATTTTGGGGGAAACCGGCACCGGAAAGGAACTGGTCGCTTATGAGATCCATGAACGCAGCAGCCGCAAGAACGGTCCTATGGTTCGTGTCAACTGTGCTTCTATCCCCAAAGAACTCTTTGAATCGGAATTCTTTGGTCATGTCAAGGGAGCCTTTACCGGAGCCGTCAAGGATCGTCCCGGCCGTTTTGAGACCGCGGAAGGCGGAACACTCTTTCTGGATGAGATCGGTGAGATCCCTCTGGATATGCAAGGAAAGCTCCTGCGTGTTCTCCAGGAAAAACGCTATGAAAGAGTCGGCGACGATAAAACCCGCACCGCGAATGTCCGCATCATCGCCGCCACTAACCGTGATCTGAAAGATGCTGTGGATGCCAAACAATTCCGTGAAGATCTCTATTACCGCATCAATGTGTTCCCCATCCAGGTCGCGCCCCTGAGAGAACGCAAAGATGATATCCCCCTGCTGGTAAAACACTTTATTGATCTATCCGTCAAGGAACTGCGGTGCAATCCCCCTAAACTGACCCGTTCCGCGCTGGCAACACTGCAAAATTACGATTGGCCCGGCAACATTCGGGAACTGCGCAATGTCGTGGAGCGCGCCGTCATTCTTTCCCGTGGAGGGAATCTCCATTTCAATATCCCCATTGATACAAGATCCGCAGGCATTGCTGTCCATTTCCCTTCGGCCAATACTTCCGCGGATACCCAGGAACCGGACTACCTGACCGAAGAAGAAATGAACCAACGGCAAAAAGAAAACACCTTCAAAGTCCTCCAAAAAACGAATTGGAAAATCAAAGGTGCTGATGGTGCCGCGGCTCTGCTGGGGATCAAACCGACCACTTTACTCTCCCGAATCAAAAAAATGGGACTTCAGCGTCCCCATAAATAAACAAACTTCGCGCAGAAATTTTTGTTTTTTGAGAGGATTGATTTTATTCCTTAGCCCATCAACAAGTTATGTAATAAAAACAAAGCCTTTCCCCTTCCGTCTGTCCTCTGGAAATGAACCTGTATATTTAATATAACACATTGAATATCTATTGATTATATATATTCAAAGTGAGCGTTTTATTTCTGACATCGTCTATGAAAAATTCTGCGAATATCCTTGACCTGAAGGCTCCAAACAGGCACGATAACCCCAGGAATCTTGAGTCGGTCTCCGGCTGTTATAACCTTGCATTTTATGGGAATACGGAACGCGGTTCGGTTCAAGCTAAGTCCTTTCTGTTTTATAAAGGTGAAACAGAGAGAGTTAATTAACGCTGCGGAATATCCGCATCGTTATTGCACGTGTTAACGTAACAAAAGATAATTAAAACGACACTTTTGAGTGTGAATAAGAACAGTTTATGAAAGAATATCAAACAGGTGAGATTCGCAATTTTGCCATCCTGGGCCACGCGTCTTCCGGAAAAACAATGTTAAGTGAAGCAATTCTGATGAACGGCGGGATCATTAACCGTCTCGGTTCTATTGAAAATGGGACCACCTACTCCGACTTCACAGATGAAGAAAAGAAACGGAAGATATCTATTCAAACATCCCTGTTATGCTGCGACTGGAACGAGAAAAAACTCAACTTCATTGACACTCCGGGTTATCTGGATTTCATCAGTGAGTCATTGGGTGCCATCCGCGCAAGCGATTCTTCTCTGATCGTTATCCATGCCGAAACAGGTGTACAGATCGGAACTGATACCGTCTGGAACCACTCTGTCAACTCTAACAAGCCGGTCATGCTCGCGGTCAACGCGTTAGACAGAGAACATGCTGATTTTGAAACACGTTTGGAAGAAGTCAACACGAACTTCTCCATCACTCCCGTTCCCCTGACCTTCCCGGTCAACCCGGGTCTCGATTTCAACCAGATCGTGGACGTTCTCTCCATGCAGGTGCTGACCTATCAAAAAGACGGCTCCGGCAAGTTTACCAAAGCCCCGGTCGAAGGGGAATTGAAAGACCGTGCCCAGGGTTATTATGAAGCCCTGCTGGAACATGTCGCGGAAGTCAGCGATGAACTGACCGAAAAATTCCTGGAAAACGGAACTCTCTCTCCCGAAGAAGTGGAAGCCAATATCCAAAAGGCTCTGTGCAAACGCTCTATCGTTCCTCTCTTCGCGGTTTCCGCGGAACGCAATGTCGGTATCCAGCCGATGCTGGACTTCATTGCCAAGTACGGCTGCAGTCCGCTGGATTGCGCTCCGATCACTGGCAAGACTCCCAATGGTGAAGATGTCGTTGTCGATCCCAAGTCCGGTGATCCGGTCGTCTTCGTGTTCAAGACCTTAAGCGAATCCCATGTGGGTGATATGCTCCTGGTTCGCATTTTCTCCGGCGACCTCGTCTCCGGTTCCGATTTACTCAATACGCAATCCAATGTCGCGGAACGTGTCACACAGATATTCTCCCTCAACGGCAAGAACCGCACCGCGGTCAACAAGCTGGTCTGCGGTGATGTGGGCGCGGTCGTGAAACTGAAATCCACTCACACCGGCGACACACTCTCTCCGGCTAAGAAGGCCGTCATCCTGCCGCCGATTGAGTTCCCTCGTCCGAACATCCACGCGGCTCTCTCCCTCAAGGTCAAAGGTGAGGAAGAAAAGATGGCCGTCGGTCTGGCTCAGATCCACTCCGAAGATCCTTCCTTCCACTACACTGTGGACGCGGAACTCCATCAGACTGTGATCTCCTGCCAGGGTGACCTGCACATGGAAGTCGTTTCCGAGAAGATCCGCCAGCGCTATCATGTGGACTTCAACCTGATCGAGCCTAAAGTTCCTTTCCGTGAGACCATTAAAGGCAAAGGTGAAGCCAAATACCGCCACAAGAAACAATCCGGCGGCGCGGGTCAGTTCGCTGAAGTCTGGATGCGCATCGAACCCAAGCAGCGTGGTGAAGGCATCGAATTCATCCAATCCCTCGTGGGTCAGAACGTGGACCGCGCGTTCGTGCCCTCTGTGGAAAAAGGTGTCAAGACCGCCTGCCGTGAAGGTATCCTGGCCGGTTACCGCATCGAAGACGTCAAGGTGGACTTCTACGATGGCAAGATGCACCCGGTGGACTCCAAGGATATCGCCTTCCAGATCGCCGGCAAAGAAGCCTTCAAGGAATCCTTCCTGGCGGCCAAGCCTTGTCTGCTCGAACCTATTTATTTAGTGACGATCACCACACCCGAAGCCTGCATGGGCGCGGTCATGGGTGACCTCTCCAGCCGCCGCGGCAAGATCCAGGGTATGGAATCCGAAGGCGCGAACCAGGTCCTCAAAGCCATGGTGCCCGCGATGGAACTTTACCGTTATGCTTCCGCGCTGCGCTCCTTAACAGGCGGCCGCGGCATCCATACGGAAGAGTTCAGTCACTACGAGGAAATGCCGAAGGAAATGGAAGCCAAGGTCATTGCCAAGAGCAAAGAACCGAAAGATTCCGCCTCCGCGTAACGAGAACAAATTAGATAAGTAGTTTTCATAAACACCGGGTAAATGCAGTTTGCCCGGTGTTTTTATTTATTGAAATCCGTGTCTATAATCGCAGATTCCGGAGGGGGTCCTGAATGAAACCCCGACGGACAACAGTCGAACGCCAACCTCGCATGGATAAAAACAAAGGGTCTTGACCAGCATCTCTGAG
>DBVN01000016.1:27225-27386 GCA_002308515.1 Verrucomicrobia bacterium UBA1263 | reverse complement strand
TAGTATGAGTGCAAATAAAATGGGAGCTTCTTTCCAAGGAAAAATGGGACCGGATATTGGTGTTTTTTCTGTTAAGAAGATAGAGTGTTTAAATGATTAAGTATTCACTAGCATTCCATAAAAATTAGGTTGTTTTGATTATCCCAAAATCGCCATTAGAA
>DBVN01000016.1:10985-27122 GCA_002308515.1 Verrucomicrobia bacterium UBA1263 | reverse complement strand
CAATTTTATATTCAGATTTTTCTCCAATGACCGTCATTAGAAATTCCAACCCTAATGGCGATTTTGGGATTATAAAAGTCAATCTTCGGCGCAAACACGCCTTGAGCCACCAAAGAGACGAGGTTTGAACGCCTCGTCTTTTTGGTGATAGGCAAAGTTTCTATTCTGATTCGGTTCCTGTTTGGGACTGAAAAGCGCGGATGATCTTGCGGGTGTATTCCTCGCCGGTTTGCCAGTTGAGATGGTAAACGGTATCGTAAAAGACTTCGGGCGGATAGGTGCTGTCCTCCAGAGTTCCCAGAGGGACGCACAGCTGTCCCAGTTGGCGGAATTGTTCAGCGATGGACTGAAAGGCTTCCGGTTCCGCTTCATAGAAACGCTTATCCATCGGCGGCGGGATCAGGTAAACATGGATGCCGCGGGCCGTGTACTCGCGGATGTAGGCTTCCATGCCGTTGAGAAAGGAGGAGGGGATCGGTATCCGGGGGAAGCTGAGCAGACCGTAGTCTCTTTGCGGCAGGTCTTTGTGTCCGATCATATCACCCCAGGCATTAGCGTTGGTGCGGTAGTAAACGCCGTAGCCGCTCTTCATCAGGTGTTCCTGCATCAGCTCGATGGTGAGGTTGTTCCACGCCTGCCAGCCGGAAATGAGCGAAACCGACAGCAGCTGAGGATATTGCGAGGCATCCAGACAGCGCGCCAGCGAGGGACGACAGAGCAGCAGGTTGAACAGGTTCGGGTTGATCTCTTTGAAATCGGTGTAGAAATACTGGTACTCCGGCAGGATGAAAAGGAAGTCGCCCGGTTTGAGGTAAGGTTTGATGGCTTCCATGTAGATCTTGAACCGGGTGCCGGCATCCATCCCCATGTTGACGCTGGGGATGCCGGTGGTCTTTTCAAAGAGTTCCGTATGGACCCCGAAGAGAGTGGCGGATCCACCCACGAAAACGGCCTTGGGTGCAGGCTGTTCGGCCAGAGCGGCCAGACGGTCCAGCTTGTCCAGATAGAAAGCCTGGCTGGTGCGGAGCAGCATGGGACGGTAGCAGAGCGCCCCGGCCAGGGAGAGCATCACCAGGAATAAGATCAATAAGATCAATCGGATAAAGAATTTAGACTTCATATCAGAACCGGAAATAGATGAATTGACCTTTGCTGCCCATCGCGCCGAAACAGAGCGCGATCCCTAACAGAAACAGATATAATGCCCACCGTTCCAAGGGGTTCCATTGTCCGACACAGACCTCAAACTGGCCTTTGCGCGTTTCGTAGAAGGAATAAGCCCAGACACAGAAAATGCCGGCCAGACTCAGCCCCAGCGTCCAGAGAAAACGGCCGCGTGAGGGGATGATCTCAAAAATGCCGATGTGGGCCGTGACTAGTCCGTAAAGTGTTGGGATCAAGTCGGCAAAGATGCGCTTGAGGATGTGGAGAGCGTCGTCCAGCGTCTGCGCCCGGAAAAAGACCCAGGCCAGATTGATGAAGATCCACGTGTAGAGCCAGCCGATGAACCGTTCCGCGCGGGAGTGCTTTTCCTTCTTGATGTGGAGCAGCTTCTCCACGATCAGGATCAGACCGTTCACACCGCCCCAGATGGCGAAAGTCCAGTTGGCACCGTGCCAGATGCCGCTGACCAGAAAAGTGATAAAAAGATTGAAACAGGAACGCGCCTGACCACAGCGGCTGCCGCCCAGGGGGATATAAAGATAATCCCGGAACCAGAAAGAAAGAGAGATATGCCACCTGCGCCAGAACTCCGTGACCGATTTGGAAAAATAGGGCTGGTTGAAATTGCGCACCAGCTCGATGCCCAGGATGCGTGCCGTGCCTCTGGCGATTGTCGTGTAGCCGTTGAAATCGCAGTAGATCTGCATTCCGAAAAGGAACGTCCCCAGCAGCAGGAAAAGGCCGTTGGCCGTCTCTCCGCGGCTGTAAACCTCGTCCACCACAAAAGCGATGTTGTCCGCCACGAATACCTTCATGAAGAGACCGGCCGCCATCAGCCGAAGTCCCTGAACGATACGTTGATAGTCGAAGGAAAAGTCCTGCTTGATCTGATCCAGCAGCTGGGAGGCGCGCTCGATGGGACCGGCCACCAGCTGGGGAAAGAAGGAAATGAAAAGGCTGTAGGAGAGCAGATCACGCTCGGCTTTCTGGTCACCTCGCCATACATCCACCAGATAGGCAACGGCTTGGAACGTATAGAACGAGATGCCGATGGGCAGACCGATGCGGTCGGCTCCCATCTGACGGTAGAAATCCGGGCCTATCTGACTGCACAGGAACGGCCAGTACTTATAAAAGAGCAGGGGAAGAAAAGTCAGCGTGATGATACCGCCCAGCAGAGCTCGGTTCTTGTGCCGCTCTACCACAAAGCCGCAGCCGTAAGTGTACAGGATCAGCAGACAGAACAGAGGGATGTATTCCAAACTGCCCCAGGCATAAAAGAAGAGACTGGCCGCCAGCAGGACCGCCTGACGTACACGGCCGTGTGACGCGAAAGCGCACACCGTCGTGACCGCGAACAGGATCAGAAACTCAAATGTATGGAACAGCATCTGTCAGTGGAGGATCGTCTTTGAACGGCGGATCCCCGAACGTCGGCGACATACTATCCGATTTTCGGCCGGGGTTCCATAAAATAGAGATTCGTTTTTGAAGTTGAAAAATGCCTTGCGGCTTTGGGAATAGACCGATAAAATATCCCCTGACGGTAGCAAGAGTCTGGCGGCTTCCCGTGTCGGGAAACGGAAAGGCTCTGTAAGAAAGTATTTTAAGTTAAAAAATCATTATGTCTAAAAGACCCTTAAATGTAGGTTTGATCGGCGGCGGTAAGGGAGCGTTCATTGCTCAGCCCCATCAGAAAGCTATTCACTTTGACGGCACCCGCCGCGTTGTCGCGGGCGCACTCTTCCCGGATCCGCAGATCGCGATGGAAGAAGCCGCCAACTGGCCGTATCCCATCAAAGGATATGAGTCCTATGATGCCATGATCGAGGCTCAGAAGAATCTTCCTCTGGGCGAGAGACTGGACTATGTGGTGATCGTGACCCCGAATCATGTCCACTTTGACCCGGCATACAAAGCCCTCCAGGCCGGCATCCCCGTGCTCTGCGAGAAACCTCTGACCCTGAATCTGGAAGAATCCGAGAAACTGGTTCGTCTGGCTGAGGAAAAGAACATCCCCTTCTGCGTGGCTCACACCTATCTGGGACACTGGACGAGCCGTTTTGCCCGTCACATCGTCACAAGCGGTCTGCTGGGCAACATCCGCTGGGTGGATTCCTCCTATATCCAGGGCTGGCTGGCCAAGCCGCTGAATGTCTGGAGCTGCAATCCCAAGACCTCCGGCCGCAGCTGCTGCGGTGGCGACATCGGAACACACGCTCTGATGCAGCTTCGCTATGTGACCGGTCTGGACGTGACCGAAGTTTCCGCCCATCTGGAGAAGATGGTGGAAGGCCGTCCGCTGGATGATCACTTCACCGCTTACTGCAAACTGAGCAACGGCACAGGCCGCGCTCTGGTCCGCGCTTCTCAGATCGCCATCGGCCACAAGAACGACCTCGGCATCGAAGTCAACGGCGACAAGGGCACCCTCGTTTGGAAACAGGAAGAGCCCGAATGCGTGAAGATCTATCTCGACGGTCAGCCCGACCGCATCTACTGGCGCAACAACGGCATCACCGCCAACGACGGATTCCTGAAAGATCTGCCGGCGGACCTGATGGCCGAGCCGACCATCCCCAGCGGTCACCCCGAAGCTTTCCATGATGCTTATGCCCGTCTGCATCGCTGCTTTGAGGCCGATGTCCGCGCCTTCGAGGAAGGCAAGCCCTTCAAGTGCGACGGCAGCAAGTACGCCAACGTGCGTGACGGTTACATGGGCATGTCCTTTGTCTATGCTTGTGTGGACAGCTCCGATGCCAACGGCGCGTGGACTCCGGTCCAGATGCTCAAGTAAAGCATTAGCCGCATAACAAAACAAAAATCCCTCGGAATCATCTCCGGGGGATTTTTTTGGAATCACGACTGGTGTTCAAAGAACTGCAGATGGACGCGGATAAATACAAATAAGTTATTTAATAACAAGAAGATAAATCGTATAAAAGTAAGATCTCGCGTCTCAGCGCCAAAGGGTCAGTTCAGTACCGTATGAAAGGACTCGATATTCTTTTGGAAGGATTCGGGAAGATCCTCCCAGACGAAAAGATCCACCCGGAAGGGCAGGTCGCTTTCTTCCAGAGATTCTCTTAAGTCGCCAACCTGACGGGACTGTTCCGCGGAGGCAAAGACGACCAGATCCAGATCAGACTGGGGTGTACTTTTCCTGCCAACACGTGAACCGTAAGCCCAGACATCCACGCCGGGCAGATGCCGCCGCAGCAGTTCCAGCAGCAGGGTCTTTTCCTTTTCGGAAATCCGGAGGGTCGGGAGCATTATTTCCATGGCTGAGAGGTCATTTTTTGGTAGAGAGCAATAGCGTCAGGAATAAAATCCTGTATCAGCGCCAGAGCTGCTTTGGCTTTGAGTCCACTGTAGTCATGGCTCGTATCCACACGTGCGTTGGCGTAGTCCATCCACCGTTCAATGGCGAGCGGATCAGATGGAGTGCCTGCAGTCAGGATATGATTTTCAGCCGCGATTCGGAAAATCGGCTTGGGACTGTTGGGTAAATCGGGGATGCCTAGATATTCCGCAAGGAAGCGTTTCAGGACTTTCCAGAGACAATCGTAACACACCTCGAACCGTTGAATGACAGATTCTTCCACAGCTTCGCGCATCAGACCAGGCAGAGAATCTTCCAGTGTGCGGTAGTTCGCGAACTGAAGCTCTAAATTTTTAAGAGCCTTTTTGTATTTGTCATATTCGATCATAATTGTCACCGGCTGATGAAGCCGCCCTTCACTCCAATTTTAGCATCCTATACTCCTTTTTGTCCACATCCTAAAAAGGTATTCAACCCAAAATCACCATTAGAAAGCAGGGAAAAGCAAGAAATAGAGGGCAAGAGAAAGAGTTAGAGAGGAAATGAAATGCAAGAAATCGTTACGTTGAAAAAACACCTGTTTTTTTTTGTAAACTTGTTCTCGTAACATGTCAGAAAGTTTTATAATATTTCTCCACTGACATTCCATACAGACGGAAGAGAAGGGATATTTGATGATAATGAAAGACGACAATGGAGATAAAGCGAATATGGGAGAGATCCTCATCTACCGGACTGAGGATGGTCGGACAAAGCTTGATGTAAAGTTAGAGAACGAAACGATTTGGCTTTCCCTGGATCAGATGGCGGAGCTGTTCCAGCGGGATAAATCGACAGTTTCCCGCCACATCAAGAACGTTTTTCAGGAAGGGGAGCTTGAGCCAAAAGCAACTGTTGCAAATTTTGCAACAGTTCAAACCGAGGGTGACCGGCAAGTAGAAAGAAACATAGAATACTATAATTTGGACGTTATCATATCCGTGGGGTATCGGGTGAAATCTATCCGGGGCACTCAGTTCCGGATCTGGGCAACAGCCCGTCTTAAAGAGTACATGATCAAGGGGTTCACACTGGATGACGAACGCCTGAAAGGAAACGG
This sequence comes from Verrucomicrobia bacterium UBA1263, assembly GCA_002308515.1. Taxonomy (GTDB): domain Bacteria; phylum Verrucomicrobiota; class Verrucomicrobiia; order Limisphaerales; family UBA1412; genus UBA1412. The sequence goes on along the minus strand of DBVN01000016.1, from coordinate 21,537 downwards.
CGGCGGAGCCTATTGGAAAGAACTGTTGGATCGCATCCGTGATATCCGCTCATCTGAGAAGGTGTTGTACCGTCAAGTGCTGGATCTTTATGCCACCAGTGTGGACTATGATCCCAAAAGCACGGAGTCTATCGCCTTTTTTAAGATAGTGCAGAACAAATTACACTACGCGGCGCACGGACATACCGCGGCGGAGGTCATCTATGACCGGACTGATGCTGAAAAACCTTTTATGGGGTTGAAAACATTTGCGGGAGAATCACCTACACTGAAAGATATTTCCATTGCCAAGAACTATTTGAATGAAGATGAACTGAGGGTGCTGAACAACTTGGTTTCCGGTTACTTTGACCTGGCGGAGATCAATGCCATCGAACATAAGCCTATGTATATGAGCGATTATGTGGAACAGCTGGACGCGGTGCTTTCATCCGGTGGACGCAAGATGCTTGAAAATGCCGGAAGAGTGAGCCACCAACAGGCCATTGAAAAGGCAACGAATGAATATCGAAAATATCAGGTCCAGACGCTTTCACCTGTGGAAAAGGCTTATCTTGAAACCCTTAAACTCGCGGGGAATACCGCGAAGAAAAAAGTCAGAATGTCCAAAAAGAAAGGCTGATCATACCAAAACACCATACAACTATTCCAGCCAGACATCGCCGGCGTAGAATTCGTTTTGGTGGCCGGTTTCGTCTTCCAACAGGAGGGAGCCGCTGGGGCTGATGCCTTTAAGGATGCCGCGGCGTGTGTTTTGCTCGGTCTGAAGGCGGACTTTTTCGCCTTTGTAGAGCAGGAAGCTGTCGTAGGTCTTGACGATCTGCGCAAACCCATTTCTCAGAAAGAGGTCGTATTCCTCAAAGAAGGTATCCAGATAGGCCGTGAGAAAGTGATCACGGTCGGGACGGCGTTTGGGCGGAAGCAGTTGTGCCAGCGAGACGGCGGGCTGGTCTATCGCTTCCAAGTCGCTGTCTTTCATGTTCAGATTGACCCCGATGCCGATGACGATGCCCATTTGCGGACGGGAGCTTTTGGGCGGCATAGGAACGAATTCGGCCAGAATGCCGGCGATCTTCTTGCCGTTGACCAGGATGTCGTTGGGCCATTTGAGACCGGGGCGCAGTCCCATTTTTTCCAGCAGCAGACAGAGACTGACTCCCATGTAGTGTGTCATGGTGGCATGGGCGGATTCCGGAGAGAAGGGGATATTGGGTTTCAGGATGAGAGTGAGGAAGAGATTGCCTTCCAGGGAACACCAAGAGCGACCGGCGCGCCCGCGTCCGGCTGTTTGATAGTCGGCGACAACGGCTGTGCGGTCTATCAGCTCGTCAAAATGCGCTTTGGCAAATGAGTTTGTTGAGTCGATCGTATTGAGTTTGAGTATATTATGATGAAATTCTCCTCCTGAGCGAACACTTTGGCCCATAAATCGGGAAAGATTGTACTCCATCACCGTGCCGAAAGAAGCTAAAAAAACGAAAAACCGTATTTTATCGGTGTTTTTTCGCTGTGAACGCCGGGTCAAAAAAGGTTGTCAAGGTCTTATACTTCGTCTATAAAGGGGCAAGTCGGTTTATAGAGATGATGCTGACGAGCCTTGCCATTTTGCACGCGCTGGTGGACGCGGTCTGCGCCTCCAGTGTGCTGGGAGCGATCGCGGACAGTGTTTCGTATGAGACGCTCCTGTGTCTGGTCGTTGTCTATAACAGTCTGGCGTTCTGCACTCAGTGGCTGACAGGGCTGTTGCTGGACAAGACGGGCAGGGATCGTTTCTGGCTGTTTGTCGCGCTGGCGCTGCTGGTCTGTGGTGCGCTGCTGCCGCTTCCTGTTTATGCCGCGGTGGTACTGCTGGGGATCGGGAACAGCTTTTTCCATGTATCGGCAGGGCGGTATGTGATCCTGGATTCCGGCGGCAAAGCGGCTCCTTTGGGTATGTTCGTGGCACCGGGAGCCTTGGGACTGGGAGCCGGGTCGCTGTTCCCGAACCTGATATGGGGCTGGGCCGTGACGGGGCTGATCCTGCTGGGCGGAGCGGTGTTTTTCCTGTCCAGACGGTGGACCCTGCCGGAAGCGCATCCCGCGGAGAGGGAAAAGCCTGTCTGGGATCAGACGGCGTTTTGGTGTATCCTGCTGGTTTTGTTCAATGTATTTGGACGTTCCGCCGCCGGGGGAGCCGTCGCGCCGGTTTGGAAGGAGACCTTGACCGGGTTCGTTCTGTTTTATTTTCTGGTGTTTGCCGGAAAGTTCACGGGCGGTTTTCTGATGGATAAGCTTGGCATCGTGAAAACAACTTCTCTGGCAATGATCTCCGGGGTCGTCCTCTTATACTTTTTCCAGGAACAGCTGGCCTTCTCGCTGGCCGCGCAGTACGCGGTCAACCTGATGATGCCGGTCACGTTATATATGATGGTCGCCTGCTGTCGGAACCGACCGGGGCTGATGTTTGGTCTGGCGGCATCCGTGCTGTATCCGGGAAGCCTGATCAGCGGTTTTCAGCATTCTTTCGCGGTTTTTCTGGTTCTGTACCTTGTCTGTTATCTGGCCCTGCTGACGGCGGCACTCCTGAAGAGAAAATGAGCTTACTGATCGCGTGTTTCTTAACTTGTTTGATCGAAGGCGGTTTCTTTTGCTGCTTCCGGTCAACACGGAACTGGAAATTCCTGACGGCTTCGGTCGGTGTCAATGTCCTGACCAATCTCAGCCTGAATCTGTTCTTGCGGTTTCTGATCGAACATTACGATTACGAGCTGGTGCTGAACTCGTTATCGGTCTTTGGACTGGAAGGTTTTATCGTTGTCTGGGAATTCGTGATGTACGGACTGCTTTTCGGGTTCAGCAAGCGGCTGCTTCTGCTGGTATTTCTGGCGAATTTGGCGAGCTATCTGGTCAGCTATTTGATGTAACATATTAGTTTTCTTTATGTTTTTGTTTTTTTTAAGGTGAGGGCACATTTCCGTCTTGTTCAGGAGATGTTTTTGCGGTAAACTGATTCCGCTATTGTTCTTAAGGAAACATATATGAAAAATAAGTTTTTTAGAAAATCATATCCAATCGGTCTGATCGCTCTGATTTGCGGAATGGCACTGGAAGGCTCCGTTTTGGCGGAAGATTCCGGTTCGCTCAACAAGGAACTTCGTTTGCAGGCAGTCCCGTTCACACAAGTGGAGATCACCAGCAGCTTCTGGGGGCCCAAGCGGGATACGAACCGTCTCTCTTCCATTGCGGCCAATCTGGAAAATCTGGAAAAGGCCGGCAATATCTCCAATTTGAAACTGGCGGCCAAGGGCAAAGACCCTGAACATTACAAAGGCCCTCTGTTCATGGATTCCGACCTGTACAAGGGAATGGAAGCCGCCGCTTATACACTGGCCACGGATTACACGCCGGAGCTGGACGCGGAACTGGACCGCATCATTGATGTGATCGCTCACGCGCAGGGTGAGGATGGCTACATCAATTCCTACTTCACGGTAGTCCATCCCGAACGCCGCTGGACCAATCTGCGTGACGCGCACGAGCTTTACTGCGCCGGTCACATGTTCGAGGCCGCCGTGGCGCATTATCAGGCCACCGGCAAGAAGAATTTCCTGAACGTGGCCACTAAGTTCGCTGACTACATTGATTCCGTTTTCGGTGATGAACCGGGCAAGCGCGCCGGTTATCCGGGACATCCGGAGATCGAGCTGGCGCTGATGAAGCTCTGGAAGGCTACGGGCAATGACCGCTATTTGAAGCTGGCCAATTTCTTTGTTATCCACCGCGGTGAGAAGTTCTATGCCAAAGAGCACAACATCCCTCTGGATAAATACACGGGCGACTATCATCAGGATATGTATCCGATCTGCGACACCAAGACCATCATGGGTCACGCGGTGCGCGCGGCTTATCTGCTCTCCGGTTGTACGGATGTGGGCCGCGAGACTCACAATGAGGATCTGCTGAGGATGGTGCGCCGTGTCTGGAACAATACGGTTTACAAGAATCTGTATATCACCGGCGGCATCGGACCTTCCGCGCATAACGAAGGATTTACCGAAGATTACGATCTGCCCAATGCCAGCGCTTATCAGGAAACTTGCGCCTCTGTGGCCATGATCCTGCTCAATCATCGTCTGGGACTGCTGTACGGCGATGCTAAATACGCAGATGTGCTGGAACAGACTCTGTACAACGGTTTCCTGGCCGGTGTGAATCTGGAAGGCAATCGCTTCTTCTATGTGAATCCGCTGGCCAGCAGCGGCAATCATCACCGCTCCGAATGGTTCGGCTGCGCCTGCTGTCCGCCGAACGTGGCGCGCCTGATGGCTTCGCTGGGTGAATATCTTTACGCGAAGAATGAGGATTCTCTGTTTGTGAATCAGTTCGTGGCCGGATCCGTGACGACGAAGATCGGCGGCAAAGAGGTCAAAATGAAAGTAGAGACTGATTATCCTTGGTTCAGTAATGTGAAATTCATCATGGATATGGACGAACCGGTGGAATTCGGACTTTATATCAGATATCCGGGTTGGTCTACACATTCGGCATACTCTTGGCCGGCCGATGCTAAGGTGCAGTCCGAACGCGGTTATAGATTCGCGCGCCGTGTCTGGAAGAAGGGTGACAGCGTGATCTATCATTTCGGCATGGAGCCTCAGATGATCCTGGCCAACCCGAACGTGAAAGCGGACGCGGGCATGGTCGCGATCAAACGCGGTCCGATCGTTTATTGTCTGGAAGGCATTGACCAGAAGACCGAGCTGAAGAACATCTATCTGCCGCCGGAGACCGAACTGAAATCTCATTTTGAAAAAGATCTGCTGGGCGGTGTCACCGTACTGCAGGGCGACGCTCAGTTCGTGGATATGAAGGTGAACTGGACACGGACACTCTATCAGCCGCTGCCACCCGAAGTGTATATAAATGATTCCGGAGAGCAAGTGGTCATGCGCGGCAAAACACCGATCAAGGCGATCCCGTATTATGCCTGGGATAACCGTGAGGCTTGCCCCATGCAGGTGTGGCTCCCGATGGCTCCCCAGATGGAGGCCATTGCCACAGAAGGTCTGGAAGGCAGCGCGAAGGTCGAGCTTTCCCACACCAGCTACAACTGCTATATCGTGGGCATCAATGACGGAAAATCTCCTAAGAAATCCAATCAGCATCCGGGTGAATTGACGCATTTCTGGCCCCGCAAAGGCGGCGAGGAATGGGTCAGCTACAGCTGGGATACGCCGATCGAGACAGACGAAGTCCGCCTCTATTGGTTCGATGATACCGGAGTGGGCGAGATCCGTCCTCCTGTGAGCTGGAGTCTGGAATATCAGAAGGACAACGGCGAATGGGCTCCCGTGGAAGCGTCGAAACCGTATTCCGTGGAGCTGGACAAATGGATAGATGTCTCTTTCAAGCCGGTCAAGACAAAAGCTCTGCGCGTGAAAGTACAGCAGCAGGAGAAGTTCGCTGTGGGCATCCACGAGTGGCAGGTCTTCCCGCTGGAATAAGACAACTGACAACGAAAGAGAGCGATTTCTGAAAATGTTATCTCGTCGTAATTTTTTGAAGACAGGTTCTCTGGCCGGACTCGCGGCAGGCGTGCCCGGCTGGATGACGAACGAAGCCCAGGCGGACGGTACACCGTTCAGCGCGGATGAGCTGGCGCGCATCCCGCGCGCCGCCGGACGCGGAGTGATGCCGGTCAAGCCGAAGTTCCCGAACATCGGAGCGTTCACCACGCTGCTGGGTGATTTTCACCAGCACACGGTTTTTTCTGACGGCGATCTGAGGCCGACGGCTCGTGTCGTTGAGGCCAAGAAAGAGGGACTGGATGTGATTTGTCTTTCGGATCATATCGAGGTGCGTCCTTTCAAGAATGAGATTTCTCATTTGGAACTGCGGCGCGGTTTTGAGCTGGCCGGTCCGCGGGCTCAGGCGGAGAATATCATCCTGGTGCCCGGATTGGAGATCACACGCGCCGAGCCTTACGCCAAGCATTTGAACGCGCTGTTCCTGACCGATTTCGAGGCGCTGATCCAGGAGAAGCTGATGGACGCGGTTTACGCCGCGGCCAAACAGGACGCTTTCATTTTCTGGAACCATCCGGCCTGGGGGCAGAAGGAACTCAAGTCCACCTGGTACCCAGAAATGGATGTCCTCCTGAGGGAAGGCATCCTGAAAGGCTTCGAGGTGGTCAACGGTTTTGAAGGCGATGCCCGTGATTATCAGCCGGATGTCATGCAGTGGTGTCAGCGGTATAACGTGACGATGTTCGGCAATTCCGACTGTCATACCGCCACGGCCTACATGACCAACTGGAGCCTGGGCGAGCATCGTCCCATGACGCTGTTGTTCGTGAAAGAACGCAGTCTGGAAGGTGTGCGCGAGGCGCTGAATGAAGGTCGCACGGCGGTCTATTATTATCTGCCGGGTGTCCGCGATCTGCTGATCGGCAACGAGGTCTGGCTGAAAGCTATTTTCGAGAAGGCATTCAGCTTGAAATTGATGGATGAAGGTGTCCGCAAAGGAGCGGCCGGCATCGTTTGCAGAAACGATCTGCCGTTCATCCTTGATCTGAAGGCGGCAGGGAATGGCGTGAAGCTGCCTGAGACGCTGAGGATCCCGCCGGGAAGCTCCCGTCTGCAAGTGGAATTAGACGGCAGTATTCCCAGTGTGACTTTTGAAGTGCTGAATTTCGACATTGCCAAAGGCCGGAAACTGAACTGTCAGATCGCTCTGAAATAGAGCCGCTGGTTCATAGCCTGAAAACAAAAAAGCTCCCGTTCGGGAGCTTTTCGCGTTGATTGAGAAAAAGTTTAACTGATAGCCACCAGGGAGACGCGCTCATTCTTTTCATTGCGCACGATGCCTTGTGCCATCGGGTCCAGTGTTGGTACTCCATCCACCATGAATTGATAGCGGTGGTGTCCGTGGTGCAGGGGAATCTGGATCGTCCAAAAGCCGTCAGCCTGTTTTTTCATAGGATGCACGGAGGGATCCCATTGGTTGAAATCGCCTATCAGGCTGACAGATTGAGCGTCCGGCGCTTTGAATGAAAAGTTGTGAGCCTGTATCGAGCGTTTCGCTGAATACCTTTCTTCTCTTTTGAATCTATATTGTGATAAATCCATATTCTTTTTGAACCGTTTCTGCACGGAACACGTGTCTATAGTACAGCATAAAACGTGCCACCGCAAACAGAGATTGATCCCATTTTCATATTTTTTAAAAATGTTGACGGCATTCTGGGGGAAATCTACAATAACCGCGTGGGATTGTGTCTAAATTTAAAAGATAGAAATACTTGATTATGAAAATCAAAAAAATATTCTTTTATACCTCCATAATTTTTGGAGGATTGTTTCTAATGCTTGTATTGGCATGTGTTATCGATGAAGCCTTTATAAGTGGACCTAAATACAGACAAAAATATTTTGAAGAATACAAGAACAGAGATATAAATAGTTTGAAGACTTCTCTTGGAAATGAAAAGACAACGGTGCAAAAGCTTGCCTTGCGAATTCAGGTGTTACCTATGTTGGAAAAGACTACTTTGAAATCAGCTAAAAAAGTACAAGGAGCGGCTGGAGTAGATACACCGGAAGGTAGTTGGCCCAGACTTCAATTTTTTTGGATACAAGCGAAACCTCCAGTTAATATTTATGCGGAGTTACAATACGAACATGATGGAAACACTAAAAGCATATATGCAGAGATAAGTGAAGCTGATAAATTAATGCTAACTAATGAAAATGATTATTATCATGAAACACTCTTCTTTTTTGATACAAACCTTAATATGGAAAAGGTGATCCAGGAGAATAAAACAATGGTTCGACTTGCACGCGATGGGGCACTGATCACATATATATTGCCTCGATTTATTTATGTATGGCTGCCTCGCAGTTGGACATTGAAGCCGGTTTCTGATTGGTTCCCCGTTGATTTTTATGAAGGTAATCAGGCGTTGTCTATTCCAATAGATGAAATTGACATGGATGAAGTATATGGACATTTGAAAAAAGCGAACGTTTCCTATAGTCAAAAAGAAGTGGAAGAATTGATCAATGAAATGAGAGCTAAAAAAACGGCCGAGAATAATACGGAAGAAAGAAAAATAAGAAGAAAATATTGGGACACTATTGGAAACGAAGAATCGACCGAAAAAGACATAATCGCTGTACAGAATGAATTAAAAGAATTACTTAAGAATAATCCGGAAGGGTTATGCATACAAGCATATATGGTTGTGCTTTTAGGTGATGGACAGTCATCTGTAAATTTTGCACTAGAACTGTTAGATGAGGCTGATAAAGTTGAAGATGAAACAAAAAAAGTGGATACGGATTTTTATCGTGCGAAAATCTATTACATGACTGGAGATTTTGAAAAAGGTGACATATATGCTAAAAAGTCATCTGAAAAGAACAAAGATAATAAAAAATATCTTCAGGACTTTCGTAAAGAAATCAGTAAAAAAAGCAAATGAATAACATTAAATAGAGCATGGATGAAATGAGAAACAAATAATATGTGACACACTTCAAAATAATTCTAATAACGGTTTTGATCCAAATCAGAACGAAAAAAATCCCCGAAGGTTTTCTCCGGGGATTTTTAATGGGCTGAGCGCGGTGTTTATTTCACCACGGCCAGCAGTTGTTCCGCGGCCACCTGGACACCCTGGGTGACGGCGATCTGGGCGACCGTTCCATCAATGGGAGAGACGACCGGTGTTTCCATCTTCATGGATTCAACGACCAGGATGACATCACCCTTCTTGACAGCGGTGCCGACAGGTTTCTCGATGCGCAGCACCAGACCGGGCAGCTGAGACTTGACCTCCGTTCCGGCAGCCGGAGCGGAAGAAGCACTGGCCGCGGGAGCGGTGCTCGCTTCTTTGACAGCGACCTGATATGTGGTGCCGTTGACCACCGCGTTACTGCCCTCGAAACGGACAGTGTAATTCTGACCGTTGACACTGACATCGTAAGCGTTCGGTTTAGTTCCGGCGGCTTTGACGGTCTTGGCTTCCGGTTGTTTTTTGCGGACACCGATTGTGGATTTGCCTTGCAGGAAGAGGATGCCTTTGTCCTCGCAGGAGGCCACGATGAAGAGATTCTCGTCGGTGACGGGCAGGTTCTCTTTTTCCAGACGCTCGCGGGCGGCTTTCAGTCCCTTCTTGGGATCGGCTTCCAGCGCGGAGAGGTGATCGGTAGTCGGCTGTTTGCCCAGCTGTTCGGCGGCGATCTTCACCACTTCCGGATCGGGCGCGACCGGAGTCTTGCCCAGGTAGCCCAGCACCATATTGCCGTAGCCTTCGGCGATCTTCTTCCAGGGACCGAACATGACGTTGTTGAAAGCCTGCTGGAAGTAGAACTGTGAGACAGGGGTGACTGATGTTCCGAAACCACCCTTTGCGACTGTGTCACCCATTGCGGCGACGATCTCAGGATATCTGTCCATAAGGCCATTGTCTCTGAGCATCTGTGTGTTTGCGGTGAGTGCTCCACCAGGAAGCGGGAAGAACGGGATGTTNNGCCTGCTGGAAGTAGAACTGCGAAACGGGCGTGACAGAAGTGCCGAAACCGCCTTTCTTGACGACCTCGCCCATAGCGCCGATAAAGAGCGGATATTTATCCATCAGATTATTGTCGCGCAGCATCTGAGTGTTGGCCGTGAGCGCTCCGCCCGGCATCGGGAACAGCGGGATGACAGGTTCCACCTTGGTGGCTTCCGGCGGGATGAAGTAATCCTTCATCGCTTCCTTGAACATTTCGGAGAGCTTGAAAATTTTGTCGATGTCCACATCCAGAGTGTATTCCGTTCCGCGCAGCGCGTGCCAGAGCGTGATCACGTCCGGCTGACTGGTGCCTCCGGAGACGGGAGCCAGCGCCAGGTCTATCTGGCTGACACCGGCCTCGATCGCGGCAATATAGGAATGCGTACAGGTGCCCGGCGTTTCATGTGAATGGAAAACGATGCGCGCGTCCTTGCCCAGGAGCTTGCGGGCCATCTTGATGGTCTCATGCACTTTCCGCGGACAGGAAGTTCCCGTCGCGTCCTTGAAGGCGACACTGTAGAAAGGAATGCCCGCGTCCAGAATGTTCCGCAGCGTCTTTTCATAGAAGGGGACATCATGCGCGCCGGTGCAGCCCGGAGGCAGCTCCATCATGGTGACGGTGACCTCGTGTTTCAGACCGGCGTTGTGGATGCACTGGCCGCTCCAGATCAGGTTATTGACATCGTTCAGAGCGTCAAAATTGCGGATGATGCTCATGCCATGTTTTTTGAACATTTTGGCATGGAGATCGATCACGTCTTTGGGCTGGGCTTTGAGTGCGACGATATTGATGCCGCGCGAAAGCGTTTGCAGTTCCGCGTCGGGACCGGCCGCCTTGCGGAAAGCGTCCATCACGTCGAAGCCGTTCTCCCTGGTGTAGAAGAAAGCCGATTGGAAAAGCGCGCCGCCGCCGGCTTCCAGGTGTTTGATGCCGCATTCCTTGGAAGCGTATTCCACCAGCGGCAGATAATCTTTGGAGAACACTCTGGCACCGAAAACGGACTGGAATCCGTC
>DBVN01000016.1:0-10911 GCA_002308515.1 Verrucomicrobia bacterium UBA1263 | reverse complement strand
AGTTGGTTCCGGCGTTGGGCATGATCTGACCGGCCGGAGTGCCGGGGATAGCGGCAGGAGCGTCATCTTTGAGGCCTGCCAGTTTGATCAATTTTCCCATCAGCACCAATACCAGCGCGATGAAGAAAGCTACGCCGATGGCCAGCGCGTAAATCGAAAGTGTGATTTGGATCAGTTCCATATTTTGTGTTTCTTAGCGGTTACCGGGTTACAAATGACATCAGGGTTTGAGCGATCGTGGAATCTCCCTTCAGCAGACTGCAGAAGATGCCAGAGATGATAGCCGAGGTGATCACGCCGCTGACACAGCATCCCAGCGCCAGAGGCAGCACGATGGAGGAGGGGTTCGCTTTGCTGACGACCTTCTGCGCGACCTTGGCCGTTGTGGGCACACAGCTGACACCGGCCACGCCGACCACGGGATTGATCTTGCCGCCGCTGACCCAGTACATGAACAGACCGCCGATGATGCCACCGATGCCGGAGATCAGCAGCGCCAGCATTCCCAGCAGCAGCAGGGGCAGCACTTTGGGATCCAGGATCGTGTTCGCGTCGCAAAGAATGCCCAGCGTCATTCCCAGAAAGAGGGTAGCCGTGTAGAGCATCGGGCCGCTGACCAGATCCTGAAAAGCCTTGATGCCGGATTCGCGGATCACGATCCCCAGGAACAGTGAGAAGATCAGCGGACCGGCGATCGGCAGCAGCAGCNNAGAGGATCGCGGCCACAGCCATTTTTTCCATGGAATTATATTCCACGGGCTTCTTGGCCGGAGCGGGCATTTTGAGCGCGATCAGCCGCTTGGGCACGATCATTTTGATCAGATAAGGATAGCCGCCGTAGCACAGCCCCAGATAGAGGTACGCTACCACCGCGATCGGCACGAACAGATGCGGCGAGAGCAGCAGCGAGGTGAACAGCACCATCGGGCCGTCCGCGCCGCCTACGACCGAGATGGCCGCGGCTTCCTGCGGTGTAAAGTGGAAGCAGTAGATCGCCAGCGGGAAGACCACCATCGTTCCCAGCTCGGCAAAGAGCGCGATCGTCATGCAGACAAAGGGCCGCGCCAGCACGTAGCCGATATCCAGCAGCGAGCCGACTCCCATGAACACGACGCAGGCGATCAGGTTGTTGCTGAACGTGAGCGTGTAGATGGGCTGCAGCCAGTCAATGCCCAAGATCTTGATCGTATCCGCGGCGGCCTGCGCGGAGTCCACTCCCGCGCCCACCTGCGCCTCCAGAAAGAGGGTACTCATCCCGCCGGCGTGCGCGTGGATGCCCAGCGGATCGAACACCATCACCGAGGCGTTGATGGCCGCCATGCCAAGCCCCATCGGGATCATGATCAGACCTTCCAGAACGCCTTTGCGTCCCAGGTACATCATCAGAAAACCAAGCAGGATCAGGAGGATTCGGGCAATAGCGATTTTAGGATCGCTTTGGAATAACGTAGTAACACCCTGAAATACGTCGGGTAAAGCTTCAAACAAAGACATAATTTTCTATAGATTCACGGCTGATGTTTTGTGCTGAGGAAACAGGAGGACTTCCGGGCAGGAACAACCGCAACCGCCTCTATCAAAGCGCAAGCGGCCCGAAAAGTAAAATAAAAACCGCACCCGCGACAAAAAAAGGGCGGGAAATCCCGCCCACATGTACACGTAATACACGTAAATTATGATAAAAACACTCCCGGCAAAAAACTAGCGTCCGCCGCCGAAGCCTCCGCCCCAGTTGCCGCCGCCTCGATTGCCGCGGTTATTGCCTCCGGGGCCACGGTTTCCGCCCCAGTTTCCACCGCGTCCGCCGCCCATGATTTGGCGCATATCGATCTGTGGTGGTTGATCATACGCGGTCGGATTGGAATAGTACTCCAGCTGCGTCCGTGCCGCGGCGAAGACGTTGTTCATAGAGGGATCATTATACTGCTGCTGAAGGGAATTCAGCACGGCCAGACGGTTAGCGGCCACGTCCGGTGTGATATTTTGTCCCGGTCCTATGCCGGAAAGCCCCATCAGCATCATGTTTTGCAGTCCGCGGTTCTCCGAGACTCCCGCGAAAGCCGTGTTGAACATCTCGGTAGCCTGCTGATTCGAGCCGATATAGTTCATCGTGGACATCAGCAGCCGCGCACGGTCCTGATCGCTGGCGTTGGCATCCATAAAGGCGTTATAGATCGTGGGGATCGCGCCTTCACCCAGGGTACGGGTCAGGAAATCCAGCGTCGCGCCGTCCAGACGGCCGTCCACATACAGATTATCCAGCATTGCCGCGGCGTATTCCGTATCGCCCAGCTGTGAGAGCAGATTCATCAGCTGACGTTTGTCGCCATTGCTGATATTGCTGTCCGCCAGCAGATTGCGCGCGGTCGTGACCGTTGTGCCCACAAACGAGCTGGGGTCGATAGATTGAAGGATACCGGAAAGATACACCAGCTCTCTGGCCTCAGTCACAGTGGGAACGATCTGGCCCAGAAGAATATAAGCCTCTTCCACGCCGATATCGTGCAGAACGTCTATCAGACCGATGCGTGTGCTGGCCGGTACCGCGGAATTGCGTCCGCCGCCGAAATTCATTCCGCCAAAGTTCGCTCCGCCGAAACCTCCGCCGTTCGGGCCTCTGAAATTATTGCCGTTGTTAGCATTATTGCCGCCAAAGTTGGGGCCGCCTCCTCCAAAAGGATTGCCATTATTCCCGCCGGTCAGCGCCACGTTTTCGCCGCTGGTAAAGTAATTGCGGATGGCCGGGATCGAGTTCGTGCCGGCTTCCACCAGTCCCTGGAAGGAGAACAGCGCCTCGCGCAGTTTCTTACGGTTGTCGTTGGCGTCCAGCTTCTTCAGCCGTTCCACCAACAGGATCGGATCCATCGAGGAAGATATTTCCACATTTTCGGGGATCGCGATCCCACCGGACTGGGCGTTTGCCAGCCGGGATTCCAGCTCCGCGCGTTCCGCGTCCCACTCGGCACTGCGTTTAGATACCTCTTCGGCAGCCTGGCGCTCCGCGTTCAGCACGCAGTAACCGCTGACTCCGATGACCGCGGCGCACACGGCCGCGCTGATCAAAATAGTTTTAGCACTCATGTTCTTTGCAAAAAACAATAAACCACAGAGGAAAACACCGCCTTGTGCCAAAAGTTACGAAATATTAAAAATTTTATCCGTGTCAGCCGTACCTCTTCGCGCATCAAACTCTTTTTTGCGAACAAAAATTTGATATTCCCCAACAAATAATATAAAATCAAGTCGTTGCGGATGAAAGTTCCGGGCTGAAGTCTTTTGTTTCATCTGCCTTCTTCTCTATGAATTTTGTTTGAAACCTTTCACAAAATGATTGGAAATAACCATTGGAAGGAGGTGACAAAAAAGATGATTATCGAAGACTTAGTAACCCTAACAATAAACATCCTGTTCATCATTTTGATGAATAAGCGGATGAGATAACATCCACAACACGTGCGGGGTGTTACAGCACCCCGCGCGTGTTTAATCTACTTCATCAACCCCTCTTTTGTAAATAAAAAATTCTTTTATTTTTGCCTTGAGGGGGCTTCGTATTTTTTTTTTGCGCTGCCGCCGCGCGGCTCCGGGGTTCATTTTTTTTCGCATGGAGGGGTGCTGTGGGATCTGTTTTCGGGTCAATTTTTGTCAGGAAAATACCTTCCCGGGGGTATTTTTCGGGTCTCTTATTGCCTAACCTTTAGGGCTTTTCGCTTGACGACTGGACATTTTATGCTATTATTTCTAACGTGCTTCAGGTGGCCGGGTGGCCACTAATGAGGACAGTGTTAATAACAAAACGATTAGTTGATATAACTCTGTTAGAATAAGTACATTATAGAAGTAAGGCGGCTCTAGAGGTTTGGAAATTCTTCTGATAAAGTGAGGTAAAACGGAGTCTTAAACGTTCTGATATATAGGAGGGCGTGAGAGACAGTTTCCAAGTTTTATTCAATTTTTTTGAAAAATTTTTTAACTCGAAAGGTGAAGGATAATCACCGACGTTATTTTAGAGTAACCTTTAAAACAACGTAGAGTGTGTCCTTCGATGATCTGCTTACGATAATGGGAGATTATTTATGCTAGATAAAAATAACAGATTCAATTATGGAGTTGATTCAGGGAGCGGTAATGCGCAGAACTTGAGCAACCTCCAAAATGCGTACTCTTCGGGGCGCCCTTCCTGGCTCTCGACGAGTGTAAAAGGAGCAGTATTGGGGCTTGGTTTAGCGACATTACTGCCATTAACGGCGTTTGCCGAAGGCCCTGCTGGTTTCGAGTATAGTTGGCCTACAGCCCCCACGGTGGGCGGTAACAATCTGGAGACAGTTGTTGTCAATTGGATACCGGATCCTAATCCAACTCAAGGTGATCCTGAAGGAATTCACCTTCCTTATGGTACTCCCATTAATGACCAGTTGGTTCTGGATGGACAAATTACTGTTACCAAAGCGGATGGAACACCGATCGATGATCCTACTGCTACAGGTAAGTTTCAATTTGTGGTAGAGAAAGTTCTCTATCCTGTTGGCGGACCTTACAATATCTTCGCTTATTACTTCCTCGATCCGGAGAAGTCTGAACTGAAGACAGATGACTATGACGGTCGTCAGCACCAGTATCTGTTCGTTGATCCGGCTGTCGCGGAACTGGAATGGGCTACACCTGAGGCGATCACTTATGGTACACCGCTGAGCGATGTTCAGCTGAACGCGAAGTGCGTCACGATCGACGTGAGCACCATTGGTACCGCTGCCGGCGGCCCGAACGGCAAGATCCTCACTGGTACTTTTACCTATGATCCTGCCGCGGGTACGATTCTGGATGCGGGTACTCATACCCTGAACGTGACATTTGTCCCGGATAATCCGAACTATCTGGAAGCGACAGCAACTGTAGAAATCGTAGTGAATAAGGCGGATCTGACTGATGACCAGTTCAGCTGGGGCGATCCGACTCTGGATACTCTGACCTATGGTGATGAGTTCACCACAGACAATATCCACTATACCACGACCTTTGCGGGTACGATCACTACGGATCCTGATATGCTGGATACCTATCCGAACGCGGGTGAATATCCTCTGACTCTGACCTTTACGCCGGATAATCAGAATTATAATCCTGCTGTTGCGGACAGAACCCTGATCGTGAAGAAGGCGACCCCGGTGATCGAATGGGAAACTCCTGATCGTGTAGAGAAGGGGACTCAATTCGCTCGCAATGCGACTGCTGCCGGTATCGAAATACCGAACGCACCCGCTGCTGGTGCAAGAGAAGATGTAGAAGGTGATTTCGTTTATGATCCCACTCTTCCTGTGACACTGGATCAAGTGCCTGAACAGACCCTGACCGTGACCTTTACCCCGACGGGTAATTCCGCGACCAATTATGAGGCTGTCACTGTGACACGCACGGTGGAAGTCTTCACAAAGGTTCCGGTTACCATAACCTGGGCGACCCCGGTTGATATCTATTATGGTACAGCACTGGGTTTGGCTATGGAAATGGATCAACGCGGTATATTAGATCCGGAAGGAAAAATTCAACTGAACGCTCTTGCGACAACAGAAGACGGAACTAAGGTTGACGGTCGTTATGTCTATATCCCGGAAGAAGGCAATATCCTTCCTGCTGGCAGACATGAACTGAAAGTGACCTTCACTCCGACCGATTCTGATACTTATGAAACAGCGACCGGTTCTGTGTGGATCAATGTTCTGAAAGCGACCCCGATCGTAACCTGGGATCCGCTGAGCCCGATCACCTACGGCACTCCGCTGAGCGGTGATCAGCTGAACGCTGAATTCACCTGGACTATTGGTGGTCAGGATGTAGTTGTGGACGGTACGCCTGTTTATACTCCCGCTGATGGAGAGATCCTCCCTGTTGGAGAAAACAGACTGAGTGTGACTTTCACTCCGACCGACACAGACAACTATGAAGTTGTCACTGCCACAGCGACAGTGGTCGTGGAAAAAGAAGATCCGACCATTGACTGGGGCGTGGATGGTAAACTGCAAGACATCGTTTACGGTACAGCTCTGAAACTGGGTGAACAGCTGAACGCTGTCGCCAAGGATTCCACCGGTGCTGAGATCCCTGGCACTTATGCTTATGATCCCGCGGAAGGTATGATCCTGAACGCTGCTGATGATCAGCCGATCACAGTGACCTTCACTCCGGAATCTGACAACTACAGCACGGCGACCAAGACAGTCACCATCAATGTTCTGAAAGCGACTCCGATCGTGACTTGGGAACCGACAACACCGATCACTTACGGCACACCGCTGAGTGATGATCAGCTGAACGCCACCTTCACATGGACAGTGGAAGGTCAGGGAGAAGTCACCGTTGAAGGTACCGCGACTTATGAGCCGGTTCTGGATACAGTTCTTCCTGTTGGTACTCAGACACTGAAACTGACATCTTTCGTTGCCAGTGGCGATACTTATCGCCCGGAACACCCGGAGAATTACGAAACAGTTGACGCGGAAGTCCAAATCGAAGTGGAAAAAGCCACATTGACACTCACCGCGGAAGATAAATCCATCCTGTTCAACGCGGAAGCTCCGGAATATACCTACACCATCGAAGGCTTCGTCAATGGCGAAGACGAGAGCGTGTTGACCACTCCTGTTACAGTAACTTGCACATACGTGCAGGGTGACCCGGTGGGTGAATATCCTATCACTCCTGCCGCGGCCGCTGACAATTATGAGATCACCATTGTGGAAGGTACTCTCACCGTTGGTGTGAAGGAACCCGACATTATTTGGATCAAGCCTGATCCGATCATCCAGGGAACAGCTCTGGTTCGTGACGATAATCAGCGCGGTATCAAAGCGGACGGCGTTCAACTGAACGCTCTGGCCGTGGAAGACAAGAACGCTGATCCTCTGGTCGAGATCACCGGTACATACGTGTATGAACCGGCCGAAGGTACAGCTGATCTTCCTCTTGGTGAAAACATCCTGTCCGTGACATTCACTCCGGATCAGCAGTATGCTGATAATTACAAAGCTGCCACAGCGGTAGTCGTTCTGCTGGTGCAGGCCAAGCCGGTGATCGAATGGGCTGATCCTCAGGAGATCGGTTACACTGATGAAAATGGTGCGCGCAGCACAATGGGTGAACTCCTCAATGCCACAGTTAAGGTGGGTAACGAGGATATAAGCAATCTGGGTAACTTCGTCTATACATGGACGAAGAGCGGAAATGTGATCAAACCCACAGCGAATACGCCGGAGGCTGGTGAATATGCTGATCATCTGAAGGTTGAATTCGTGGTGAATGAGACCCTGACAGAATACGCGCAGCCGGATCCGGTGATTGTTGACTTGATCGTCAAGAAAGGAACTCCGGTGATCGCGTGGAATCCGAAGAAGTTAGGTCCGAATGAACCGGTGCCCGCGGGTATGGAAATACCTGAAGCGCCTGTGTATCAGCTGCCTGATATCACTTACGGCACGGAATTGACTGACGCGGATCAACTGAACGCGTATGTGTGCAAGAGCAAGACGAACACGGGTAAATCCAGTATGACCGGTTCGATGATCTACACCGTTCCCGCGACCAAACTGCCGGCGGGTTGGAACACTCTGTATGTGACCTTCACCCCGACTGGAAGCTACGCGAAGAATTACGAGGCTGTTACGGTATTCAATCTGATCTATGTCAAGTACGCGGATCTGGACGAAGTGGTTTGGGAAACTCCTGACGCTATCGAATACGGCACACCGCTGAGCAATGCTCAGTACAGCGACCTGATGTATGGTTTGGTTGGTACGAACAGAGTCGATGGTACTGCCGCTGATCAGAATCCTGCCCTGGGCGAGATCCTGCCTGCTGGTGAGCATACCCTGACCGCGACATTTGTCCCGAATGATCCGAACTACAATCACAAGGAAGGTCTCACTCAGACCCTGACTGTGAAGAAAGCGTCTCCGGAATTGACGATTGGTTCTGAACCGACCAATCCGCAGGAGATCATTGAGATCGACTACGGTACACTGATCGATCCGGCTGATCCGAAGATCAACGCGTCTGCCAAGGGCTATGACGGCAATGAATTGGAAGGCGAGTTCACATTCGAGGCTTATGAGTATGATCCGACCACAGGTGAGTACAACCTGATCGATCTGGATCCGACTGAGATATATCTCAATGTTCTGGCTGAGGGTGATCCTCAATACATGCTCAGAGCGATCTTCACCCCGACCGGTGATGACGCGGACAACTATGAAGCCGAGACCTATGTTGAAAAAGGTCTGAATGTGCTGCCGGTTGAGCCGACTGTTGAAATTGAAACCATCCAGGTTCCTTTCGGCACAGAATTGACTGTGGACGATCTGACTGAAGCCACGACCGTAAATGGTGTCGAGACTGAGGACGGACAAGATTATGAAACAGTGGAAGGCACATTAGCCTTCTTCGTGGATGATGTCGCGTTCGCTGATGTCCAACAGCCTCTGGCCAGTGGTTCTTATGTCGTGAAAGCGGTGTTCACACCGGCTGCCGATGAGATCAACTACATTGAAACCGAAAAGACTGGTGTCATCGACATCTATGGTTCTGTGATCATTGATTGGACGATCGTTTCTCCGATCACCTATGGAACAGAGCTGACCGACGACTACTTCCAAGCGGTCGTCAAAGACGCTGAAACAGGCAATGAAGTGGCTGGCACCAAGGTGTACAGCATCATCTTCCCTGACGGCAGCGAGATACCGGGTCAAGCTGGTGTCGTGCTGGAAGTGGGTACATACTATCTGAAGGTTGAATTCACACCGGAAGATACTGCCAGCTATGATCCTGCTGAGAAGAAGGTCGAGTTAGTCGTGACCGGAAAGAACCCGAACGCTCTGTGGTTCCCGTTCCCGATGTTCTACGGACAGACTCCTGGTGACAATCAGTACAACGCCAAGGCGGATGTTTCCGGTTCCTTCGATTATCCTGAAAAACCGGTATGGCCGACCGAAGTGGGTGAATACGATCTGAACGCTCCGTTCACTCCGGAAGATCCGAACTACAGCAAGGTCGATCCTGTGACGGGTCACCTGGTGATCCTGAAGGCACCCATCCGTTTCGTATGGCCCGCCGAGGATATGAACTACGGTGATACTCCGACAGACGAGAAACAATTCAACGCGAAAGCGATCTCTGTTGTTACCGGTGAGGAAGTTGAAGGTACCTTCGACTATCCAAGAAATGAGATGCCGACCAATGTGGGTGTCTATACACTGGTTGCTCCCTGGACTCCGAAGGATACCCGCAACTATGAAAGCGGTATCGCCTACGCGAACATCGAGATCTTCGGTGCTGATCCTACAGCGGATCTGACATGGAATCCTGCTCCTCTGGAATACGGTAAAGAAGCGGGTGCCGCTCAGAAGAACGCGACCTCTACGATCGCCGGACACTTTGAGTATCCGGATATGAATGGTTACAATGTCGGTGAGTACGAGGTAACAGCGAACTTCATTTCTGAAGATCCGAACTATACGAACGCTGAAGTGAACGCGACACTGAAGGTCGTGAAAGCGACTCCGGTGATCACTTGGAATGATCCTGCGGATATTGATTACGGTACAGCTCTGAGCGGTAATCAGTTGAACGCTACCGCCAATGCGGATGGTACGTTTGATTACAGCCCGGCTGCCGGAACGATCCTCCCGTCTGGCAAAAATACCCTTACGGTGACATTCAATCCGACGGATGCTGAAAATTACAACACGGCGACAGCCTCTGTAACGATTTATGTTGAGATGGCCACGCCGACAGTCACAGTTGACGATCCGGTGAGCATTATCTACGGTGACCTCATCGACGATACCGTTACTGGCGCGACAGCGAGTGTAGCGGGTACATTCACATATTCTGTGAAAGTTCCTGTTGTCGTATTGTCCGCTGTCTCTGAAGATGAGACTGAAGAAGCCGAAGAAGAGTATGTGGATGTGGATCCTTCTGTGGAAAGACTGGATGCTGGTGAATATACGCTGGCTGTCCTGTTCACTCCGGAGGATACAGCCAACTATGAAGCTGTGATGACCTACACGACGCTGATCGTTGATCCGGCTGAAGTGGATGTCGTTATTGACAGTGACTCGTTCATCTATGGAACGACGCTGACTCCTGAGAGCTTCGGTGCCAATGCTTATGGTATTGACGGCGAAGAAGTCGCGGGAAGCTTTGAACTCTACCTGGACGGTGAACTCGTGGATGAAGCTGGTGTTGCTCCGGGATTGGGCGAACACACTCTGACAGTTGTGTTCACATCCGAAGACAGCAACTATGCGGATCCTGAGGAAGCGATCGAAGTAACTATCAATGTCAATCCGAGCGCCGACCTCATTGAGGTCCAGTGGGATGTTCCCGCGGTCATTACCTACGGTGATGTGATCGAGCTGAACGCCAAAGCGATCAACACAGTTGACGGTTCAGTCCTGGCTGAAGGCGACGAGCTGATCTACAACATCTTTGAGGATGGTGTGGAACTGCCTGAAGGTACGATCCTTGACGCTGGTGAATACCAGGTGAAGGCCATCTTCGTGGGTGCTGGTGAATATGAAGGTATCGAGAAGGATACCGATTGGCTGCCTGTGACAGTGGAACCTGCGGAACCGACCCTGAGTTGGAATCCTGCTCCGCTGACATACGGTTCTGCCGCGACAGCTGCCCAGGAGAACGCCTCTGCCAATGTGGCTGGTCAGTTCGTTTATCCGAATATGTCCGGTCTGCCGGTTGGTGAGAACGAAGTGACAGCGAAGTTCATCTCTGGTGATCCTAACTTCGCAGACGGTGAAGTGAGTGCGATCCTGAAAGTGACTAAGGCGACACCTGTGATCAGATGGGCAACACCCGCTCCGATCAATTATGGTACGCTGCTGAGTGATGAACAGCTGAACGCTT
>DBVN01000082.1:25204-25345 GCA_002308515.1 Verrucomicrobia bacterium UBA1263 | reverse complement strand
GCATGGCTCTGTGATTGTAAAATCCCGCAGGGATTCATTCTGAAACTCTGAAAGGGTGATTTGATGGTAGCCGGGCTGGTGCGCTTGCGCACCCCCGGTAAGATCACACCACAAATACCTCACCGGGAACCGGTGACGGAA
>DBVN01000082.1:0-25147 GCA_002308515.1 Verrucomicrobia bacterium UBA1263 | reverse complement strand
TGTCGTTCCTCGGCGGCGGGTGCCGCCTGAGGAACGGGAAAAGAAAATAAGTTATTAACAATATAGTTTTAACGCTTTAGCGTAAGACAATTAGGTCTACACAGAAATCGGCAAAATTTCAGGCAAAAGACCAAACTTGTTGAGAACATCCCCTTGTGGGGTGTCTCTTCGTGTTTCCTTTTGCCGGGCTTTGCCGAGCCTCTGTGTGGGAAACAGATAGGACAATTTTGGGTTGGAACTTAAAATTTCTATTTTGAAGATTCACCCTTTTCTCACTTCATCTTTTTCCCGTCGGAATCCTTCTCAAATTTCTTCAGATCTTTCCGCTTATAGCAACAGCTTAGAACTGTGAGAAAGATAATTCATAATGAAGAAATTAAATTATAAAATACTGGGAGCATCCTGTCTGGCTGTCTCATGCATAATGTTCAATACATCGCAATCCCAAGCTTTTGTGGGAGAAATCTTCACAATAGGTGATCTGGATTATACAGTTCGTACTGAAAATGGTGCCACAGGAACAGTTTCTGTTGGAAGTACAGATTCTGGTATTATTGGAGATATCACAATACCATCTTTTGTGAAAAATAATGGGATTACGTATAGTGTTGTTTCTATTGAAGATGATGGATTTAAATCTTGTGGTAATTTAACTGGTGTCATTATTCCTAGTAGTGTGACTTCTCTTGGTCGTCAGTCATTTGGTTTTTGTCGTAAGCTAACGAGTATAACAATTCCGGATACTGTAACTTCCATAGAAGAACGTGCATTTATACAGTGTGACGCTTTGATGGACATAGTTATACCAGACAGTGTAATATCGATTGGAAATCAGGCATTCGATTATTGTGATAGGCTCTCTGATATTACGATTCCGGATAGTGTGATTTTTATGGGGGATAATGTATTTAATGGGTGCAAAAAACTAGTTAGTGTCATATTAAGTAATAGTTTGTCTTCTATTGGAAGTTACGCATTTCAAGATTGTGAAAGATTGATTAGTGTAACGATTCCTGATAGTGTAACTTCTATTGGACATGGAGCATTCATGAGTTGTGTCAACCTAAGGAGTATTACTATAGGAAATGGCGTAACTTCTATTGGAAGTTACGCATTTCAAGATTGCAAAAGTTTAACTAGTATTATTATTCCTGACAATGTGACTTCTATTGGAGATTATACATTCTATGGATGTACCATTTTGACGAATGCAACCATTGGTAAGGGATTGATTTCTATTGGAATGTATGCATTCTTTAGTATGGGTTTGACTGAAATATTCGTAAATGAAGAAAATTCAGCTTATTGCAGTATGGGAGGAGTATTGTTCAATAAAGATCGAACCTCTTTGATTCAATATCCTACAGGAAAGAATGAAAAATCGTATGTTGTTCCTGATGGAGTGACTTCTATTGAACAGGCAGCATTTGAATCTTGCAAACTAAAGAGTGTATCTATACCTGCCAGTGTAGCTTTTATTGGAAAATATGCATTTCAATGGTGTAAAAGTCTGACCAGTGTTTATTATCAGGGAGACGTGCCTTATGCCGAGCGTACATCATATACTTATGAAGGTATATATGAACATTCACCAGATGTATTAACCAGTTATTATCCAGAAGGGAATGCTACTTGGGAAGATGCAATTGATGCAAATGGTCAATGGTACGAAAGGAACACTGCTGTCTGGAATCCGCCGCCTCAAACCAATACGAAAATTTCTTATAATTATCAGAATGGGATCATAACATTAACTTTCACAGGAACACTGCAAGAAAGTAATGATTTGTTGAACTGGACACCTATTCTGAATGTTCAGGATTCTTACAACGTAGATACTACTAAAGGAAAGAAATTCTATCGCAGCGTGAAATAATCGTTGGGATGGAGTGTGATGAAACGTGAGCGTGGTCCATTCGGGCTGCGCTTTTAAGATAAAGTGATAAGATGGATATATCTTTTTCTTTTCAAATTGGTTATGGAATGTATTGTATCGCAAAGAAATATTTGTTATGTTGGTCTTGGATGACAGAGTGAAACTGTGATTTATGAAAAGATATTTTGGAGATAAACGGTTAAATTTTTCTTTGACTGTGACTTGTTTGCTGTTTGCGGTTTTGCATTCTCAAGCAGCGGTTGGAAATACTTTCACAGTTGGCAACTTGTCATACACTGTTTTAACGGAAGCAGGTTCCAAGGGAACCGTTTCTGTAAAAGCAAAAAATCAATCCATATCAGGAGATATTGATATTCCGGACAGCGTCAAAAATAATGGCATTACATATAGTGTAAAAACGATAGAGAATGTGGCATTCTTTTTGTGTGGTAAATTGACAGGTGTTACTATTCCAGATTGTGTGACCTCTATTGGGGATGCGGCTTTTTCAGGGTGTCACAGTTTGGCACGAGCGACGATTCCAGACAGCGTAACAAAACTGGGTGCAATGGCTTTCTGTAGCTGCAGCAGTTTGCCCAGTATCGTGATTGGCAACGGTGTGACAGAAATCAAAGATTCAGCATTCTCGCATTGTACAAATCTCTCTCATGTTACTATAGGCAATAGTGTTACCCTTCTTAGATACAAAGCGTTTGCTGAATGTAACAGTCTGGAAAATATCGTCATACCAGCGAATGTGACAGACATAGCAACATGGGTATTTGCGGAATGTTATAATCTGACCAGTGTTTACTATCAAGGGAATGTGCCTGATGTGGGATACGATATATACGATGGAACACCATATACATTGACCAGCTATTACCCCGTGGGAAATGCTTCCTGGAAGGCAGAGATTGAGAATGACAAATGGCAGGATAGAACGACAGCTGCTTGGAATCCACCTGTTCCGCCGAAAGTTTCTTATAAACAAAAGAATAACACCTTGACGCTGACCTTTACGGGAACCTTGCAGGAAAGCACGGACTGCAAGAAATGGACAACTGTTTCAGGGGCTCAGGGTACTTATACAGTAAATACCGGAAAAAATAAGAAGTTTTACCGCAGTGTGCAGTAGCGCCCAGTGGTGAGTTGAGATAAAAGCAAAGATCCCCGATGTGAAATACCACCGGGGATTTTTTGTGTTTGGCCCAAAATCATTATTGGGATCAAACTAGTCATGAAGGGTATCAATCTGCTTGCATTCCTCCGAGAAGTCCTGGAGTGCATGAACAAATTCCGCTGCGTTTAAGAAATAGCTGGGATAGGCTTTCTTTAGATCATTGATATCTGCTGTAGAAACAAGAACAACGGCACCTTCACCGGGTGAGATTTGACGTTCTGTCTTTGAATAGAGGACGTTGGCCTGCTCTCTCTCTTCTGTTGGGAAGTGGCGCATAGAGACGGTTTTCCGGATATAATTGATATACAAAACAATATAACCAAGATTGAAAGGTTTTTCCTCTGTTGTTTTTACTGTTTTGATGAGAGCCTGCAGTTTATCTAAAAATTTGTGAGCTTCATTTTTTTCGTTGTAGATGCGGCAGAAATCTCTTTGCGTAAATCGTTCATAAGCTTTCGCGACAGGAAGATCCTCTTTTCGGGCGAAGATGGCGCTTGTGAGCTGGAAGAACTCCAGCCAATCCTCATCACCGATCCCTGATTTCAAAGGAGAGAGTGAGATCAATTCGGCTGTCTCGACTGCTGTAGCCCAAGCATGCTGAAGGAGAGTGCGGATCTGCAGTTCGATTTTTAAACCGTCCAGGACAGGATCTTCTGAATGATATTTATAAACAAAATGGATGCTTCGGTAACCGCTTGTTTTGGGGGAGGAAACATAGTCATAAATATCATGTTCCAAGGTGAAACCGCTGGGGATATTTTGTGCCAGACAGTCTTGAGCTTTCTTTAGAATCTGTGCATTAGTAAAAACATAACGCGCTCCGCCGATATCCTGCATCCCTCCCAGTCCCATATCCTTGTTGCGTTTTAGTTTGGCGATGATCGAAGTCATTCGCTTGAGTCGCTGAGAGGAAAATTCCGCGTAAATCTTTGCGTTATATAAAATGGCCCCAATTTGTTTATACAGATCCTCTAAAACGGAAAGATGCGTTTTTCTCCAGTCATCGACAATCAGTGTGGCTTCAGCGGTTTTCAACATATCTACCGGGGCAGGATCCGCGGACAGGACGGAGCCGACTTTATTGAGTTGGTGTCTGGAATACTTCATATCACGGATTTTTTTCGAGTTCAATGCCGCCGACCCAGCCAAAGTGCGGACGGCAATAGTGAACAGGTTTCAAGCTGGAGAGCACGCGCGGTTCCGGATCGGATGGTGTCTGATAGGTCAATTCCTCCGGCCGGAAGGGGACAAAATTCATTTCTTTGATTTCAAAGGCATTGCGCAGCATACGGATGCGCTGCCAGTCAAATCCCATGCAGCGGGCCACGGTGCAGTCCACTGCCAGAGGATGAGTTCCGGCGATGATGACACCCATCTTGACGGGATCAGGAGACATGGGGCCGTTGCCTTCTCCGGCAATGATACCGTCCACAACAGTCAGATAACGAAGCGGCTCGGAGCGGCGCTGACTGTCTCCGCGAAATTGAAAGATACACTTGTTCAGATCCAACACCATGCGCCAGCAGGTGTCGTTCCCATGCCAGTTGCCGGAGCGGACGACTTTCTGAGTATCTCCAAAGAAGACTCTTCCCACGCTTTTCAGAGGGACAAAGATACGGGAGAGAAAAGGATATTTTTTCATCCAGCGTTTGGCGGCTCCCATCCAGGAATGTTCCAGTTTGGCTTTGGCGGTGTTGGCCGGGAATTGATCTCCGCCTTGATCGGGGGTCCCTTCTGTATGGTGTGGAAGCCAGTTTTTGTTGGCGTTGATCCCGACCAGATTCTTGAGCGCGCAGGTGATCCCCACTTTTTTGTGGGTCTTCATCTTGGGCAGATTGATCAGAACGTCTGCGTCCATCGGCGTGCGGCAAAGCAGGTATTCATGGTTGGCCTGCGCATGATGGCGGTTGGTTTCATCCATGTCGATGGATGCGCCGAAGAGCTTGCCCAGTCCTTTGAACTGATAGAACTCGCTGGCTTGATCCAGATGGACGTGTGTGGAGCCCAGAGGATCTCCCGGCAATTTTGTTTTGGAGACCGTGATCCCGTCCACGGCGTGCCATTCTTCCGGGCGCAGATCGAGCAGAGCGATTTGGACACCGGGATATTTCGACTGCAGTTTGGCGGTGATCTCATCCAGCCGGCAGTATTCACGGATCTTCGCGAAAGAGGAATCAGTCTGGGGCGCGTCGCAGATCGTGATCCTGCCGCTGCCGTCCAGTTGGGACGCGGCCCACCCGGTGACCGCTTCGATCACGGCCGGATGGGTGACGACATGCTCCCAGCAATCGGGGCCGGGATGGCGTTCGTCATGCTCCTTGACCCAGTTGGGTTTGATGACGACATGGTCGCCCTTGCGGATAAAGTGTTCGGGCAGATGGAGGATCTGTAAAGCCTGGCTGACCAGTTCCTGAACATCAGCGGGATGACTGTAATCGGTACAGCCTTGACAGAGAGCGACATGGGAAGGAGTTGACATACTTATCGGGATTCCAGCACCACGAATGCCGTGGCATATTGTTCTGTGTGACTGAGTGATACGTGGATAGCGTCCACACCGCGCCGTTGCTGGATCAGCGCGGCTTTATCAAACAGGGTGATACGCGGTTCGCCGTTTTCACCGTTGGAAATTTCTATGTTCTCACAGTTGATCTCCCCGAAGATCCCGGTTCCAAAGGCTTTGCCCAGAGCTTCTTTCGCGGCAAAACGGGCGGCGATCCTCTGGACTTTGTTGGCGGAACCGCGGCAGGTTTTGATCTCATTGGGACGCAGTATTTTATTGAGGAACGTCTCTCCGTTCTTCTCCAGCAGGGAGCGGATGCGTTCCACCTCAACGATATCTGTTCCGATGCCGACGATCATGACTGGATAAAGAGTTTGACAGCGGTGATGACCAGCAGTACCGCGAAGATCTTTTTCAGGATGCTCACGTCCAGCCAGTGACAAAGCAGGCTTCCCAGCTGCGCTCCGGCGATGGAGCCCAGGATGATGACGATGACCAGCCCCCAGTGGGGATAGGGAGTCTGCGAGGAAGAGGCTCGATATAAATGACCTATCACTCCTGAAAGTGCCGTGGGGATAATGATGATCAGCGACGCGGTCACGGCCTGTTTGAAGTCGAATTTCAGCACAGCCGTCATCAATGGGATCAATATGACACCTCCGCCGATGCCCAGCAGACCGCTGGTCGTTCCGGCGGCCAGCCCGACCAGGATGGCCAGAAGATAGATAGTAAGCCCGGTCATTTTATAAAACTATTCGATTTCGCGCGTAACGCTGCGCACTGGTTTGGAGAGGATAAAGAGCAATCCGGCCACGCCCATCGCGAACCAGAAGATCCGCATGAACTGGCGGGACATCAGTATCCCGGAGCTTTCTTCGTCCTGGAACGGTGAATTGTGCTGGATGATTTGATCCATCTCGCGTTCCTGATCCAGAAGCTCTTTCAGGTTTTGTTTCTCGATGACGTTGTTTTGGGCGATTTGCGCGGCATCCGTGGAGGCCAGCCGCTCGCCCTGATCCGCCGATTCAATGATCGCGACCGGTTCTTTTTCCTGCGGTTCGGCGCTGATATGACCCGCGACCAGACCCGCGATGAGGTTGCCCAGCGAGCTGGCCAGGAACCAGATGCCCATCATCTGACCGACCAGACGTTTGGGCGAGAGCTTGGACACCGTGCTGAGACCGACCGGACTCAGGCAGAGTTCGCCCAGCGTGTGAACTAAATAGGTAATGATGAGCCAGGTAGGCCATACCTGTGTATCATCCGACACGAGCCGCGCGCCCGCGGCCAGGATCAGGAATCCCAGAGCCAGCATGATTAGACCCAGCGCGAACTTGATGATCAGCGGCGGGTTGCAGTGATGCTTAGCCAGCATGGGCCACATGGAGGCGACCATCGGTGCCAGAATGATGATGAAAACCGGGTTCAGCGACTGGAACCAGCTGGCCGGTACCGGATTGAACTGAGTCAGCCAGGCAGCGGGGATGATCCCGCCCAGAAAACCGATGTCGCGCACGGTGTAGCGTTCGGCAAAGATGTTCATGGAGGAGCCGGCCTGTTCAAAACCGGAGAAGAACATGGCCGAGGCGATAAAGAGCAGGGCGATCACGCCCACACGCTTTTTCTCGTTCGTGGTCAGTTTGGCAAAGAAGAACGCGTTGATGAAGAATACCAAGGCCAGTCCCACGATGACGATGGCGGCTTTCTCCGCCAGCTTGACCGGGTTCAGAGGGAGGATCCCCAGCATACACAGTCCTACCAGGATCGCCAGCGCCGCCAGTCCGGCGTAAAGGATGTTCCAGGACTTCCGCGCGGGCTTTTCATCCGCGCCGCGCAGACCGATATTGCCCAGATAGTGTCCCGTCAGCTTGAACTGCATCAGGCCCAGCACCATACCCAGTCCCGCGGCCGCGAAACCCAGATGCCAGTTGACCTTCTCGCCCAGGTATCCCACCAGCAGCGGTCCGATCGCCGAGCCGACATTGATGCCCATGTAGAAGATCGTAAAGCCGGAATCCTGCTTCACACCGCCGTTCGGGTAGAGCTGGCCGACCATCACACTGATATTGGGCTTGAGCAGACCGGTGCCCAGAATGATCAGCAGCAGTCCGAGGAAGAAAGTATGGACACAGGGAACAGCCAGAGTGAACTGTCCGGCAATGATGAGCAGTCCGCCGATAAACACCGCGTTGCGGGCGCCGATCAGGCGATCCGCGACCCAGCCGCCCGGCAGCGATGCCAGATAGACCGATGCCGTATAGAGACCGTAAACGGCTGCCGCGGTCTTGTCATCCATCCCCAGACCGCCGTTTTGCACCAGCGAAGTCAGGAACAGAATGAGAATACCTCTCATGCCGTAGTAACTGAAACGCTCCCACATCTCTGTAAAGAACAGAGTGCGGAGCCCTTTGGGGTGACTGTTCAGACCAAACATCCTGTGCTTGAGTATAAAGCAGAAAGAACTCTGTTTCAATCCGCTATTTTTCGGAGGGGCAATATTATTGAGGAGAAAGGGGGAAAGACGTTTTACGGTGTATCATACACTGTAAACGTATAAGGTCGTCTCACTTGTGGAGATATGATATTCGGTCGAGATCTGCTCGATGATCTGCGCGTCCGTCATCCCCAGTTGACGATACGCCATCGTCAAAAGCCGGATGCCCGTCATTCGTTCTTCCAGACGGCCTTCCAGGATGCCGTCCTGACGAGCTTCTTTGAGAAGTTCATCCAGAGAAGGGGTGTTGCCGTTTGGGTTCTTTTGATCGCTTTGGTCGTTCATCGCAGCACACAGAAAACCTACCAGAGAACCCGTCCCGGCGCAAGAGCGAACGCGTGTTCTTTGATCCCAAACACAAATATTTTATTTGCAATGGGGATGAATATGAGGTAAATTAAAAGCGTTTGGGGTGCTCTAACACCCCAAACGGATGGACGGCCTATAACCGTCTAATTACCAGCAAAAAGCTGATAAATAGGATGATCGCTATGACGGCGTTATAATCGTTTGTGATCATTCTTTTTTTTGTCACCACCTTTCCTTTAGGTATTCATTTTTCCCCAATCATTTTTGAAATTGGTTTCAATGTTCCCGGAAAGGAATGACAGATGAAAACAAAGACTCAAGCACCGAGCTTTCACCCGCATCGAGTTGAGTTTACATCATTTGTTCCCCGTTATTAATATCGGTGTATATCCGTGCGTTGCCGACGTTCGTTGCGAGGCTGACGTTCAGCTCTGTCACCGGTTTCATTCTGAATACCCTCGGAGAGGGTATCGTCACACAGCCCCGGGTTGAACGCGCAGCGTTCTACCCGGGGAGAGGAGTCATCCAATAAACACCCCTGTAAGGGGTTGCGTAAATGGGTGATCATTTTTGTTTTATACGTAACCCGTGTGTCTGCATTCTGTTTGGTTCTGTCACCGGTTCCCGGTGAATACATGGGGTTGCACATTACCGGGGGTTACGCTTCGCTCACCCCCGGCTATTCTCTCATAACCCGTTCCGGGTTAATAAAATGGAGCCATGCTATGCATGGCTCGGCATAACGCAAAATCCCGCAGGGATTCTGACTGAAACCCCGACGGTCACCCAACCGGGGATTTTTTATAATTTTGGCGAGAGCTTCCGCGCAGAATATTCTTGAAAAGCGCTTCGGTTTCAGAGAGAATCATTACGGTGCTTTTCAGTAAGTACCCCGGACTCGTTGAGGTGTTTCTCCTCATTAATGTGAATAATGTTATCATTGTGTTTGTTATGAAAAAAATCGAAGCGATCATCAGACCTTTTAAGTTGGAAGATGTGAAAGAAGCCTTGTCAGCCCTGGGAGTGGACGGGATGACCGTCAGTGAAGTGAAGGGGTTCGGCCGTCAGAAGGGACATACAGAAATTTACCGCGGCAGTGAATATACATCGGATTTCCTGCCCAAGATCCGTGTGGAGATCGTGCTGCCGGATAATCAGGTGTCGCAGGCGGTGAAGGTGATCATCGAGTCGGCCCGGACGGGCAAGATCGGAGACGGCAAGATTTTTGTCTCCACGATAGATGACGCCATCCGCATCCGCACGGGCGAGGTGGATGAGAGCGCGGTCTAGTCCGAACGCGCCGGTTTGAATAATAATTTCGCGGGACGCTCCCTTTTCACTGGTCAAGGGAGCGTCTTTGTTCTAGGATAAGGACTTGGCGCGGTGGAAACCAGCCGCGGCAGTGATAGATAATGAACACGGCCAAGAATGCCATTGAAATGGCAAAAAAGTATGAAGCGCTGATGGTGGATCTGAAGTTTGTGGATCCCTTTGGCAAGTGGCAGCACTTTTCAGTACCTCTGCGTGAATTGACAGAAGCGATTTTCACAGAGGGGTTTGGAATAGACGGTTCTTCCATTCGCGGATGGAAGAGTATCGAGTCCAGCGATATGCTGGTGGTACCGGATCCGGATACCGCGTTTATGGATCCGTTTTGCGCCGTTCCGACACTGAGTTTGACATGCAGTGTGCTGGAGGCGAATACACGGGAACTCTATAACCGGGATCCGCGCGTGATCGCTCAAAAGGCTCAGAATTTCCTGGAGGGGAGCGGTTTTGCCGATACGGCGTATCTGGGCGCGGAGGCCGAGTTCTTTATTTTCGATGATGTCCGCTATGAGAATCAGAATCACGCCTGTTCGTTCAAGGTGGATTCCGTGGAGGGCATCTGGAACAGCGGCCGCGATGAGATGCCGAATCTGGGCTACAAGACCCGCCACAAGGAAGGATATTTCCCGGTGCCGCCGGCGGATTCCATGCAGGATCTGCGCACGGAGATGGTGCTGATCATGGAAGAACTGGGTCTGCAGGTGGAACGTCAGCACCGCGAGGTGGCCGCCGGAGGACAGTCTGAAATTGATTTCCGTTTTGACACTTTATTGAAAGCCGCGGATAAGATGATGCTGTTCAAGTACATCGTCAAGAATACAGCGGTGCGCCACGGCAAGACGGCGACTTTCATGCCGAAGCCGATTTTTGGAGACAATGGTTCTGGGATGCACATCCATATTTCGTTGTGGAAGAAGGGGAAACCGCTTTTCGCCGGCAGTGAGTACGCGGGTCTGAGTCCGATGGCTCTGCACTTTATGGGCGGTATCCTGAAGCACGCCCGCGCGTTGTGCGCGATCTGCAGTCCCTGCACGAATTCCTATCACCGTCTGGTGCCGGGCTATGAAGCGCCGGTGAACCTGGCCTACAGCGCCAGCAACCGCAGCGCCGCGATCCGCATCCCGACTTTCAGCTCGAATCCGAAGGCCAAACGGATCGAATATCGTCCGCCGGATCCTTCGTCCAATCCGTATCTGGCCTATTCCGCTTTGCTGATGGCCGGTCTGGACGGCGTGATGAACAAGATCGACCCCGGTGAGCCGATGGATAAGAACATTTATGAGCTGCCGCCGGAAGAATTGAAGAATATCCCGTGCGTGCCGGCCAATCTGGGGGATGCTCTGGATTGTCTGGAGGCCGATCATGAATTTCTGCTCAAGGGCGATGTGTTCTCCATGGATTTCCTGGACACCTACGTTGCCATGAAACGCAAGGAAGAGGCGACACTCCGTCTGCGTCCGCATCCGATCGAGTACGAAATGTACTACGACGTGTAGGAGTAGGAGTACGGGGACAATGGAGAAGGACAAGTTAAAGATCGCGCTGATCTCGCTGGGATGTGCCAAGAATCTGGTGGATTCCGAGATCATTCTGGGCGCGCTTTTGCAGCATGACATGGTCTTGACGGCCGATCCGAATGACGCGGACGTGCTGCTGATCAATACCTGTTCTTTCATCCAGTCCGCGCAAGAGGAAAGCATTTCTGTCATTCTGGAAGCCGGGAAACGTCAGCGCGATGATGACAACGGAGTCCAGTCGGAGCATCCGGAGCAGGCGATCGTGGTGACCGGCTGTCTGCCGCAGCGTTTCCCCGATGATCTGCCGGGACTGATGCCGGAGATCGACGCGTTTATGGGCGTGGATCAGCTGGAAGACGCGCCGGAGATCATCCGCGGAGCTGTCGAGCGCCGCCGGAAAGTGCTGGAGCTTTGCCGTCAATATC
Source organism: Verrucomicrobia bacterium UBA1263 (assembly GCA_002308515.1). GTDB lineage: Bacteria > Verrucomicrobiota > Verrucomicrobiia > Limisphaerales > UBA1412 > UBA1412. The sequence continues at coordinate 13,511 of DBVN01000082.1, read as the reverse complement.
CCAATCCGCGCAAGCGGCCTCCGCTGCCGCCGGCACGGATGCAGGTGACGCGCCGGCCTGTCTATATCCATACGGCTAAAACGGCCCGTCTGGAACTGACACCGAAACATTTTTCCTATCTGAAGATCGGGGAGGGCTGCAATCACGCCTGTTCCTTCTGCGCGATCCCGCGGATCCGCGGCAGTTACCGCAGCCGTATGCCGGAGGATATTCTGGCGGAGGCGCGCGCTTCCATCAAAAACGGCTGCCGGGAGATCGATCTCATTTCACAGGATACTTCCTGGTACGGTCAGGATCTGATCCGACGCAAAAAACTGGAATCGGAAATAAATCCCGCGGCGTACCTTCTCAAGAAGGTCAGCGCGCTGCGCGGAGATTTCTGGGTCCGTCTGCTTTATACCCATCCGGCGCACTGGACCGATGAGCTGATCGAGGTCATGGCCAAATCCCGGAAAGCCGTGAAATATGTGGATATCCCTTTGCAGCATATCCATCCGGTCATGCTGGAGCGCATGGGACGGCGCACCCCGGAGAAACAGATCCGAGCTTTGCTGGATAAGATCCGGGAACGGATCCCCGGCGTGACGATCCGCACCACTTTCATTGTCGGTTTTCCGGGCGAGACCGAGGAATACTTCCAGAGCCTGATGGATTTTGTCAAAGAACAGCGTTTCCAGAAGGTCGGAGCCTTTACCTACTCCGCTCAGGAGGGGACACGCGCGGCGGTGATGACCGGTACGGTGCCCGAAGCAGTGAAAAGAAAACGTCTGGAACGGCTGATGCGGCTCCAGAGGGATATATCCCTGGAACAGCAGCGCGCCATGATAGGCAAGACGCTGAAGGTTTTGGTGGAGCGTCCGATCACGGAAAACGAGATCGAAGGCGTGGAGGTCGCAAACGGCGAATCCGGTCGGACACGGGGCAGCATGGGACGGCTTCTTTCGCTGGACAGCTCTTACTGGGTCGCCCGCGGAGCCGGAGACGCGCCGGATGTGGACGGGCGTGTCTATGTCCGCGATGTTCCTGAAGAAAAAGCCGGTGATTTCCTGGAGGTAAAGGTGACCGATTGCCGGGAGTACGATCTGCTGGCGGAACCGGCGGCTCCGCTGAAACAAAAATAACCGGTGTAACATCCTTCTGATCAGGGGGAAAAATCCTGTTTTAAAAATATCCTCTTGGACAAAAAGTTTGTTTTGTGTAAAATCAGGTCTGCTATGGCGGCTTAGCGATTGAATTCGCTCTGGTACATGCTGTTTAAGTGGTGGTAGGTAGGAAACGGGTGCATTGGTTTCGTCTTGGCAATCATTAACTTAATAAAGAAAGTATAGATGAATATGAACGGTTTATTAGCGTTTGTTGTGCCGGGTGGATGGGAACTCGTCCTGATCGTGATCGTGGTTTTGCTGCTCTTCGGAGCAAAGAAGATCCCCGAACTGGCTAAAGGTTTGGGCACGGGTATCAAAGAGTTCAAGAAGGCCACCAATGAGATCAACAGTGAAGTGCAGCGCGCGATGGAGGATGAACCTGCCAAAAGCACTCCTTCACAAACAAATCAGCAGTCGGCTTCTTCCACGAATAATTCCCAGTCGGATCAGGCGCCTAAGGCCTAGTATTCCTGGAGTTTTTTATCCATAGAACACTATGGCTGACGAGCCTGAAGATCCCATTCTGGATTCAGAAGAAGAGGAAGGCGGGCCGATAAAAGGTTTTCTGGAACACCTGGAGGATCTCCGCTGGGTGTTCCTCAAGAGTTTTACGGCTCTTTTCATCGCGCTGCTGGTGTGTCTGTTCGGCGCGCCGACGATCATCAGTATCCTGAAAAAACCTCTTGAGGAATCGGGCAGACTGGAAAGTCTCTACGGTTCCAAGGGGGCTTCTATCGCGGTACGGGTCGGCACGAACACGGTCGGCACTTTCAGACCGGGCAACGCGTACATGCAGGGGCTGGCGGCCCTCAATATCGCTTCCAATCAAAATCTCACGCTGGATCTCTATCCCGTGACGCATGGAACGAATCACTATCTGGCCTTTGCCGTCAATACCAATGAGGCCGAATTTCCACAGAAAGCGCCTGTCCAGCTGTTGAACCTGACCCCGGCTTCGGGCTTTCTGGTCGCGCTGCAGGTGGCGTTTTACGGCGGTCTGGTATTTGCTTCGCCCTTTATTTTATTCTTTATCGCGCAATTCGTTCTGCCGGCATTGAAGGTGAACGAGCTGCGCTATGTCCGCAAAGCGTTCCTGCTGGGGGTAGGTCTCTTCCTGATGGGGCTTGCTCTCTGTTACTATCTGATGCTGCCGATCGCCCTGAGAGCGGCGGTCTGGTTCTCGAATCAGATGGGCTTTGGAGCGTTCCAGTGGACGGCCGATACTTATATCGGTTTTGTAACAAAATTCATGCTGGCTATGGGCATCGGCTTTGAACTGCCGATCTTCCTGCTGCTGTTCGTCAAGATCGGTCTGATAGATTACAGCACGCTGGCCAAGAACCGCAAGCTGGTCTTTATCATCATTCTGGTGATCGCCGCTGTCCTGACTCCGCCGGATGTGGTCACCCAGATCGCGATGGCTATTCCTCTCTATATCCTCTTTGAGATCACGGCGATGATCGCCTGGTACTGGGAGCGGAAAGAGAAGAAGCTGAAAGCGGCGGAAGAAGCCGCCGAAGCCGCCGAGCTGGAGGCACGCCGTCAGGAGCGCAACCGCCGTGTGGCAGAGGCCGCGCGCGCGAAACAGGAAGAGAAATTCTCCCTGGAATCGTCCCAGACGCAGACGACCGAAACCGCTTCGGAGGGATCCTCTGAAACGGAGGCAACTTCGGATGACGATGAACCGGAGGATGAGGATGAAGCTGAAGCGGAAAAGACAGGGGAAGAGACTGAGGCAAAGATAGATCCGGCTTTAGCGGAGATGGTGGCCAAGGAACCCTTCCAGCCGGAAGGCGAGCCGAATCCGCCTTATGTCCCGCCGTTGGAAGACGATCCCGGTTATCAGCCTTACGCTGAGGCGCTGGCTCAATCCAATCCGGAGCCGGACAGCACCCCGGCGGAAACTCAGACGGAAGAAACTCCTCAGCCTGAGAAGAAAGAAGAAGAAAAGCCCCGTTGGGCCGATGATGACAGGAACCCTGATATCCCTTTATAGACAATGAAGATCCTGAAATATAACGATGCCGCTTTTGAGGCGGAATTTGAAGCTGTGCTGGCTACCTCCAGTTTGTTTGACGCGGAGGTGGAGGCCAGTGTCCGCAAGATACTGGAAGCCGTGCGCACCAAAGGCGACAAGGCGCTGGTTGACTTTGCCGCGAAATTCGACAAGGTGACGCTTCGTCCCGATGGCCTCAGGGTCACCGTGGAAGAGCAGGTGGCCGCCGCGCTCAAGACAGTCAGTCAGCCGGGTGTGGAGAAAGCCATGAAGGAGGCGCATAAGAATATCGCTTCCTTTGCCAAAAAGTCTTTGCGCAAGAACTGGCAAAGCACCAACTCCCATGGAGCCAAAGTGGGCGAGAAATTCGATCCTTTCCACCGGGTGGGCATCTATGTTCCCGCCGGGAAAGCGCCTTTGGCCAGTACCGCGCTGATGACCATCACGCTGGCGGCCGCGGCAGGCTGCAAGGAGATCGTTGTCTGCACGCCATGCGGCAAAGACGGCACTATCCAGCCGGAGCTGCTTTACGCGGCGATGCTGGCCGGCGCGACCGAGATCTATCGTGTGGGCGGCGCTCAGGCGATCGCGGCGATGGCTTACGGCACCAAAACGATCGGCAAGGTCCAAAAGATCTTTGGTCCGGGCAACGCTTATGTCGTGGCGGCCAAACGGCTGCTGTTCGGTCATGTGGCGCTGGACCTGCTGCCGGGACCCAGCGAGGTGCTGGTGATAGCGGATGCGGCCGCGGATCCGGCCTTTATCGCGGCGGATATCCTGGCGCAGGCGGAGCACGGTTCCGGCAAGGAACGTGTCTGGATGGTGACACCGGCGGGTCGTATCCTGACGGCAGTACGGAAGGAGATCGAAAAACAGCTCAAGACCTCCGACCGCAAGGAACTGCTGAGCCGTGTCCTGGAAAGCGGAACGGCGCTGATCCAGGTCAAGGATATGAAACAGGCGGTCGCGCTGGCGAACCGTCTGGCACCGGAACACTGCGAGGTGATGACCAAAGATCCCCGCGCGGTGGCGGATCAGATCCACACGGCGGGCGCATTGATGCTGGGCAGCTATTCTCCGGCGGTGCTGGGGGATTATGTGGCCGGACCCAGTCATACTCTGCCGACAGGCGGCGCGGGAGTTTCTTTCGCAGGGCTGACGGTAGATCAATTCCAGCGCCGGACGAGTGTGGTGGAATACAACAAGACGAGCCTGAAAAAGGCTTTGCCGACAGTGCAGAAGTTCGCGGCGATGGAAGGTCTGACCGCTCATGGACGTTCTGCCGAGATGAGATTGAAAAAATAAATTCCTGAGATTTTAAAATGAATAGAAGATCTTTTTTGAGAAATTTAGCTCTGGGAGCGGCCGGCGGGGGNNNNATGCTCGCCGGATGTGTCAGCACCGAGCCTCAGCCGGAGCCGGGTGTGGTAAAATACTCCAATACGCCCGACCAGGCGGAGCTGATCACGGATCCGCACTTCCTGAAAGGTTTCCAGCTGGTGGATCCGGAGGCGCGTACCTCCAATTACGGGGTCTGGTGTCCTTTCTTTGAGACGAAGCCGATCTGGAAACTGGCCCAGTGGAACACGATCCAGAAGCTTTTCCCCAACGGGATGCAGAGAACGGCCAGCCGCGATTTGGCACAGATCAGCAATGACTGCAAAGCTGTCACGGTGAACACACCGGGACATTCCAGATCGGATCTGATCTTGGAAGTCCTTGGCAATACGGAATATCAGGGAACACCCCGTGTCGGGGATGAACCCTGGGTGCATCTGCTGGTGGAACAGGCGATCGAGGCCAAACCGCGTTTGGTGGATCTGACCGCGCTGAACTTCCATCTGGAAGCCCGTCTGCTCTTTTCCAAACTGTACAAACCCAAACAATTCGACGAGACCAAGCACGCGGCTCAATATCAGGTTTTCTTCTACCTGCAGGATACCAACCGCAAGTCGGAAGGCTACGGTGAGATGATCTGGTTCGGTGTTCCGGTCTATGACAACCGGGAATGGATGACCGACCGCTATGAGGCGGCGGATTTTGCCGGTTCGGGGATGTTTATCTGCACTCTGGCGCATGAGGATGTCTGTCCGGATTCCGCACACGGCGGCAAATGGATCACGCTGGAGGCGGATCTGCTGCCCCAGATGAAGGAAGCCTTTTCGATCGCCCAGAAGAAGGGCTTTATGCAAAAGACCAAGAGTCTGGAGGATATCCGCCTGACCGGGATGAACATGGGCTGGGAAGTGCCGGGACTGCTGGATGTCAGCTTGCAGACACGAAATCTGAGCTTGCGCTGCGAGTCTTAGCAGATAAGCTGTATAAAACAAAAGAGCCGCAGAACGCGGCTTTTTTTATTTTCGGCTTTTTTATAAAAACGGTGCTAAGGTCTCTTGCCAAAAGGGAGCACGATGCGGTTGAAAGAGTTGGTGAATTGAGACAGATGAGCTTGGAGATTGGTATTTAAGATTGTTTGCACGGAACCATCCGCGAAAGTGACATTTCCTCTGTCAGTATGAAGTTCTGGGGTAAATTGGATATCTGAAAAGCTTTCCGGATCAGGTTCAGTACCTCTCTGGAAAAGAATGGGATTGACGCTGTTTGTCATTACGGGCAAACGGGAACAGAACAAACTGCGGTCACCAAAGAGAAAGGCTTTGGGAGCATGAGTATCATTGATTGTTTCCAAATTGATAAAGTAAGAAATATTGAATCTTCCGCCATCTGGAGATTGGATTAGGTCTTGAAAACTTTTTATTTTTTTATTTATCAACGAATCGCATGGACAAGTTATGATGGGAGTATGTGTTTTTTTATTTTGGAAATTTGGAAAATAACGATCATATTTATCAAGAGTGTTGGTCAAAAATGCAAAATGGTATGAAAAGGTTTGATCTTTTGAGATATTATTTTTGCGATACCAGTCATCGGGATCCGGTATTTGATTTAAGTTTATTTCCTTTGCGGAGATTGAAGGAGTAAGATCATCTGAAAGAAAAGGTTCAGCCAGTTCTTTTGTTCCTCCTTCGGAAGTAGGAACATTCCAGGGATAGCGCTCCTCATTGTCAAGGGCATACGTGTATACAGCTAATCCCAACTGTTTTAAATTTCCAAAACAAACAATACGTTTAGGAAATTTATATGTACACGATTTAAAAACAGGAAGTATTACAAGCAATAGTGCAACAATACAAACGATACAAACGATCAGCTCAACGAGTGTAAACGCTATGATTCTTTTGGAATGGGTAACTGTTTTCATAAACTAAGGTCTCTTGCCAAAGGGGAGCACGATGCGGTTAAAAGAGTTGCTGGATTGAGCCAGATAACTTTGGAGATTGGTATTTAAGATTGTTTTTTGCACGGAACCATCTGCGAAAGTGACGTTTCCTCTGTCAGTATGAAGTTCCGGGGTCCATTGGACATCTGAAAGGCTTTCTGGATCGGGTTCAGTGCCTCTCTGGAAAAGAATAGGATTGACGCTGTTTGTCATTACGGGCAAACGGGAACAGAACAAACTGCGGTCACCAAAGAGAAAGGCTTTGGGAGTATGAGCATCATTGACTATTTCCAAATTGATGAAATAGGAAATGTTATACCTTCCACCATTTGGATCTTTAAGCATATCTTGAGAGTTTATGATTTTTTTATTTATTGATAAATCTGAGGGACAGTTTAGCAGACGAAAGTCTTCTAATTCATTGCTGCAAACAATGAAATGGTATGAAAAAGCTAAATCTTTTGAGAAATTGTTTGTCCGATACCAGCCAGTGAGATCCGGGATTTGATTTAAGTTTATTTCCTTTGCGGAGATTGAAGGAGTAAGATCATCTGAAAGAAAAGGTTCAGCCAGTTCTTTTGTTCCTCCTTCGGAAACAGGGACACCCCAAGGGAAGCGCTCCTCATTGTCAAGGGCATACTCTCTTGCAGCTAATCCCAGTTGTTTTAAATTCCCCATACAAGCAACGTTATTAGCACGAATAGGGGTGATGGGAACTAAAGCAGGAAGTATTACAAGCAATAGTGCAACAATACAGACAATACAAACAATCAGCTCAACGAGTGTAAACGCTGTCGTTCTTTTGGAATGTGCGGTTGTTTTCATGGCAGGACTTGGTTTATGTGTGCCTGCGAACGCATTATCTTCCAGGTTATCTTTCGTGGATTTTGTTGGGACTTTTAGGACAACTTCCTATGGAAGTGGAACCGCACCAGACGCATTTATTGCCGCCATGTCCGTGGCGGTGTATCCCGAAGGGACTTTTTGGACAGGAACCATAGGTGCTGCTGCCGCAAAATTCGCAGCGTCTTTCATCTTCGATGTGTTCGTGTACCTTGTACGGGCTGTGCGGACACGAGCCGTAAGTGGTACTTCCGCAATATCTGCAATTTGACATAATACTTGGGGCCTTTACCCTAAGCCAAAAGACTATTGGATATTTTGATCTATTGGAAGAAAATTTTTCTAAAAAGTTTGTGACAAAAAATCCCCGAAGGAACGGCCTCCGGGGATCTTTGTTGTTTTACCTGTCAGACACGCTTAGGCGCATGTCTGAAAGAAGGTTATTCTTCTTTCTTGGCGACAGGCTGAGCGGCCAGATACTGGTACTTCTGGAAGCGTGCGACGGCATCGGCCGCGGCTTCTTCCACCAGTTTCTGAGCGGCTTCGGGGTTGCTCTTGCGGAGCATCTTGAAGCGGTTTTCAGTGCCGTAGAAGTCATTCAGGCTGCCGGCTTCCGGATTCGGCTTAGAATCCAGCTGCAGCGGGTTCTGACCAGCTTCAACGCGGTTCGGATCGAAGCGGTAGAGCAGGAGCGCACCGGAATCGACCAGAGCTTTTTGGTGCTTGGCACCGTCACGCATATTGATGCCGTGATTGATACAATGGCTGTAAGCGATGATGATGGAGACACCGTCATGGGCTTCGGCCTCGACCATGGCCTTGAGGACCTGGTTGTCATTGGCACCCATGGAGACCGTGGCGACATAGACGTTGCCGTAGGTCATGGCGATAAGACCCATATCTTTCTTGCAGAGCTTCTTGCCCGCGGCCGCGAATTTGGCGACAGCGCCTTTCGGTGTGGACTTGGAGCTTTGACCGCCTGTGTTGGAATAGACTTCCGTATCGAGGACAAGGATGTTGACATTCTTGCCGGAGGCCAGGATGTGATCCAGCCCGCCGTAACCGATATCGTAGGCCCAGCCGTCACCGCCGATGATCCAGATGGAGCGTTTGACCAGTGAATCAGCGATGGAGAGGAGCATCTTGGCATCAGCGGAGCTGTCGGCGGCCAGTTTGGCCTTCAGATCAGCCACGCGGGCCTGCTGAGCGGAGATCTCCGCTTCAGTCTTCTGGCTGGCATTGAGGATGCCGTTGACCAGGTCTTCACCCAGAGCCGGAGCCATCTTGGTAAGGAGTTCCCTGGCGAACTGGTTCTGTTTGTCCACAGAGAGACGATAGCCCAGACCGAACTCGGCGTTGTCCTCAAAGAGTGAGTTGGCCCATGCCGGACCGCGTCCGCAGCTGTTCTTGGCATACGGAGTGGTGGGCAGGTTGCCGCCGTAGATGGAGCTGCAGCCTGTAGCGTTGGCGATCAGCAGGCGGTCGCCAAAGAGCTGAGTGAGCATCTTGACATAAGGAGTTTCCCCGCAGCCGGCGCAGGCACCGGAGAACTCAAAGAGCGGACGCATGGTCTGCATCTGGCGCAGCATGGTGGGTTTGATCTTGGTGCGGTCGGTGTCAGGCAGAGACATGAAGAAGTCCCAGTTCGCGCCTTCACTTTCACGCAGCGGCACTTGCGGCACCATGTTGATGGCCTTGGCGCCTTCCACGGTCTTGCTCTTGGCCGGGCAGACTTCTACGCAGAGACCGCAGCCGGTGCAGTCGTGTACGGAGACCTGCAGAGTGAACTTGCTGCCTTTGAATTCGGGTACCTTGGAGTCCGCGCTCTTGAAGGTAGCCGGAGCGTTCTTGAGCTCGGCCGGATCGTAGATCTTGCCGCGGATGACAGCGTGCGGACAGATCGTGGAGCACTTGAGACACTGGATACAAGTGGCCGGATCCCACTGCGGGATCTCCAGAGCCAGGTCGCGTTTTTCGTAGCGGGTCGTGTCGGTCGGGAAGCAGCCGTCTTCCACCACCTTGAACGCGCTGACGGGCATATCGTCGCCGAAACCGGCGATGATCGGACCGAGCGTAGTCTTGACGAAATCAGTGGCATCCGCGGAGACCGGAGACAGCAGCTGTTTATTGCCGACGGTGTTCGGGATGGTCACTTCATAGAGACATTCCAGAGTCTTGTCCACGGCGGCGATGTTCTTGGCGACGACATCGTCACCCTTCTTGCCGTAGGTCTTCTTGATGGAAGCCTTGATCTTCTCGATGGCGACATCCTTGGGCAGTACGCCGGACAGAGCAAAGAAGCAGACCTGCATGATGGTATTGATGCGGCTGCCCATGCCGGTGTCGTGAGCGACTTTGTTCGCGTCAATGACGAAGAGCCTGGCTTTCTTGTCGATCAAAGATTTCTGCGTCACAGCCGGGAGTGTATCCCAGACTTTATCCGCGCTGAACGGCGTGTTCATCAGCAGTGTGCCGCCGGGAACCAGATTCGCGGACATATCGTAGCGGTCCGGGAAGGTCGGCTGGTGGCAGGCCACAAAGTTGGCCTTGCTGATGAGGTAAGAGGAGCGGATCGGATCCTTGCTGAAACGGACATGAGAGACCGTCATGGAACCGGACTTCTTGGAATCGTACACAAAGTAGCCCTGAGCATACTGTTCCTCGCCGATGATCTTGATGGTGTTCTTGTTGGCACCGACGGTACCGTCGGAACCCAGACCGTAGAACATGGCGCGGGTCACATTGTCGGATTCTGTGGAGAAGTGCTTATCCACAGGCAGACTCAGATTGGTGACATCATCGGTGATGCCGACCGTGAATTTCAGTTTCGGCGCGGCGGCGGCCAGATTGTCATAAACGGCCTTGACCTGGGCAGGAGTGAAATCCTTGGAACCCAAACCATAGCGGCCGCCCATGATGACCGGCATACCGTTCTTCAGGTGAGTGCAGCCGGCGGCGATCGTTTCGGCGATGGCGCAGACGACATCCTGGAAGAGAGGTTCACCGGTGGCACCGGGTTCCTTGCAGCGGTCCAGAACGGCGATCCTCTTGGTCGTTTCCGGCAGAGCGGCAACGAAATCGCACGCGCTGAACGGACGATACAGACGGACCTTCAGCAGACCGAGCTTGGCGCCTTTGGCGTTCAGAGCGTTCAGAGCCTCGTGGGCGACTTCACAGCCGGAACCCATCAGGATGAGGACGTTCTCCGCGTCGGGAGCGCCGACGTATTCAAAGAGCTTGTATTGACGGCCTGTCAGCTTGGCCAGTTTGTCCATGTATTTCTGGACGATGGCCGGGCAGGCGTTGTAATAAGGATTGGAGGCTTCGCGCGCCTGGAAGAAAACGTCAGGATTCTGCGCGGTGCCGTGGATGCTGGGATGATCCGGGTTCAGAGCGCGTTTGCGGTGAGCGATAACGAATTCATCGTTGATCATCTCGCGCATGACCTCTTCGGGAATGACCTCTACCTTAGAAACTTCGTGAGAGGTGCGGAAACCGTNNCGAAGAAGTGCATGAAGGGGACACGGGCTTCCAGAGTGGAAGCATGAGCCACCAGAGCCAGATCCATCGCTTCCTGCACGGAGGCGGAGGAGAGCATGGCGAAACCGGTACTGCGCGCGCTCATCACATCGCTGTGATCACCGAAAATGGAAAGAGCGTGTGTAGCCAGGGCACGTGCGGCAATGTGGAAGACGGTCGGGATCAGCTCACCGGCGATCTTGTACATATTGGGGATCTTCAGGAGCAGACCTTGAGAAGCAGTGAAAGTTGTGGAAAGCGCGCCTGTCAGCAGAGAACCATGCACCGCGCCAGCGGCACCGCCTTCACTTTGCATTTCCATGACAGAAGGAACAGTACCCCAAAGGTTTTTGATGCCTTTGGCAGACCATTCATCACACCACTCTGCCATCGTGGATGAGGGGGTAATGGGATAGATCCCGCACACCTCATTACATCTGTAGGCAACATAGGCCACCGCCTCGTTGCCGTCCATCGCTACATATTTTTTAGCCATAAAAAATTCTAACTTAAACACAAATAGAGAACACTCCTGGCAAAATTTTCAGGGGTGCCCCTGCGTTTCGTTCAAATTCTATCACCAGACCGAAGGGGTAGCCAGAGTTTTTTCTCGGAGACCGAAAGAACTACGGATAGACATGGATACACGCAAATATTTTATTTGCAAAAGGGAATTTTATGAAGTAAATTAAAAGTGTGCAAGGCGGTCACCTTGCACGCTGTTGTGTGCGGATTTACTTGATCCGCTTGGTCATCATAATAAATATGATGACCAAGATGATTGCTGTTAGTGTTGTAATGTCTTCAGTGATCATCTTTTTTATTTCACCACCTTTCCTATGGTTACTCATTTTTTCCCTTTCATTTTTGAAAGTGTCAAAATGACATCCACAGGCCAGGAAGTGTGATGAAAAACAAAAGACCCCAGCACCGGGCTTTCATCCACAACGGATCGATTTTATATCATTTGTTCCCGTTATCAAATTCTCATTATAGAATTTTGGGATAGATAGACTTGACGAGGAAAGAGAAAGTGTTAAACTGACCGCCGATAGTTTGGAGTTTGAACACGCTATCAAAAGAAAATGAAGAGAGTTTTCATGATCGCAGCTGTCTGTATCCTTGCCGCGGGAGCGGCGGGGTGTCAGACTACGAGTCACAGTGATAATTTTGCCGTGAGAGAAGTCACTGAGACGGTGGAGTATCTGGATGGTGAAACTCCCTATATGAGGGAGGACGTCAGATGCTTTGGTGACTACTGGGCCAATCTCTTCACCAGATAAGGAACAAAAAATCCCTCCCCGGAGCATCCTATTGCGGACATCTTTCCAGAGGAGGAATGAAAAATCACAAAATCTATTCCAGGAGAACTAGATAGATTTCTTGCAGATGTTCATCGTCGTGGTCTCGGTCAGAGAAGGACACAGGCTGTTGAATTTCTTCACATGAGCTTGTTCCATGTGGATATCCCAGTTTTCTTTGCTGTCCCAGGCTTCGTAAAAGAAGAAATTGCCGGGCTTGCCGACTTCTTCGTGCATATCGTAGCAGATGCAGCCCTTGTCAGCGCGTCCCTGCGGAACGAGTTCAAACAGAGCATTTCTTAACGCGTCTTCCATTCCCTTTTTGGCAATGAGAGTGGAAAAAATCATCATCGTTTTATTTTCCATGGGCATGATGCTAGCCCGAAGAAAATCGGTTGGCAAGTCTTTAAGTACATTTAGAAGTGGGAACCGGGAGAAAAATGTTTTAGACTGCCGGAGGAGCGGTGTGAAGCTCCGGGATCGGATCCATGGAACAGAAAAGTACATTCTTCAGACAAAGCGGATGGATGGTGTTGGCCACGACTTTTGGCGGACTCCTGATGTGGGCTGTCCACAAGGTGGCCACGGGTTCCCTGGCGGAGTCGGAGTACAGTGCTTTCGGGATGTTCCTCCGTGTGTTGAATTTGATGTCTATCCCGGCTTGTGGTCTCCAGGCGGTTTTTGCGCGTCAGGCCGCGGTGGCGCTGGACGAGGAAGGACGTTCCCGCCTGAGCGCGCTGGTCAGGGGAGCTGTCCGGCTGATCTTTATTTTCTGGGCTGTCTGTACTTTGGGAGTCCTGGTATTTCACTCTCAGCTGCAGGAAGTTTTTAAGTTATCCGGTCTTTTCCTGACTTTGTCGGCGGTCATAGGGCTTTTGATCCTGCTGAGGCCGATCGGAGTCGGCATCCTGCAGGGGAAACAGAATTTCTGCTGGGTCGGCTGGAGTCAGATTTTTGACGGAGCCGGGCGTTTGCTGATGGTGATGCTGATCCTCATCTGGTTGAAGGGACAATCCGCGGGAGCGCTGACGGGTGTTTTGTTTGGATTGATCTTGTGTCTGGGCGTTTGTATGTGGAAGACATACGATGTCTGGATGAGACCCGGCTGTAAGATAGACCTTTGGTATTGGGTGAAGTCACTGGCGCCCTTGACGTTTGGCGCGGGAATACCTCTTTTTATGATCAGCGCGGACGCTCTGGTGGTGCAGGCGGTTTTCCCGGCGGAAGAGGTGAATCTCTACGCGGCGGCCGGGATCGTGACTCAGGCGCTGGTATTTTTCACGTTTCCCATTACGGCGGTGATGTTTCCCAAGATCGCCCGCAGCGCGGCCCAGTCGGAAGAAACTTCGGTGCTGCTGCTGGCTTTGGCGGTGACGGGAGGAATGGCCGGATGTGTCGTGGCAGGGACGTTCCTTTTTCCCACGCTG
>DBVN01000055.1:10962-11102 GCA_002308515.1 Verrucomicrobia bacterium UBA1263 | reverse complement strand
CTGTCTAATGTTTTGATCCATTTATTACTTTTGATTTTGATGGATTGCACAAATTCCGCTAACGACATTGTTTTGGGCATAGAGGTTAATATATGGATGTGATCATTCACACCACCAATTTGTATGGGCATTCCTTCTAA
>DBVN01000055.1:0-10932 GCA_002308515.1 Verrucomicrobia bacterium UBA1263 | reverse complement strand
AGCGATGTAGGAAAAGATCCGTTCCAGATCTTCCTGTCGCATAGTGATTCCTGTGTTTTTGATATGGAATATCAGGTGGATATTGATTTTTACCAATGTCGTTGCCATATTTTATGTCCTGTCACCCCTTCAGGGTGAGATTTTATATTGTTGCTCTTCCGGGGGTTACGCTACGCTCACCCCCNNCATGCAACCCGTTCCGGGTTTTCAGATTGAATGCTCTTTTTTTTTATTTCACGCCGGGGTCATAGACTTTTTTGCCTTCGCGGATGGCCTGATAGACGCGGGCTTCTTCCTGGGCGCGCGCCTGATATTTTTCCTCGGCCCGTTGGTGTTTGGCCCAGGGGACGAATCCGTCCATATCGGCGCGGGGTCTCTGTGCCAGCTGGTCTTTGCCGGACTGGATGATGTCCAGAGCCTCTTTATATTCCGGACTGTCCTTGTCTAAGTTTTTCAGGATAGGGCTTTTCTCCGGGCGGTCGAAGTACACCTGCGCCGCCTGTCTGTCCCGGTGATTGTTGGAGATGCGGATCCCGGTCAATTCCTGGAGACGGTTCCGCTGGCCGAAGCTGATGGGCGAGCGTCCGCAGAGTGAATCCGGGTAAGCGTTGTCATAATCCGGATAGTAAACGGCGTTGATATCTATCCAGGTCACCACACGGTCAAATTCTTCCGGTGTCAGGTTCACATTATTGTGATGATTCCGTATCTTTTCCACGATCTTGGAGGCATGGCTGCCCCAGGAATAAGGTTCCTGGATGGCGGCCGGGCCCGCGCCGATGGCTTTGATGGCACCGGTCCGCCAGAGATCGGTGTAAGAAGCGTTGAAGGGGATGGACTTATCTGCGGCGAGGATCAGTTTTTCCCCGGCGGGTTGCTCTACGTCATGGCATCCGGCGCAGTTCTTGGTAAAGACCGGTTGGACTTCTTTCAGATAGTTGAAGTTACGCGGTTTGCCGTACCAGCCTTTCAGGGTATCGGGCGCACGTTTGACGGCTTTGGGCTGAGTGGCCGCGGGTGGAACGGCTCCCACGCGGTTTTCATGGCAGCCGACACAGCCCTGAGTTTCGCCCGGCTGGATGATGGTGCCGCTGCGCATGGACTGGATCATCATGCCGTCCTTGTCCAGCAGCTGGAAGTACACGAACCGGTTGGCCGGTACCTCGAAATAGGCTGAGCCGTCGTCTTCCACGGGAACAGTCCCCAGGATCCGTTTGTTTTCAAAGGAATGCCAGTTCATGGCCGGGGCTTCTTCGCCCTGACCGAACCAGCCGTCGTTCCAGGTGCCGAAGGATCGTTTCTCCGGGGATTCCACCACACGCAGATACTTCACCGCTCCGGGTTCGACTCCTTTCATGTGAGTGCCGATATAGACATTCTGCACATAGAACTTCCCGGTAGTGCTTTCAAAGTCGCGGGCTGTCGGGCGCGCGGGCGGCATCGGACGCGGCGCGGCCGGCATGGGATCATAGCAGCCCGGCGCGTTTTGGTGCAGAATGACTTCATTGCCAAAGGTATCCACCAGTACGATGCCGGTCTCGGTACCGCTGCCCAGCATCCGCGCGGCCAGGAAAAAGTGTTCATCCAGCGGCCAGGGATCTTCATACTTCAGACGGATGTCGCCCGGTGTGTCATAATCTTCCCAGGTCGTGGTGCTGATCCGCTCCCGGTACTCCGCGGGCCAGGTCCGGAGGACAGATTCCTTGCCGTCCACACCTTTATTGCGGTCAATGATGGCCAGCGCGCCCCAGGGCTTGTCATGGCAGGCGGCCAGCACTGCCAGACAGAGATCCGTTCCCGGAATGATATGGGCATTCAGCACACCGCCGGGTGAGGATGTGTTATTGCCCCAGTAGATGATATGCTGGGTGCCGTCTGGATTGCACAGCCAGAGACTCTGCGCGTCGCCGAAATTGCGGTCCACATATTCCCAGCGGCTGTAAAGGATGCGCCCGTCCGGTGTCAGCGAGGAATGTCCCTCGAACAGAGTGCTTTTTCCGATCTGATGGATGTTGGCTCCGTCGGCCTCCATGCGGAAAAGATTGCACATGATGTGGCGGTTGCACATACAGTACTTGGGCTCGCGTGTGGAGGAGAAAACGATGTCGCCGCCGGGCAGGGAGAGGGCTTTCAGCTTGCCCCGCGTGTCGTAGCTGCCGGCGTTGATCTCGCCGGGCTGGAAGAGTGTGGCCGTATTATGGTGATCGTTATGGTACTGATTGCGTTCCACATAGATGATCGGATAGCGGGTCAGCAGCGGATTCGCGCTCAAGGCCCGGCGGCTCAGCTGAGTGAACTCTTCCGGGTTCATCCGGCGGGGATCCGAGTCGTTCACCGCGCGGAGCCACACCGCGGGATATTCATCGGGATACGTCTCCGACAGATACCGCACCGCTTCCTTGAGGTGGTTGAAAGATTCAGCCGGTATCTCCGCCCGGACGCATACCGCGCCGCCGATCAGCAAAATGGACAACAGTTTCTTGATGTTACACATACCCTTCACACCGGCAGTATAAGCAAAAATACCCTGCGTGACAATGGAATTATGAAATAAAAGAATGGATAGGTGAAAGAACCACAGATGGACAAGAAAAAGAACCACAGATGGACACAGATTCACACAGATAAATCATTGAATAACAATATGTTTCGTAGAGACGTGCGACCCGCGCGTCTCAGCTCCGAAGGAGCGACAGATCACAGCTGGGGATGGAGCGAAGCGAAATCCCCGGTAACGGTATCCCCACAAAATCAAACCCTGACGGGGTGACAGACAGAATTACATGGAACCCCGGATGATTAAAAGAACCACAGATACACACGGATAATATATTGTTAATGAATTGATTATAAAAAAATATCAGGGTTCATCCGTGACCATCCGTGGTTCATAAAAAAAGCCGCGCGGGTCGCGCGGCTCTGCATAATATATTGATTTAAAATGATTTATTTCTTCGCTGGCCATTCCACTACGGAGATGACAGGGAAATGGTCTGAAACATAAACGGCACCTTCCTTGTTCAGCATGATGTCCGTGGAATAGACCTTCATCCCGGCACGGGTGAAGATCCAGTCGATGCGGTGACCGTCCTTCTGGGGAGCTTTGAAGGCATTGTATGTGGCATACTGTTCACTGTGCTTCTCAGCAGAATCCCAGGTATCGCTCAGGCCCATGTTGATAAAGACATCGTGGACTTCCTTGTTGGTGGAAGGAGTGTTGAAGTCGCCCGTCAGGAAGAGGGGCAGCTTCTTGTCCAGTTTGGCGATCGTCTCGGCGATCACTTTGGCGCCGTTCACGCGGGCCAGCTGGCTGATGTGATCCAGGTGGGTATTGACAAAGTAGAACTGCTGGCCGGTCTCCTTATCCAGAAGACGGACCCAGGTCACCATACGGGTGCAGCAGGTGTCCCAGGACATGGAACCGATCTGACGAGGATTCTCCGAGAGCCACACATGATCGTATTCCAGCGGTTCAAAGCGATCCTTTTTGAAGAAGATAGCCATGAATTCGCCCTTGGTGCCGCCCTCGCGTCCCAGACCGACCCAGTCATAATCGGAATCGCCTTCCAGCAGATCCTTGATAACGAAGTAGAAGGTCTCCTGTGTGCCAAAGACATCGGGCTGATTGACTTTGAGGAACTCCCGCATGGCGATCTTGCGCTTGGACCAGGGATAGGGATCCGTTTCGTTGGCACAGCGCACGTTCATGGTCATTACCTTGAGAGTGTTGTTGTGCTCAGCATTGATGACCGGCACCGGAGTGGTCGGTTTTTTGGGGCGCACATTGATTAGATCCGCCGCGGACACATTGCTCAAGCTGCCGGCTGTTAATAAAACCACCGCAGCACCTAACGCTAAAAGAAGTTTTTTCATCATATACCTGTCCCTTCTCAGAGGGGTTACGTCTTTATTTTAACGACTCAACAGCTTCGGTTCAATCAAAATCAGAAAACAGCCCACTTGGAGAAAAAGAGGATCGTGATGACGATAAAGACCGGGATCAGGACCGGGATGGAATACTTGAACAGATACCCAAAGAAGGTTGGTGTCTTGATATGAGCCTGATCGGCAATGGATTTCACCATAAAGTTCGGGCCGTTGCCGATATACGTCATCGCGCCGAAGAAGACCGCGCCCATCGAAATAGCTTTCAGGAACGCCGGACAGTTGTTCATAAACTGGACGACATCGGCCTTGACACTCACATCCAGCCCTTCCAGACCCATCGCCGTGGCCAGGAACGTCAGATAAGTAGGCGCGTTATCCAGGAAACCGGACAGGGCACCCGTGGCCCAGAAGAACTCGGCTGCGGTATCAATGCCAAAAGAAGCCGCGTGTGTCCCCAGGTACGCCAGAGCCGGGGTCATCGTCAGGAAGATGCCGATAAAGAGCCAGGCCACCTCCTTGATGGGATGGAAATTGAACTCGTTGTCGTGGTGGACCTTCTTAGGCGTGGTGAAATAGGAGCCCGCCGCGGCCAGAACCATCAGGATCTCGCGGTACGGAGTGGGCAGGAACACCGCCACCAGAATGATCAGCAGGAAAACCAGATTGAACAGACCGCTGACCTTGATCTTTTCATCAGGTCCGGGCGGTACATGGAATTCAGCGGGCAGTTTGCGGTAGCTGCGCATATCCAGAACAAAGAAAATAGTCAGCACCAGCAGGATAGCGACCAGCCAGCCCACCCAGCAGTGCTCCAGCGTCCACCAAAAAGAGACCCCGCGCAGGAATCCCAGGAACAGCGGAGGATCGCCGATCGGGGTCAGCGCGCCGGAAATATTGCTGATAATGAAAATGAAAAAGATGATATGGAATCCGCTGATGCGTCTCTTGTTCATGCGGATCCAGGGACGGATCAGGAGCATGGACGCGCCTGTGGTGCCCACGATATTGGAAAGAACCGAGCCCACCAGCAGAAAAACGCAGTTCATCCACGGAAGAGCCTGTCCTCTGGTGGAAATATGGATGCCGCCCGACACCACAAACAGTGAACCGATCAGGGCAATGAAGCTGATATACTCATGCAGAACATGCAGGATCGGCGTGGGAGCCTTGAAGACGAAAAGATAATAGCAAAGCGTGATAGCACCCAGTCCCACAGAGACATACGAATAGAATTTACCCCACCAGCCCGGACTGATCAGGGGGATGACCGCTATGGACAGCAAAAGTAAAACGAACGGTAAAATCAACAGAGGGGGAATGGTTAGTTCCGCGGCGGCTGTTGCGAGCATGTTAGAACTCAACATGCGGGCTATTATCGAATTTTCGCGAAAATTCTCAAGCAGTTTTATAAAACACAAAACCGCAGACGGAAGATATCAGTCTGCGGTTTCGCGTGATCAGAAAAGGAGGTTTACTTCTTTTCTGCCAGAGGGAACTCGCTGATCCTCAGCTGGGTACAGCCGTAGGGGATCAGTTTCACCGTCTTGGTTTCCAGACCTTTGGGATCGATCGGCGACTGAGGCAGATCGCCCGCGGAATTCCAGTCCATCACCCATTCATCCAGCTGGCAAGCCTTGACGGACAGGACGACAGGCGCCGCTGTCGCCGCGAACGGTATCTGCGAAACCGGATGCTTCTTGACCTTGAAGGCGCTTTGCAGTTTCTCCGGGTTCAGCAGCAGGGCATAGTTCCAGTCATCAGACGGACGGATCTCCCAATCCGAGGCATCGGGATAAATATCGCTGTGCTTCTTGACGCGGGTCATGTACTGACCGATCTCCAGTGAGAAGACCAGCGGTCCGCGATGGATCGCGATGGAATCATGATAACGGCGCTCGCCGCGGATATCCATGGGCAGAGTCAGCTTGACCTTGTCGCCATTCTTCCAGACCCGTTTAATGCAGGCAAATTCTCCCGCCGTGGCCGGGATGGTTTCCCTCTTGCCTACGACCAGCCTGGCTTTGTCAGCCCAGCCGGGGATGCGGATATAAAGCGGGAACTCGACCTCATCCTGACAGGCGATGGTATAGGTAATATTCTCATCAAAAGGATATTCGGTCTCCTGAATGATATTGACCTTGACCCCGTCAGCCACCTTGGCGGAAACCGTGTTGGGTCCCAAAACGACCGCGGCCAGACCGTTGTCGTGAGTGGCCATCCACATGGAAGAGACAAACTTAGGCCAGCCCTGGTGCATATTGGCGGTACAGCAGCCGAAATTCGGTTCCAAACCGTACATATTGGACTCATCCCCGTTGGTGGACCATTTGCGCTTATCCTTGGTGCAAAGGACCTGATTGGCCTGCTGATCGTACTGGTGCGTCCAGAAATCGGGAGTCGTTGTTCCCGGCAAGGCATTGTACGCCAGAGACTCCAGACGGTCTGCCAGTTCAGGCGTGCCCCAGATGCTGATCAGGTTTTCCAGCGAGAACATCATTTCCACTACGGCGCAAAGCTCTGTTCCCTGAGTCGGGTTCAATCCGGCCAAATGCTCATCACAGGCAAAAACACCCGTGACCTGACCGTGATAGCGGTCGAGCGATTTCAGTCCCAGGATAAAACTCTCATGGTACTTCTCGTCGGCAGTCTGCTGGTACTTAAAGCCGGGATACTTCAAAGCCATCGCGATATTGACCCCGTGGGAAAGCAGATTGTAACCGATCTTGGGAGGATCATCCTTCGGTGTCAGGGGACTGCGCCACAGGGTGATGGCTTCATCCGTATAGGCAAAGTTCCGGAACCACTCGTCCCACTTATAGCAGTTGTCAATAATAGACTGAGCGGCTTTGACATACATCGGATCCTTCGTCTGGCGGTACATCCAGTGGGCCGCGATGCAGGTCTCCATCGCGCGCACGCCGCGCCATTGATTGTCCGGCCAATCCGGGGGATTATCCAGAATGAACTGGAAGTAGCTCTTGAGCAATTCCAGAACGCGTTCATCGCCAGTCGCTTCATAATACTGGATCAAGACCTTGGTTGCCACAGCCAGCGGCCAGCGATCCGTATTCTGGACCGGGCCGAACCAGCCGGTGTCCTGACGGGTCATCAGCATGTACTCGATATAAGGACGCGCCTTGGAAATAAGGCGCTGATCATCCAGCAAATAGGCCAGAGGAACCAATCCATCCAAATAATAAGGACCACGCTCCCAGGCATCTCCATCCAAACCTTTCCAGGCTGAGGAAAATAAAGAATCCCAAAACTCATCCAGATGCCCGGTCAGACCGCGGGCCTGGATCTGGAGTTGACTGCGCAGCCAGCCGTCGGGCTTGACTGTTCCCAGAGGCAGTTCCATGAAAGCCTCCGGAGCTAATGGTGCCGGATTTTCCGGGTAATTAGCCGCATCCGCGGCCGCCGCGCCCGCGATCAAGGCACACGCCGCGATGCTTGAAGTAAGTGATGCAAATCGTCTCATAACAGCTCCGTTACAATACCGGTGAGCATACTAAAAATCGCCGCTTTCCACAAGGAATTATGTGACCGGATCCCATCAAACCTGCCGCTGATTCTGTAAATTCTTTGTAATATGTTAATTATCTATTGCTTTATAAGAAAAAATAAATAAAAATAGCGACGGGTATTTGTAAAGGCCTGGATCATGAATGGTATTATGAAAAATCTAACAAGGTGGACACTGATTGCTTTATTTTTAATTTCTTCCTCTGTGGCACTCTATGCCGGGGGAACCATCAGTTTGGTAACAGAAAACCCTATAACATACGGCTCTGTTAAACCGAGATCCGCGCATGAAGTAGGTGATAATATAGGCACTGATTTTACCGCCACGATCATGTACGGTGATGAACAGATCGATGTCGCGGTTTTTACTGCTATCAACAAAGACGGAATAGGCGTACCAACAGGTAAACTAAAAAGCGGCATCAGAGCTTATGACAATCTGCCGGCCGGCCAAACCGTCACTCTTTACATGATCGTTCATGACCGCGGATATATCGATCACCCCAGCAGCGGCGATTATTACTACGCGATCTCTCCTGAATTCACTTACACAACAGGTGATTCTGAAAATCCAATGAAAGTGCCCGATGCCAAAATGATTTTCCCGGCTTTCACCGTGGAATACGTTCCTGAGCATGAAGTGATCACTCCTCAAATCACCTGGTCCAGTCCAGCACCTATTGATTACGGAACACCTTTGAGCGCGGTTCAGCTGAACGCCACCGCGAATATGAATGGCACCTTTACTTATACTCCACCAGTGGGAACGATCCTGGACGCGGGAACACAGGTCCTCAGTGTTGTGTTTACTCCCAATGACCAAAGCCAGAGGAGCATTTCATCCAGTGTGCTGCTGGTTGTGAACAAGGCCACTCCAACTGTTACCTGGACCGTTCCATCATCCATTCCTTACGGAACGATTCTGAGCGAGACTCAACTGAATGCCAAAGCGGATGTTCCCGGTACATTCAGTTATAATCCTTCCGTGGGAACAAGAGCGAGTACTGTGGGTACGATCACCTTGTCCTCGGTGTTCAATCCGACCGATATCGTCAATTACAACACGGTGACAAAAACAGTTTCTCTGACAGTTACGAAAGCGACACCGGTCATCACCTGGGCGACGCCGGCTTCCATTACTACGGATACCGCTTTGAGTTCAGCCCAGCTGAATGCTAAAGCCAATGTTCTTGGTTCATTTGCATACGATCCTCCAGCCGGAACAAAATTGAGTGAAGGGACTCATACCCTGACAGCGACTTTCACTCCAATGAATGCCTCTTATTACAACACAGCGACTCAGACCGTCCAGATAGTTGTGACCGCCTCTAAGACACCGACTGTCACCTGGACCGCTCCGGCAGCCATTATTTATGGAACCGCCTTGAGCGCGACCCAGCTGAACGCCACCGCGAATGTTCCGGGGGCTTTTGTGTATGATCCGGCTGCCGGTACGAAACTGGACGCGGGAACCCATACGCTGAAGACCACCTTCACTCCGGCGGATACCAGCTATGCACCGATCACGAAATCGGTTTTGCTGAAAGTGAACAAAGCCACGCCGGTCATTACCTGGGTTGCTCCGTCCAGTGTCAAAGAAGGCACAGAACTGAGCGATGTTCAGTTGAACGCCACCGCGAATGTGGATGGTACTTTTGTGTATGATCCGGTCGCCGGTACGAAACTGAACGCGGGAACTCAGACCTTGAGTACGATCTTCACGCCGACAGATACAGCGAACTACAACACGGCTAAGAAATCGGTGAAGATCACAGTGACGAAAGATGTGGAGCCATCTGTCCCAGTCATCACCTGGAAGACCCCGGATGCGATCACATACGGCACGGAACTGAGCGATGCCCAGCTGAACGCGACCGCGAATGCGGAAGGTACGTTTGAATATGATCCGGCCATTGGCACGAAGCTGAACGCGGGAACTCACACTTTGAGTGTCACCTTTACACCTAATGATCCGACCGCTTATACAACGGCTCAGAAGTCTGTTCAGTTAGTTGTGAACAAAGCAGCACCTGTTATCACCTGGGAAAATCCGGACAGCATCAAGGAAGGTACGGAACTGACCGAAATACAGTTGAACGCGACCACGGATGTGGATGGCACATTTGAGTATGATCCGGCCATTGGCACGAAGCTGAGCGCGGGAACTCAGACCTTGAGTACCACCTTCACACCGGCAGATACAGAGAACTACACCACTGCTGAGAAGTCGGTGCAAATCACAGTGACGAAGGAAGTGGAACCGATCGTTCCTGTTATCACTTGGGAGACTCCCGCTGCCATTACTTATGGAACGGCTTTGAGCGCGGCCCAGCTGAACGCGACCGCGGATGTGGAAGGTACTTTTGTATATGATCCGGCGATCGGTACAGAGCTGAACGCGGGAACCCATACTTTGAGCGTCACCTTTACACCCAATGATCCGACCGCTTACACTACGGCTCAAAAATCTGTTTTGTTAATTGTGAACCAAGCTGTTCCAACTGTCTCATGGGTGACACCGGCTGCCATTACTTATGGCGCGGAATTGAGTGACTCTCAGCTGAATGCCACGGCAAATGTGGAAGGTACGTTTGAATACAGCCCGGCCGTTGGTACCAAATTGAATGCCGGGGCTCAAACACTGAGCACGACCTTCACACCGACTGACAGCGCCAACTATACGACAGCTGCCAAGACTGTCCAGTTGATCGTTTATAAAGCCGCCCCGGTCATCACTTGGGAAACACCGGCTCCTGTTACTTATGGTACGGTTCTGGGCGATGAACAGCTGAATGCCACAGCGGATGTGGATGGCAGGATGATGTATAATCCGGTCAGCGGAGCCAAATTGAAAGTAGGGACTCAAACCTTGAGCGTGACTTTCAGACCAACTGATAACACAAATTACAGTACGGCTTCCGCTTCTGTGGAACTGGTCGTCAGCAAGGCCACACCGGTCATCACATGGGAGGCTCCGGCTGCGATCACATATGGCACAGAACTGAGCGATGCCCAGCTGAACGCCACAGCGGATATGGAAGGTACTTTTGAATATGACCCGGTTATCGGCACGAAGCTAAATGCCGGAACTCAAACACTGACCGCGACCTTCACCCCGGCGGACGCTGACAATTACGAGACCGCTTCTGTTTCTGTGGAACTGGTCGTCAACAAGGCTACCTCGGTCATCACTTGGGAGACTCCGACTGCGATCACATACGGCACGGAACTGAGTGATGCCCAGCTGAACGCTACAGCGGATATGGAAGGTGCGTTTGAATACGACCCGGTTATCGGCACGAAGCTGAATGCCGGTACTCAAACACTGACCGTGACCTTCACCCCGGCGGACGCTGATAATTACGAGACGGCTTCCGCTTCTGTGGAACTGCTCGTCAACAAGGCCACGCCAGTCATTATCTGGGAGACTCCGGCTGCTATTACCTACGGCACGGAATTGACCGATGCCCAGCTGAACGCCACAGCCGACATGGAGGGCACGTTTGAATATGACCCGGCCAT
>DBVN01000103.1:10678-10835 GCA_002308515.1 Verrucomicrobia bacterium UBA1263 | reverse complement strand
TGGTGATGGAGTTCATGCCGATGACCTGGAAGAAGAAAGCCCAGCGGCGCCAGCCTTTCACGTCAATGATGTAATAGAAGATGGAGAACCAGATGAGGGAGTAGCCCGCCACGGCGCAGACAAAGGAACTGGTCCAGAGCTTCTTGTTGATGGGGAA
>DBVN01000103.1:10404-10585 GCA_002308515.1 Verrucomicrobia bacterium UBA1263 | reverse complement strand
GAGCGGATCCATTGTCCCGTGAACATACCCAGCATGGCGGTGCCGATGGCCGGGATGGTGCTGAACAAGCCTTCCGGGTCGAAGAAGTTGTTTTCATAGAGACGGCCGGGCAGCAGGACACGGTCGATCACTCCGACCAGATTGTTCTCGTAGGAGAAGGGATCGGAGCCACCCGGTATAA
>DBVN01000103.1:7233-10335 GCA_002308515.1 Verrucomicrobia bacterium UBA1263 | reverse complement strand
TGAAAAGCAGCGCGGCGAACATCCAGGCCAGACCGATGCGGGCCAGTACACTGGCGCAGCGCAGGTTGGCGAAATCGAATTGAAGGACACCGTTGCAGACCAGTCCCAGCAGTACCAGCAGGAAACCGCGGCGGACGATCTTCAGGTGGATCTGCGCGGTAGTCCTGCCCTGAGCCTGCTGTTTGGCCAGCGAGAACGGGAAGGAGATGCCGGCAATGAAAAGGAAGAGCGGGAAGATGGTGTCGTGCTGACGCAGACCGTTCCATTCCACATGGGTCATCTGGGAGGCGATCCATTCAGTGAGGCCGCATTGAGGCAGCAGCGCGCACAGGGCAACGACCCACGAGGCAAAGCCCATGATACAAAGCATATCGGCGCCGCGCAGGGCATCCAGTGACATCAGACGTTCTTGTTTTTTAGGTTCTTCATTCATAATTTATAAATCTTTTCTAGTTCTGTTTATTCTGTGACTTTCATTCTGCGCGGACCGATCTGATCCAGCGGCAGAGCTTTGAAACCGGTTTTGAAAGCGGGCGAATCGGCTTTGAGGTTGAAGTTCCCGTGTTCCGCGTCCACGAAACCGGGATCCTGATCCACAAAGTTGTCCACCCAGGTGACATCTTCATCCTTGGCATGCCAGCCGACATTTTTCCACTGACCTCCAAAGGAGATATTGTTTTTGATCAAAATATTTTCCGGCGGGACACCGTTGGTCTGGGAAAGATATTTCTCCACGTTGTAGATCTCCGGATAGCGTTTTTCATAGACATCGCGCGGGACTGCTTTCAGACGTTCCTTCAGGGTCACATAGACCTGATTNNNTACCAGACGGGGGATTTATCCAGACCGCGTCCATCCAGAGCGATGGAAGGCGTGCAGTCCACAAAGACATTGTTCTGCACCACGAAATCGCGTCCGCCGCCCATGAACACGGCGCGCTGGACTTTGTGGAAGAGATTGCCGTACATGTAAGTGCCGCTGAGACTGTCATCATTGTAGATGCCCATGCTGCCCATGCCGACACCGCCCGTATGGTGGATGTAGTTAAACTGGATCTTGTTTCCGCGCATGGTGTAGTCGCGTCCGGCATAGATAGCGCCGACGTCGCCGGTTTCCAGAGCGACATGATGGATCTCGTTAAATTCAATGGTGTGATCATTGCCGCCGTAGAGGATGGCGCAGTGAGGATGATCGAAAATGAGATTATGACGCGCTTGGATGCCGACCCCGCTTATCAAAATGGCCGGTACATAGCAGCGGGACCAGCGTCCCTGCTTTTGGAAGACGCAGTCCTGAACGATGTGGCCGCAGGGCTTGAGAGTCTGGCGGTCGCCGCCGCTGAGAGTGACCCCGGAATCGCCCGTATTGGCAAAGTCACAGTTGATGACCATGCAGCCGCTGCCGTTCGAGATGGAGAGCGCCTGTGAGCCGATGTTGATGAATCGGCAGTTTTTGACCAGGACAGAAGTGCCCTTCTCCACATGGAGCGCCTCCCCGCGGCAGGCAGTGAAGGTGATGTTCTCGAAAGTGAGGAAAGAGGCTTCTTTGGAGCGGATGAAAGGAGATTCCAGACCGGAGACGAAAGCTTCCTTATCCGGCTTGCCGTCCTGGGGAGGATAGAAGTAGAGGATCCCCTTGGCGGTGTCCACATAGTATTCACCGGGCTGATCCAGCTCTTCCAGAATGTTGACGTAATAGACGCGCTGGCCTTTGCGGAAACCGTAGTTGACCCCGGCGGTCTTGATCCATTTTTTCTCAGGATCGATGCTCAGGATCTTTTCATAAGAATTGGCCCAGTCCCACGCCCAGTAGCCGTGAGCCCAGATGTCGCTCCCTTCGGTGAACTGCCATGTGCCGGGACGGTCGCCTTCATAGAAATAGCCGTTTTCCAGCGGACTCAGATCGCCGCCGTGCCCATCCTTTTGAGCCCCTTCGGGATAACCGGCGATGTGGGAGAATTCGCCCTTGTTTGGCCATTGTGCCAGAGTCATCGGCTGTCCGTCATAGAACAGCTCGCAGTGAGCGGGAACACATGGCCGGGAAAACCCACGGGAACGAAGCTGGCCGAAGTTGGTCATGCCAAGTGACTTGAGATCCGCTGTCCAAATCTTGCCTTGAGTCTCAGCCGGCAGACGCTTCTGGATGTCGGCATCATTCAGCGGAGCAAAATTGGTGACAGAGCGTCCGCCGATGAAGCGGGCCGGTTCTGACTCGGAAGCCGAACGATAGATGATCCGGCGGTTCAGACGACCATTGTCGCCGTATTCAAAATCGGTGGTCTGATCCATGTAGTAATCGCCCGGAAGCAGATTGACAACAGCACCGCCTTCCGGTGGCATCTTTTTCTGCTTCTGGATATCGCGCAGGATATCCCTCGCGGCAGAAAGTGTGGCCAGCGGTTTTTCTTTCGTGCCGGGATTGTTATCATCACCGCCTTTATCCGCCGGAGCGACAAAGATTTCCATGCCGGCACCCTGCGCGGAGACGGTCAGAGCGGTCAGCAGAACCAATAAGATTTTCTTCATACGAATCAATAAAGACACCAACAACCGCTCAACCCTGACAGAATCAGAGGCATTTTGCAAGTGAAAATAATACCTGCCGCCTTGACATTTATCCCGGAAGCCGTTAGTGTCTTTTCCGAGAGGTTTTTCTTGATGAGAACATTGGTAATTGGAATCGACAGCGGGACACAGTCCACATAAGCATTAGTTGTAAACGCCCAGACCGGAGAAGTTTTGGCAGCGGCAAGCGAATCTTATGATCTGATAGGCGGTCTGCCTCCCGGAGCGAAGGAGCAGAACCCGGCAGACTGGATCGCCGCTGTGACCAAGAGCATCCAGCGGGCAATGAAGGAGGCCGGAGCCAGCGCGTCCGAGGTCAAAGCCATCGGCGTGAGCGGTCAGCAGCACGGGTTTGTGCCATTGGATGCCGCGGGACAGGTGATCCGCCCGGCCAAGCTGTGGTGCGATACCTCCACAGCGGAAGAATGCGAGGCCATCACTCAGGAACTGGGAGGTTTGGAAGGAGCTATCAGTGAGCTGGGCAACGCGGTCCTGCCGGGCTACACCGCAGGCAAGATCCTGTGGCTGAAACGGCATG
>DBVN01000103.1:6872-7177 GCA_002308515.1 Verrucomicrobia bacterium UBA1263 | reverse complement strand
CATGATTACATCAACTACTGGCTGACAGGCAACGCCGTCATGGAGTACGGCGATGCCAGCGGTACCGCTCTGCTGAATGTGCGGACGCGTACCTGGAGCCGGAAGACGCTCGCCGCCATTGACCCGGATCTGGAGGCGAAGCTGCCCAAACTGATCTCCAGCGATCAGCCGGCCGGTATCCTGCGCGACGAGGCCGCCCGTATCCTGGGACTGGAAAAGGGGACTCTGGTGAGCGCAGGCGGCGGCGATAACATGATGGGCGCTATCGGTACCGGCAACACGACCGAAGGAGCCATTACGGCCAG
>DBVN01000103.1:4632-6864 GCA_002308515.1 Verrucomicrobia bacterium UBA1263 | reverse complement strand
ACAGTTTCGGCACCAGCGGAACGATCTATGCCTGCGCGGAGAAGCCGATCGTGGATCCGCAGGGAGAGATCGCGGCGTTCTGCGACAGTACAAATCGCTGGCTGCCTCTGCTTTGCACGATGAATGTGACAGTCGCCACGGGAATGGTGAGTGATTTCATGAATTGGGATGTGGCCAAACTGAACCAGGCGGCGGCATCCGCTCCGGCCGGAAGCGAAGGTGTTCTGTTAGTTCCTTATCTGGAAGGAGAAAGAACGCCTAATGTGCCGGACGGGACGGGCGTTTTCTTTGGGATCAATACGAAGACCCTGAAGGAGTCGAACTTAGCCCGCGCGGCCATGGAAGGCGTGACCCTGGGCATGAACTACGGGTTGAGACGGTTAGCCGAACTGGGAGTCCAGCCGACACAGATCCGCGCGACCGGCGGTGGCGCCAAATCCGCGCTCTGGCGGCAGATCATGGCTGATGTCTTTAACGCGGAGGTCGTTACGCTGAAAGTCAGCGAAGGCGCGGCTTACGGCGCGGCACTGCAGGCGCTGTGGTGCCATGAACTGCAGGAGGGAGATGGCATCAGCATCCAGGATCTGTGCGACCGGTTCGTGACTTTGAACACGAAAGAGACCGCTGTTCCGAACGCGAAAAATGTGGAACTTTACCGCGAAATGCAGGCCCTGCAGGACGAACTTTCGAGGAGTTTGCGGCCCGCTTTCAAACGTCACAGTCAGCTGACACGGAACTAACGCCGGCGGCTGTCGCAAACAGCGACAGAATGTCTCAGAGACGCTTTTCAGCGTCTCTTTTCATTTTCAAGGGGTTACATGAATTTTTCGTATTCAGAAAAAGCGAACTCCGCGGAGTGAAAAATAAAGCGATTTTTTTCGTTTCGGAGCTTGTAAAATAAGGCATTTTTGGTAGAATTGTTCGTCTTTTTAGAGAGATGGACAAGGACTCAGATTTAACGAACAACAGTCAGCCGTCCGCTCCCAATTTCAACCCCGCCGGAAGCGAGAAATATGACGCTTCCAAGATTGACAAATTGGAGGGTTTGGAGGCTGTTCGCAAGCGCCCCGGAATGTACATTGGCGACCCGGATGAACACGGTCTGCATCATTGTGTGTTTGAGGTGCTGGATAACTCGATCGACGAGCATTTGGCCGGCTTCTGCAAGCAGGTCGTAGTCACGATCCATGTGGACGGCTCGATTTCGATCAAAGATGATGGACGCGGTATCCCGGTAGATATACATCCCAAGTTCAAGATCCCTGCGGTGGAGCTGGTTTTGACGAATCTCCACGCCGGCGGCAAATTCGGACAGGGAGCTTATAAGTATTCCGGCGGTCTGCACGGTGTGGGCGCGAAGTGCGTGAACGCGCTTTCCGAGTGGTTCAAGGTGGAGGTATATCGCGACGGCAAAGTGTATTACATGGCTTTTGCCCGCGGCAAGACGACTCAGAAGCTGGAGGTGATAGGCCGTTCCAAGACGACCGGCACAAATATCACGTTCCTGCCTGATCCGGAGATATTTACCATCACCACCGAGTTCAAATTCGAGATACTGGCCCGCCGTCTGCGCGAGCTGGCGTTCCTGAATCCCGGCATCGAGATCATCCTGAAGGATGAACGGGAAGAGGATAAACAGGAAAAGTTCTTCTACAAGAACGGTATCGAAGAGTTTGTGCGCCAGCTGGGCAAAGGAAAGAACGTGGTCAACGCCGATCCTATCGTCCTGAGTTCGCAGAAGGATGAGGTCTTTGTGGACTGCGTCATCCAGTACAATGACAGTTACAATGATCAGATCCTCTGCTTTGCCAATTCGATCCCTAATCCCGACGGTGGAACGCACCTGACCGGTTTCCGCTCGGCGCTGACCCGCGCCATCAATCAGTACGGGAAGAATAACGACCTCTTTAAGAAGGATAAAGATACCTCGGTTTCGGGCGATGATGTCCGCGAGGGTATCGTTTGCGTGCTTTCGGTGAAGCTGCCGAATCCGCGCTTTGAATCCCAGACCAAGGTCAAGCTGGTCAATACGGAAATAGACGGCATCGTTTCCTCGATCGTTTACGAGGGACTGATGGCTTACTTCGACCGTTCACCGCAGCTGGCCAAACGGATCATCGAGAAGGCTCTGATGGCTGCTCGTGCCCGTGAGGCCGCGCGCAAAGCCCGTGAAGCGGTCCGCAAGACGGCTCTGACCGGCGGCGGTCTGCCGGGTAAGCTGGCCGACTGCTC
>DBVN01000103.1:290-4578 GCA_002308515.1 Verrucomicrobia bacterium UBA1263 | reverse complement strand
GTATCAGGCGATCCTGCCCATCCGCGGCAAATTCCTGAACGTGGAAAAGGCGCGTCTGGACAAGGTGCTTCAGAACGCGGAGATCCGCACGATGATCACCGCGGTGGGTACCGGCATCGGTACCGGTGAAGGCGAGGGCGCTTTCAATCTGGAGCGTCTGCGTTATCACAAGATCGTGATCATGACAGATGCCGATGTGGACGGTTCGCACATCCGCACCCTGTTGCTGACATTCTTCTACCGGCAGATGCCGGAGCTGGTCAAGCGCGGTCATATCTATATCGCGCAGCCGCCGCTGTATCAGATCGTCCGCAAGAAGCGTGTGGAATACGTGGAAGACGACGTGCAGATGAACAAGATCCTGATCCAGCTGGGCGTGGAGGAAGTCTCTCTGAAGAATCTGGCGGACGACCGTGTGTTCACCAGCAAGCAGCTGGACGAGATCCTGGAGCTGCTGACCTCGCTGGACAAGTACGCGCAGGCGCTGCGCCGTCATGGCGGCAATTTCACGGATTACGTGGAAAGGATAGACCCCAAGACACATGAGCTGCCGAAGCACTTTGTAAAGGTGCGCGACGGTAATGACGAGTTTGTGTATTACTTCCGCAATTCAGATGAACTGATGAAGTTCTCGGAAGAGAATCCGGATCTGGGTCTCTTTGGCAAAGATGAGCAGGAAGTATCCGCTGAAACCAACGGTACCAACGGAGCTAAGAAAGACAAGAACGGCAATACCCGGCGCGCGACGTATGTGGAGCTGCATGAGCACGCTTCCATTTCCGATCTGCTGAAGAAACTGGCCCGCAAGGGACTTTCCATCGATCACTATTCGGCGCAGGATCATCCGCTCTTTGAGCTGACCGAGGGCGAAGGAGTGAAGGCCGTCACCCGCAAGCTGTATTCCATCCCGGAGATCCTGGAAGGGGTCAAGGAAGTGGGCAAGCGCGGTATCCAGATCAAACGATTCAAAGGTCTGGGCGAAATGAACGCGAAGGAGCTTTTTGAAACGACGATGAACCCGGCCAACCGCAAGTTCCTGCGGGTGGAGGTCTCCGACGTGGTGGAAGCCGAGGAAATGTTTACGAAGCTGATGGGCGAAGAGGTGGAGCCCCGCCGTCAGTTCATTCAAGACAACGCACTTAACGTAAGAAATTTGGATATCTAACTAGACTATGGCAGATGATAAAACTCCCCGTGATGACGCGGCGCCCTTGATGGGCGGAGGTTCTGTATTTTCCGCGGGGGAAAAGATCGCAAAAATCAATGTGGCCGATGAGATCAAGAACTCGTTTCTGGATTACTCGATGTCGGTCATTATTTCCCGCGCGCTCCCGGATGTGCGCGACGGGCTGAAGCCCTCGCAGCGGCGCATCCTTTACGCGATGCACGAGCTGAATCTGTACCCCGGACACAAGCATTACAAGTGCGCTAAGATCTGCGGTGACACCAGTGGTAACTATCATCCCCACGGTGAGCAGGTCATTTATCCGACACTGGTCCACATGGCGCAGTCCTGGTCCATGCAGGAGCCCCTGGTAGATGGTCAGGGAAACTTCGGTTCGGTGGAAGGTGATCCTCCGGCCGCCATGCGTTATACGGAAGCACGTCTCACGGCGCTGGGCGGCATCCTGATGAACGACATGGATAAGGATACCGTGGACTTCATGCCGAACTACGANNATGGTGGACGGCCACGGTAACTTCGGCTCCATGGACGGAGACGGTGCCGCTGCAATGCGATACACCGAGGCGCGCCTTTCCAAGATCAGTATGGAACTTCTGGCTGATATCGGTAAGGACACCGTGGACTTTGTTCCCAACTTTGATGACACCGAGAAAGAGCCCGTGGTTCTTCCCAGCCGTTATCCCAACCTTCTGGTGAACGGCACCAGCGGTATCGCCGTAGGTATGGCCACGAATCTGGCTCCGCATAATCTGGGCGAGACGGTGGACGCTATCTGCGCGCTGATAGATGATCCGGACTTGGAACCGCTGGACCTGCTGAAGCACATTAAGGGTCCTGATTTCCCGACCGGGTGCATGATCTGCGGTTCGGAAGGGATCAAGAACTACTTCCAGACCGGACGCGGCACGGTCAAAGTGCGCGGCAAGGTCGGCGTGGAACAGCTCAAGGGCAACCGCGAGCAGATCATCATTTCCGAGATCCCTTACGGCGTGAACCGCGCGGTGCTGGTGGAACGCATCGCCGAGCTGGTCAATGAAAAGACACTGACGGATATCACGGCCATCCGCGATGAATCTGACGAGAATACCCGTGTGGTGGTGGAGCTCAAGCGCGACGCGATCCCCAAAGTCGTCATCAACAATCTTTATAAATACACTCAGCTGGAAACGACATTCAGCGTGAACTCGCTGGCGATCGATCATGGCCGTCCAAAGGTTCTGAACATGAAAGAGCTGATGGAGTGCTTCATCGAGCACCGCCGCGAGGTCGTCATCCGCCGCACCCGTTATCTGCTGCGCAAGGCAGAGGAACGCGCTGAGATCCTGGAAGGCTATCTGATCGCTCTGGATAATCTGGACGAGTTCATCCGCATCATCCGCGAGTCGGCCAACCGTGAGGAAGCCCGCGTCAAACTGCTGGCTTTCGAGTTCACACGCGCGGCCGTGGAGAAGCTCGGCATCCTGATCCGCAGTGAGGCGCGTCTGGTGGACGGCCGCTACTGCTTCAGTCTGGTACAGGCAAACGCCATCCTTGATCTGCGCCTCTATCAGTTGACCGGCCTGGAACGCGAGAAGGTCCGCGGCGAGTATGACGCGCTGATCGAGACGATCAAGGATCTGATGGATATCCTGGCCAAGGAATCCCGCATCATGGGCATCATCAAGCAGGAACTCCGTTCACTGCGCGAGAAGTACGGCAAACCGCGCCGGACGATGCTGGTGGCCGATGCGGGCGAGATGGCTATCGAGGATCTGATCGCCAATGAAGGCGTGATCATCACCATGACACACAAGGGTCTGATCAAGCGCACCAATGTCAGCTCGTACCGCTCGCAGCGGCGCGGCGGCAAAGGTGTCATCGGCATGAGTACCCGCAATACGGCACTGGATGATGACGCGGACTTTATCGAGCGTCTCTTCACGGCCAGCACGCATGACTATCTGCTGTTCTTTACGAATACAGGCCGTGTTTACAGCGAGCGTGTGCATGAGATCCCGGATATGGGCCGCGCCGCCAAGGGCCGCAGTATCGCCAATTTGCTGGAGCTGCAGTCCAATGAAAAGATCGCGGCGCTGATCCGCATCACCTCCGAGACGATCAACGGTCAGGATACGACCTGGGAGCAGGACAACTGCCTGTTCTTTGCCACTCAGAACGGTACGGTCAAGCAGACGGAACTGCGCCAGTTTGCCAATATCCGCAAGGGCGGCATCATCGCCATCAATATCGAGGAAGGCGATACGCTGATCGACGTGAAGTTCACGACCCACGGCAATGACGTGGTGCTGATCACCAAAGAAGGCAAGAGCATCCGCTTCCATGAGGACGATGTCCGCCGTATGGGACGCGCCACGACCGGTGTGAGAGGCATTATGCTCTCGCCCGATGATAAGGTAGTGGCTGCGGCGATCGTGGAGAAGGATGCGGCTCTGCTGGTCGCGGGCGATCACGGTATCGGCAAACGCACCGACTTTGAAGAATACCGTGTGCAGTCACGCGGCGGCAAGGGCATCATCACTATGAAGACCGGCGAAAAGACCGGCAAGGTGGTGGGTGCTCTGACGGTCAAGGACGGCGACGAGATCATGCTCATCACGACCGGCGGTCAGATGGTCCGCACTAAGGTGGACTACATCCGCGAGGTCGGCCGCAATACGATGGGTGTGAAACTGATCAATCTGGAAGCAGGCGACAAGCTGCAGGCGATCGCTCCGGTTGTGAAAGACGAGGACGATGACAGTGACCAGCAGCTGACCTTGGAAGGTCTGACGCCGGAAGACGGGATCACTCCGCTGCCGGAACAGCCCGATGATCTGAAGACCGGGGAAGCTTCCAACGATGTTTCAGACGAACCTCCGGCTCTGGATTAACGAGGAATAAATTTTCCTGATAAAGTCCCCGACGGTATTTTCCCGCCGGGGATTTTTTATAAGAACCACAGATTGAAACGGATGAACACAGATATTTTTATTTTATAGTCCTTGCAGCTCTGAAAA
This sequence comes from Verrucomicrobia bacterium UBA1263, assembly GCA_002308515.1. Classification (GTDB taxonomy): domain Bacteria; phylum Verrucomicrobiota; class Verrucomicrobiia; order Limisphaerales; family UBA1412; genus UBA1412. Next base: position 396 of record DBVN01000103.1, on the reverse strand, counting down.
ATGTGTGCTATCTTCCTTTTCAGGAGCCCATTGAACGAATGGGAAATTTTATGACGCAAAAATCGAAACTAATGGCCGGGCTGCTGGGCTTGGCATTAACGGCGGG
>DBVN01000103.1:0-277 GCA_002308515.1 Verrucomicrobia bacterium UBA1263 | reverse complement strand
TCCCCAGCCTCAGTTATGAGGAGAGCGGTAACGAGTTGATCATAAACTACACCGGCACGCTCCTCCGGAGCGCTGACGCAGTGAACTGGACCGAGGTCGCCTCAGCCTCCAGTCCTTACAAAATTGCACTAGGCGACAAAAAACTCTTTTTCTGTGCCAAGGGCAAAGATACCCATGACAAAGACATTAGCATTCCTTTGTCAGATACGGTCAACTTAGAACTGGTCGGGATACAACCGGGTACCTTTATTATGGGCAGTCCTGAAGATGAGCTGGG
>DBVN01000012.1:14621-18308 GCA_002308515.1 Verrucomicrobia bacterium UBA1263 | reverse complement strand
GGAGCACTTCTGACAACTCCCGGCGCGAATTTCAGTGATGACCGGGAACTGGCACTTCGGGCGGGCTATACTGTCCGGAGAATATCAAAAACGAAGACGGAATCAAAATGCCAGAATCATGGGAATGTTTGAGAATATCAGAATAGCCAAAGAGACTCTGAAAATCACCAGAGCCGGTGAATATGGTGTGAACAGCAAAACTATAAAGTTGCCAGATTATAATTTCAAGAAGGTTATAGTTTACGATCCGCGGAAGGGAGAAGAACTGCTCAAGGAAGATTTAAAAGAGAAACCGTCTCTTGAAATTCCCTGCCGTTACCGTGTTAGTACGGAAGATTCTTTTCAGGCAGCGGAACGTTATGAGCACGCTTTTGTTTTAAATTTTGCCAATGCGCATAAAGCTGGAGGGGCTTTTCGACTGGGGGCAAGCGCACAGGAAGAGGCTCTTTGCCGGAACAGTACGCTTTATGCTTCAATATCCTCAAAAGAAGCAAGGGAAATGTATCGTTACAATAACATACATCTGAGCAGAGTAGATTCGGATTATATGCTTTATTCACCTGAGGTATGTGTGTTCCGAAATGAACGGGGAGAATTGAAGGAAAATCCTTTTATGACATCAGTTGTGACTGTTCCCGCGCCCAATAGATATGGAATGGCGTTTTTTGCTTCAAAGAGATACGTTCGTGAAACAATGATGCGGCGAATGAGGATCATGTTTCGGATCGCAGCCAAACACGGGCATAGAAATCTGATCCTTGGAGCCTGGGGATGCGGTGCGTTTGGCAATAATCCCAAAGATGTCGCGAGTGATTTCAAGACAGTCCTTGTTGATGAGCAATGTCAGAAGTTCTTTGATGAAGTTTGCTTTGCTATATACGGACGCGAGAACAGCGCAAATGCGCGAGCCTTTCGTTCAGTATTTGATTTTACCTGAAAAATACCGTTAGAAGCGGAATGAAGGCCAAAGTTTTAAAGAGCTTTGGTCTTTTTTAAGATTTACAGGAAGTTGCTATCCGTTTTGAGAAGTCAAGATCTTGCGGATGGCCAGGTGAGCCAGATTCAGCCCGAAACAGCCGGTGACCATGACGCTGCTGGGCAAGGGGGCTTTTGGAGAAAGGGACGCGTCCGGCGCGGATGTGTTTTCCGTCCGGGAAGGCACGGGCGGTTCTATGCTGTAAACGCACTCGATGGAGTCCATGGGGATCTCCGCTTTTTTCAGCTCCCGGCGCAGAGCGCGAGCCAAAGGACAGCCCGTTACATGAGGCAGCGCAGCTGTTCGGATGAGCGTTGGATCCTGACGGCGGGCCGCGCCCATGCTCGAAACCAGTGGGATCCCTTGTCGAACGGCTTCAGCGATCAGAGCGGTTTTTCCCGGAAGCAGGTCTATCGCGTCCAGAATGACATCAGAACGCGTTTCAAAGACAGGCGCGGTATGAGTACTATCCACGCAAAGGTCTAAAGTCTCCGCGACACAATCGGGGTTGATGTCCAGTACCCGTTCACGGATGACTTCTGTTTTTTTTCGGTTCAGTGTCGATTCCAGAGCGATCAGCTGGCGGTTGATATTGCTGGGGCAGACGATGTCGAAATCCACCAGGCGCAGATGACCGACCGCGCTCCGTGCCAGAGCCTCGACCGCGAAACTGCCCACAGCGCCGATCCCCACTACGGTGACAACGGCGTTCCGCAGGGTTTCCAGTCCCTGGAGACCTACCATGCGGCGCAGACGGTCAAAACGGATTTCAGGCGGGATCTTGCTCATAAGGAAAGAAAAGTGGTGAAATTGGTTTCAAGCCGGGCTTCCAGTTCCGCGGCATCCATACCCAGCAGTGCGCTCACACCGCCAAGGATCAGACGCAGATCCGCCGGTTCACTTTTGTCCCTGCCGGTTTCATCTTTCAGATGGCCGGTGCGGTATTGCGGCGGCCCGGCCAGATCGGGAGCGTCCGTTTCCAGCAGAAGCCGGTCTTTGGGCACCAGCGGGAGAGCTTGACGGGCGCGGATGTTTTTTTCATAAAGGAGCGTTCCGGCGAAAGAAAACCAGCCGCCATATTGGATCAGTTTTGGCAGCAGTTCCCTGCCGCCGCTGTAGGCATGGAAAAGCAGAGCCGGAGGCAGATGCGGTGTTTCCCGGAGGACGCGCGTCATCCAGTCCCAGGCGCGGACACAATGGATGACGACCGGTCTCCGCAGTTCAAAACCCAGTTGAAGGTGAATACGGAAACATTCTTCCTGAAGAGATTCCTGAAGCGGCTGATGGTACAGATCCAGACCGGTCTCGCCAATGATACTGCCGGGATGTTCCCGGAGGAGGTTTGCCAGCCGGTCTTGCCAGCCATCCGCGGCTTCCGCGACATACCAGGGATGGATGCCCAGAGCCGGAGTAATGGAAAGGGGATAGTGTTCGGCTAATTGAAGCACCGTCTGCCAGTCGGATTCCCGTGCCGCGTTGCAGATCATTCTGCGTACACCGGCCTCCATGGCCCGCTGAAAGACCGTTTCAACAGGAGCGAACGCGGCTGTGTCGTGAAGATGATTGTGAGCGTCGATCATGGCGCTTACAGAAAAAGAAGGTAAACAATGGCCAGCTCGGCCAGCATCAGCAGACCGCCTCCGATCCACAGCGCGTACTCCCGCCACCGGAGATCGTACTGTTTCATGGGCGAGGTCCAGCACTCGATCCGGACTCCGCCCAGGCGCAGGATGGTGCCGATCTTCAAGACGGCCTCCTTCAGCGGTTCCTGGTCCACTTCCATCCCGCCCGGAGCCGCGGCCCGGATCAGGATGTGATCGTCATCCCGGAGCGTCAGTTCGGCGTGACGATCCCAGATCCCGTCTTCCAACAGGCAGAGATCACAATCGGGAGCCCTGCCGATCGAAAAAGGGAAATGGCGAGCCTCCACAGTCTGACCCGCCATTTTGCCATTTAAGATACGAAGCTCGATCATGCTCTGTACCCTGGTTTTATCTGATGCTGCTTAGCGTTTTGGTACGGTAATAATATCGCCGGGCAGGATCAGAAAGTCTTTTGACGGGTCTTTTTCTATTTTATTCGCGTTGACCTTGCGGGTCTTGCCGTCCGCGTTGGTCACTCTGACCTTGGAGCGTGAGGCAAACGTGGAATAACCGCCCGCGATCGCGATGGCGCGGGTAAAGGTCAGACCCGGAGTATAAACAGATTTACCGGGCATCCTCACTTCACCCGTTATATAGAAGAAGCGGGCTTCGGAGGAGACCGTGATCACAAATTCAGTGTAATACTTGCTGTAGGCTTCAGTGAGTTCATCCTGGATCTGGCTGATGGTTTTGCCAGCGGCCTGATAATCACCGATCAGCATCAGCTTGATCGTGCCGTCCTCAGAGATACGGGCGGATTGTGTGCCGGAGGATCTGCCCACACCGGAGACCGCGACTGTTACCAGGTCATTTACCTGCAGTTTATCGGATACCGATTCGGCGCCAGAGGCAGGAATGGTAGTGGGATCAGTGGTCTTTCCACCGCCATTATCAGTGGTGGCGCAGCCGGTGGCCAGACTGAATGCGATCGCGCACATGCCAAACAGGATCACTGCTTTTTTGAACAACTTTGAACTCATAATCATATTTCGATCTTTTCTAAATTTTTACTGTAAAATCTTAGTATTTTTTGATGCTGTCGGAGGAGGCATCCGCTTCTGCGGCGGG
>DBVN01000012.1:0-14530 GCA_002308515.1 Verrucomicrobia bacterium UBA1263 | reverse complement strand
ACCGTACTCGCCACGACTTGCGGTGTATTCGCCATATTCACCGCTGCCGCTGGTGTACTCACCATTGGAGTCGTAATTCTTGCTGTAATAATCGTAATAGTAACCGCTGTAGTAATAGTAGTAGCTGTCCTGGTTGATGCTGATATTGTTCAGCACGATACCCAGCAGATTGCCGCCGACCTTTTCCACCGTTTGTTTGGCGCGCAGTGTCATAGACTGCGGATATTTACGGTGCTGCACGACCAGCACGACCATATCCACCAAACTGGCCAGCACAGACGCGTCGGACACACCCATGATAGGAGGTGAGTCGAAAAGCACATAATCGTAACGGCTGCGGACTTCGTTGAAGAACTCCTTCATGCGTGTGGAGTTCAAAATACCCATCGCGCTGGCAGGCAGTTTGCCTGAAGGCAGGAAGTCCATACCCTTGACAGGGGAAACCTGGATGACCTCTTCCAGGGTCTTTTGTTTGAGCAGATAGTTTGTCAGACCGATCGCGTTGGAAACACCTAAGATGCGATGCAGACTGGGACGTCTCAAGTCAGAGTCCACCAGCAGAATGCGGTTATCATTCTGGGCGAACACTGTAGCCAGGTTCATGATCGTTGTGGACTTACCTTCAGCCGCGCCGCCGCTGACGACCGTGATCGTATTCATATTTTCATTCTTGCGGCTGAACAAGATGTTAGTACGCAAGACACGGTAGGCTTCCGCGTAGGCCGCGTTGGGATCGTCTTTCAGGTATCCCACATCCTGCGGGATGATGCCGATCACGCTGGCACCCAGTGTCTGTTCCACTTCGTCGATGGCTTTGAAGGAAGTATCCAGATATTCCACAAAGAAAGCAAAACCGATACCGCCGACCAGACCCACGATCACACCCAGGATCACATTCAAAAACATATTAGGCTCGACTGGCTTGATGCCCGGTTCCGCGATATCTGTGACCTGCACGATGGAAGAACGGGGAATCTCTTTGTCAATGTTTTCCATCATCAAACGGGAACGCAGCAGGTCTCTCCATTTGATCTTGGTTTCCAGCTCACGTTTCGCGTCCCAGTAAGGACGATACTTAGCGGCGTTTTCCGCGTCCAGAGTTTTGGCTTCTTCCAGGCGTTCCTTGATGGAATCCGCTTGAGTGCGCAGCGTACTGGCGCGGGATTGCAAACCCAGGATAGCGCTGTTCACACGTTCATCAATTTGTTTGTTCAATGTGTTGAGAACGGACGTCAGCTTCTTTACATCCGGATGATCTTCTTTGTAGGCAACGGATAAGCTGGCGTATTCCTGTTCAGCCACGTTGCGTTTCACGATCAACTCGTTCAGGATCTGATCATTCGGGTTAGATCCCATCAATGCCTCCAAACGTTTTTCCGGTGGCAAATTGGTGATGCTCTGAAGAATATCCAGAGTCTGCACATAGAGGCTCTCGGAACTTAAACGCTCCGCGTCCAAACGGCGGACCGCTTCCGGCTCCAAAGTGGGAGAGGAGTTAGCCATAGGACCTTCCGCGCTGTAGTCAGAGATCTTTAACTCTGCGCGAAGATTATCCACCTTCCTTTGAAGATCTTTTACATCATCTTCATATTCATCCAGGGTTTCCTGGAAGGTCTTGGCGTTCTGCATGGAGTTTTGGCGGTAGTTCTCCAAACGATTCTCGCGATAGGCTTCGGCGATCTTATTCGCGATTTCAGCCGCCTCCATGCGGTCTTTGCTGCGGACACTGATCTCGATCAGCTCCGTATTGCGGAACTGACGGACATCCATATCCTTTAAAAGTTTGTAATAAGTGCTTTGCAGATTCAGATTGGGGATCTTATCGCGGGCACTCCACTTGCTGATCAAGTTTAAATTGGTGATGACACCATAAAGAACATTCTTGGACTTGATAACCTCGAATTCAGTCAATACAAAATAAGGATCATAGCTGGTATTGCGGTTCCCGTCGTACAGACCGGCCACATCGGTGTCCTTGCTGACGCGGATGCGCACAGTGCTTTCATATTTTTCAGGGAGGAGGAAGGTCAGGCCGATAGCCGTCAGGACGACCAGAAGGAAAATCCCTATGACCATTAACTTACGTGCGCGTATAACTCTCCAGTAATCCAGGAAATGCTGCGCCGTCTCAACATTTTGTGACTGTTTTGCGAAAGGTTTATTGTCCATCTTCTAAAAAAAAAGAGGCCAGATAACTTGCTCCAGCCTCTTGTTCAAGTTCTATACTATTTCGTATTTAAGCTCTCCAATCTTAGTAGGTAGCACGCAGACCGAGGGTCACGCGATTACGATTGTAGGAGCGATTGCTGATGTTGGATACCAAATCATCATAAGAGTAGCTGGCATCCACAAACGCGCCTACAGGAGAATCCATTCCCGTGATTCTGAAAGACAGGGAAGGACCAACGCTGTAGTAGTCATCACGCGCGTTGTCGTTTACACCACTCGGAGACTTGCCGTAAGAGGAGTGCTGATACAGACCCGTGATCGCGCCTTCCAGTCTGTCAATGATCTGATGACGGACACTGGCGTAAACGGTCGTGACTTCAGAGTCCATGGCGCCCCACTGGGAAGCGGCGATCGCGTGGCGAACACCCACCTGAGCGGAGCAATTTTCCAGGTAATTCCAAGTCAATGTGCTTTCCACAAACGGATTAGTGGTATCTCTCTCTAAACCGAGATCCGCATAGGTCTTCTTATAATCTTTAACATTCTCGAAGTAGGTGTACTGAGCACCAGCGCGAGTTGTCCAGTCAAGACCTTCACTCAGAGTCAGACGATAACCGAGATAACCGGCATGGCTCATGCGGTCATAGAGATCGCTCTCGTATGTTCCAGTAGGGAAGCCATACTTATCAAACAGGGTTCTTTGTCCGGATCCACTGTAATCGGAATAGTTCATCTCATAACCGATGAAGAAGCGATTGATTTCGTCCAGATCATAGAACAGATCCAGATGAGGTGTGTGCTCCATACGGTTCAGGATGAAAGCGTAATCATCATTATCAAAATCCCAGAGGGAATTACGGTAACCGATCTCGAAGCCGAGATTTTCATAATACTTCACACCCAGAAGGATCTGAGCGAAGTTACGAATGTTGTCACCGTCAGCGCGTGTCATCAACTGCGCGCCGCCGAAATCGGAAAGGACGGAACCTTCCTGTGCGACCGCGAAGGAGTCAGAGACATCCACACGCACGTTGTCGTTGAACTGATGAGAAAAGACAGCGTCGACCAGATGTGATTGATCATCATGCGGTTTGCGGTCAGCGTACCAGGTGTATCCGTACTCATAGCGGGCACTGGCAAGTGTCGCATCGTCTTGATATTTCAATCCAACACTGGGGACGATTTGCATACCCCAGCTATCCTTATAATACGGTCTGCTTGAGGAATTGATATTGTCATCGTAAAAACCACGAACTGACAATGATGCACTCAGCCACGGCAATGCTTTTTCACTGCTTTCGACTTGGGGTCCTGCATAGGCCCCTTGCATTCCAAGTAAACCCAGTGCCACTGCACCAGCGGATGCTATAATTTTATTCATATTCAAAAACTGTCGTTGTTAAAACTGTCGTTGCTAAACTGTTGTTGTTACCAACCACCGTTACCCGGAGCCATTTTCTCTAATTTTCTCCTTAATGTCAACAGGGATTTTATAAAAATTTTACTAATCTTGATTGTTGGAAAATCTCCAACGCTCCCAATCAGACAAAAATACTTGATCTGGAAGAATATCTCTAAGAGCGTTCCGAAGAGGAAAACTTCCAGTCAACATGCCTTTGCCGTAAAATTGAAGCAGAAAATCGCCCCAACTATGACTGGCTTTAGTAAAATCTGTCAAAAAACGCTGATCCAATGTCAGCTGTGTCAAGTATAACCCCCGGATGGGACAGATGTCATCATTTATCTGGAAGAAATCTTTTTCCGGATTCAGCGGCAGTCCCATACAGGAATGATGTCCGTACCAGGCGACAGCCCAGGGCATATCACTGGCAAACATTTCTTCCGCCTTATAAAAATTGCTGATGCGGTGGATGCTCTGGGGATGATACGGTGGCCAGGCCATCAGCTGCGCGGCTGGCGGCAGCAGTGTGACAAAAAGCGGCAGACAGAGGAAACCTCCTGTCACCCAGATGATCATTTTGCGGATGGACGGCAGCTCATAGTTGATCTCTTCGATCATAGTGAAGATGAACGCCGCGCCAAAGATGAACACCATGGGCACAAAGACTACCAGCAGGTTTTCTCCATTGATGCCCGGTGATTCTTTGGTAAGATGCGTTCGTGTAGCGGCTTCTGCTATCGCGCTCAGCAGCATGCAGACTACCAGCAGAAAACGCGTACTGTTCAATCCTTTAGCGATAAATGGCAGCAAAATGCCTGCCAGAAAGCAGATTGTGAGCCAGGAACCGCTGGCCTGAGAAACGACATTTTGGAAAATATCGCTCAGGTTATTGATCATTTTACTCAGATATTCATTTTGTTCAGGTCCGTAGTAAGCCAGGATATCCGCTGTGGCGACTCGTTCCAGAACATTGTCTGTCAACTTGGATGTTTCTGCGGCCGGGGCGTAAGTCGCCAGACCGAAAGGCATCCCGCTGACCATGAAGTTGCGGGTGATCCATGGCGCGACCACACAGGCAAAGACGATCACGACCGTGAGCCCGGCGATCGTCTTGCGGCTTTTGCGGGCGGAAAGCATCACATACCAAAGGACCGGCACGATGATCCAGCCCAGAGCGTATTGAGTCAGGCAGGCCGCGCCGACCAGCAGACCAATGAGGAATCCCTTGCCCAGAGTCCATCCAACAGAAGGGATACTGCTCAGGTCGTTCACATTCTCTGTATGGTTCCGGATGCGGAAAGAATACAGCAGACGGAACAAGATCAAAAGGATCAGCATGGACAACAGAGTCGGCAGACCGCTGATGCTGAACTTCCATAGCATATCATTCAAAATAAGGACGATCGCCGCGAAGTATCCAACTTCCCGGTCAAACATCTTTTTGCCGAGGGAATAGGTCAGGATCGCGCACAGGAACAGCAGTGCCTGATTAAAGAAAATGATCAGCATTTCCGGGAAAAAACGCAAAACATCATTTCGCGGAGAGTAATCCAAAGGAATGACCGGGGATGCGGCCTTCATTAACCCTGCCAGAACGACCGGATAGAGAGGGGGATTGACGATATCCGGATGGTTCCCGTTCAGCATATAATCGCCATGATTCCGCTCTGCCACCATGAACATACTGGAAATGCGGATGTTATCGGTCACATAGCCTTTGCCTTGAGCGATATTGCGGGCCAGCTGCGCCATATCCATCGCTTGCGAGTTGGAAAAATTCCGATACTCCTGCAAATTGTAAAAAGCGAAAAGACAGACAGCCAATAAGAACATGAGCAGATGTTTCCACCAACGTACCGCGCCTTCACTATCGATCGCGTTTACAAATTCCTGTGTCGTTTTCATATAATAATTTAGTTTTCCTTGATTCTAAAGATGTTGCATTTGATATTCATTCAGTTTGCGGTGCAGGGTCCTGCGGCTGATCCCCAGTTTGAGCGCGGCTGCCGTGCGATTGCCTCCGCATTCTTCTAATGCTCTGAAGATAAGCTGTTTTTCTGCTTCTTTAACACTTAAATTAGAACCTCTCTTCGCGGGTTGAGCGGTCGTTTGTGCCGGACGAGAGTCTGTTGAAGACATCAGCGGCGCACCGATCATCACCGTTTCCGGCTGCCAGTTCTTGATGCTGGGCGGCAGATCCCGTACCTGAACGGAGCTTCCGCTGGAGAAGATGACCGCATGTTCCATGCAGGCGCGCAGTTCGCGGACATTACCCGGCCAGGGATACTTTTGCAGCAGCTCCAGTGTAGAGCGATCCAGTGCTGTTACCGATTTATTGTTTTCCTTGGAAAATTCTCTCAGGAACTTTGCCGCCATCAGCGGGATATCCTCGACTCGTTCACGCAGCGGCGGGATTACGATCTCCACGACTCGCAGACGGAAAAAGAGATCTTCCCGGAAGGTACCTTCCCGCACCATTTTTTCCAAATCTTTGTTCGTAGCGGCGATCAGGCGCACGTCCGTGGTGAGAGTACGGTTAGAGCCGACCCGTTCAAAAGTCCTTTCTCCCAGGAATCTCAGCAGTTTGACCTGGATAGAGGCATCTATTTCGCCGATCTCATCCAGAAATAAAGTCCCTCCGTTGGCCTGTTCAAAACGGCCGATCCTGCGTTCATTGGCTCCGGTAAAGGCCCCTTTCTCATGACCGAACAGTTCGCTTTCCAGCAGATTCGCGTTCAGCGCGGCGCAATGAGTCGTGATCATCGGGGCGCGCGCTCTGGGGCTGAGCTGATGGATGGCTTTGGCGATGACCTCCTTGCCGGTACCGCTTTCGCCCCTCAGCAGAACAGTCGCTTTGCTGGGAGCCACCTGATTGACTATTTCCAGTATCTTATGGATCGCGGGGGATTCTCCCACCACATTTTCCAGACCGAACCGGTTGCTCAGCTGGCGGTGCAGGGTAGAATTCTCTTCCTCCAGTTTACGGTGTTTCAGGGCGCGGGCGATGCGCATTTCCAGTTCATCGATCTGCATTCTTCCCTTGGAAATGTAATCATCGGCTCCCTGTTTCATCGCGTCCACGGCTACATCTTCCGAACCGTAGGCGGTCATCAGAATGCAGACGGGCGGATGGGGACGGCTTTTGGCGCGGCGGATCAGGTCGAATCCATCCTCCTTGCCGGACATCCGCAGATCTGTCAGGATCACATCGAAATTTTCTTCTTCCACCAGACGGATGGCGGACTTCAGATCCTGCGCCAGGTAAATATCAAAATGATCTTCCAGTGCCGCGTTCAATCCTTCGCGGGTCGTGCGTTCGTCATCAACGATCAATAATAATGGCAGACTCATATATTACTATAGCTCCTGGGCTTCCGGGGTGTCGTTTTTCCTGGGTTCGGGATCATTGACCGGATTCAGCAGATGCGGTTCCGGTTCCTGCAGCGGCAGAAAGATCCGGAATTCGGTGCCGCGTCCGGGCTGACTTTCCACCTCGATGCGTCCTTTATGCGCGCGCACGATACGCTGAACGATCATCAGTCCCAGTCCGGAACCTTTTTCGCGAGTGGTAAAGAAGGGGGTAAAAAGGTTTTTCAGCTGTGCCTGGGACATTCCCGGCCCGGTGTCGCTGATGCAGACCCAGATCCAATGCACGTTTTGATTCGTTTTCAGCAGCAGACGGCCTCCATTGGCCATTGCCTGGATCGCGTTTTTGATCAGGTTTACCAGAACCTGCTTCATCTGCTCCACATCCATGTTGGCCAGCGTCAGATCTTCCTGAAGATCCAGTTCCACCAGGATCTGACGGTTTTCGATCTCCGGCCGCATCAGTTCCGCTACATCCTTGACCACATCGTTCAGCAGAGCCATTTTTGGCTTGGGAGGAGTATTCCGCATGGCTTGGAGAAATTGCGTGGTGATGTAATCCAGCCGGGCGATCTCACCGCGTGCGATTTTCAGATACGAATCCAGTTTACCGATCGAGCCTTTTTGTTCTTCGGTTGGGGCACTGGGAGCGGTCTTTTTCTTCTTGCGGAGGAAAGAGGAAGTCAATGTAGAGGTTTCCAGCGCGTCCGTTTGAGGAGTCAAAGAGGTTTCCAGTTTACGCAGCTCTCTGGACATGAGCTGTAAATGGATGCTGAGAGCGTTCAGCGGATTGCCGATTTCATGGGCGACACTGGCTGCCAGCAGGGTCAGAGCGGCTACCCGTTCGCTTTCCATGGCTTTAAAAGTTTCTTTCCGGGTTTGGGTCACATCATGCAGTATCAGGATGATGCGGTCTTCATCATCTTTTACATTAGGCAGATGCGCCACCTCCAGACGGATAAACCGCTGCACCGGATAAGAGATCTCGAACTCATGGCGCTGGAAAACACCTTCGCTGTCCGCGGCCGCTTTTGCCAGATCGTTCCAGTTCAAATCGGGCAGATAACGCCGTATCTCATGGGATTCGTCTATATTTTCGGGGATACCCAGAAGGTTCTCGACCGCCGCGTTCAGATAAAGGATACCGCCGGAGAGGTTTGTGACGACAACACCATCTTCGATCGTGTTGAACAGCATTTCAAAAAAGGAACGCTCCCGTGCCAGACGCTGGATGACCACCTGCAGTTCTTCGGTCGGCAGACACTCCAGATTGCCCAGAGCCTTATCCAAAAAGCGCATTCTTTCCCGCTGACGGCGTTTCGCCTCTGTATCCGATTTCAGAGCCATTCTTTCTTTTTGATGTAGAGGAAGATCAGACAGGTGCTGATGATATTGATGGCCCAGACCCAGCATCGGTTCCAGGTGGGATCGTCACCGAACTCCCAAAAGTCCAGATTCATCCCGTACCAGCCGCCGATCAGAATAGTGGGTGTAGTCAGGATCGTGAACAGCGTCAGCACTTTGATGACTTCGCTGGTGCGGTTGCTGCTCATGTTCAGGTACACTTGCAGGATGTTGGTCAGGTTGTCTGTGTAGCTGGTGGCAATATCATTGATGTGGGAAAGATGGTCGTAAACGTCTCGATAGTAGGGGAGTAAATTGGATTTGATCAGAGGGTAATCGCCACGGCCCAGTTTGGACAGCACATCTTTCTGCGGCATAATGATCTGTTTCAGGTGATAGACCTCTTTTTTGGTCTTGATGATGTCGTTCAGCACCGAGCTTTTCTCGTCTTCGTTCAGCACCCGGTCCTCCAGCACAGCCACTTCATTGGCCAGCTCATCCACAGCCGGAGCGTAATGTTCCACGATCGCGTCCATCAGCAAGTGCGCCAGATGGTCCGGTGTTTTCACCGGCAGCTTGCGTGTCCTTTCACAGCGTTCGGCCACGTTTTGGATCGCCTTCAGTGTGACATAGTGGAAAGTAACGATAAAGTTCTTGCCGATGAAGAAGTTCATTTCGCTGGTGTCGAACACGCCGTCCCGACGGCTGTAGTCCACCGCGTGAAGCACCACGAACAGATAGGGATTGGTGAACTGATCCCCCTCCTTGGGGATGTATTCATCCAGCTTGGGACTGGGACTGACCTGGATACAGTCCTCAATGGAAAGAGGGTGGAAGTGGAATATATCTTCCAAGACCCATTTTGTTTCATTAGGGGTAGGGTTTTCCATATCGACCCAGAGAAAAAGATTCGTATCAGTGAGCAGCGTTGGCATTAAGAACGGTTCTAAGTCCTTGGAATGCAAACGTCCCTGGGATGTAAAAGCATAAGACCTCATCATAAGCGTGATTTCCTACAGACGGTTCCTGCGATCATTCCCCCGGTGGAGAAATGGTGATTCCGAGCCGCATCCCTGGAGCGGCCCGCCGTGACACTTTGTCACATGACCCCCTTTCTATACCCCCTTACGCACCAAAGGTCAAGAAAACCTGGACGGAATCTGAATGAATGATTATCAGAAGAGTATTTAGCATCATCAGAAAATAAGAGTTGTGCGGTCTGCTGAAAGATTGTATAAGTGGCGTGGAGTGTGAGAATTGATAATGAATGATGCTGGTAATAGTATAGGAGATGAATTCATAGCAGGTGAATTGAAATACAAGGTTCTGACCCAAAACGGAAACACCGGAACGGTTGTATTGATATGTGGAACAGACTATTACGATGAATGGGATGATTGTGAAATCGTTATTATTATCCCAGATTTCGTTGAATATGAGTCTGTTTCATACAACGTGATTAAAATTGGTGAAGGGGCATTCGCATATTACGGCGGTTTGGCCGGTGTTATTATTCCCGACAGTGTGATATCTATTGAGAAAGAAGCTTTCTATTGTTGTGAAGATCTGAAGAGTGTGACGATTGGCAAAGGGGTGACTTCTATTGAGGAAAAAGCTTTCAGAGGATGTAAAAGTTTAACAGACATCATAATTCCTGATAATGTGACTTATATTGGGGGTTGTGCATTTATGAGGTGTACCAGCTTGGAAAGTGTAACAATTCCCGACAGTGTACCTTTTATTGGAGGTTGGACATTTGCTGGTTGTGAAAATTTGAAGAGTATAACGATTGGCAAAGGGGTAACTTCTATTGGATACGGTGCATTTGGTGGTTGCATCAATCTGACTAGTATATTAGTCAGTGTGACCAATTCCAATTACAGTAGTATAGATGGAGTATTGTTTAATAAAGATCAAACTAAATTAATTCAATATCCATCTGGAAAAGAGTTAGATACATACATAATTCCAGATTGTGTAACATCTGTTGGAGACAGTGCATTTAACAATTGTGGTTGTCTGGGTAGTGTAATAATCCATGGCAGTGTAACTTCTATTGAAGACAGGGCATTCAGTGGATGCTTCGGTCTGACTAGTATATCTGTCAGTCTATCCAATCCCAAATATAGTAGCATGGATGGGGTATTGTTTAACAAAGATCAAACTAAATTGATTCAATATCCAGCTGAGAAAAAATTAATTACATACAGAATTCCAGATAAGGTAACTTCTATTGGAAACAGTGCATTTGTTTTTTGTGAAATTCTGAAAGATATAATAATTCCAGACAGCGTAAGTTTTATTGAAAATAATGCATTCGCCAGATGTAGCAGTTTGGAGAATATAACGATTCCTGACAGTGTAACTTTTATTGGAGACGATGCATTTTCTAATTGTGAGAATCTGAAGAGTGTAACGATTGGAAAAGGCGTGACTTCCATTGGGTCGGAGGCATTTGGTATTTGTCTTAGTTTGACCAGTGTTTATTATAAGGGGGATGTTCCTTCTGCTAAAAATGTCTATAAAGACACACCCAATACATTGATCAGTTATTATCCGAAAGAAAACAGCAGCTGGGAAAACAAAATCAAAAACGGTAAATGGCAAAACAGGAGAACTATTGCTTGGGATCCAGATACTGAAGGATAGCCGATGTAAACACAGATCCGCCATCGGACAGAGCATGGAAAAGGAAAGACAAATCAGGAAGAACGCTTTTACACTCATCGAGTTGCTGGTCGTCATCGCGATCATCGCCATCTTGATGGGATTGCTTCTGCCGGCGCTGTCCAAATCCAAAGCCTATTCTCAGGGAATGGTCTGCGTCAGCAATATGCGCCAGCTTCTTCTGGCCATGCAGATGTATTCCTCCGATTACAATGACGGGATGCCCTGGCCGAACCTGGGGACTCCGGGCGAGAAAAAACCCGATGGCTGGCTCTTTGCCTATACGCCTCCCCGGAATTTTAACGAGTTCAATGCCGCCAAACGTGCGGATCAGCTGGGCTCTCTGACCTCGCCCGCAGCGTTGCGGCTGGCCGCGGAGAATTATGCCTCCGGGCTTTACTGGCCTTATACTAAAGTGCAAAAGGTCTATCAATGCCCCAAAGACAACCCTAGCGACGCGCCGCTCTGGGTCAAACGCAATAACCAGCTTTCTACCTATCTGATGAATTCATCCGTCTGCGGGATAGGCGCTTTGGAACATTCTTTGAAACTTACGGAATTTAATCCGATGGCCTACGCCCTATGGGAACCACTGGCCTATGCCGGCGGCAAACACCCTGAGCCTCAGAACTATGTGGACGGGGCTGGGATCGTGAACAGGACTTATGTCCCGGCCAACAGCAAATCCATTCACGGCAAACGCGGCCAGATCGTTGGAACTTTTTCGGGCAGTGTTTCTTTCATTCGGATACAGGATTCCATCAAGGAATCCTCCAGCGGTCCCAGCAAATGGTGGTGTGTTCCCGTCCGCATAGACAGCGGCGGTGGCTGGAACCTGATAGATCATTGAACCTGAAATTCTTTTCCTTGTGGAGCAGGGGGTATTTTTGCTATGATGACCGCCGTTGAATGAGGTGATAAGATGCTGAATAAAATAAGTAAATTATTGACGGGCGACATGCTGAAAGTCCTTTGCGACATGGGGCATGGAGATATCCTGATCCTGGCCGACGCGAATTTCCCCGGCGAAAGCATTGCCAAAGAGACCGCTTACGGCAAACTGATCCGCTGTCCGGGCGTGGATGTGAACACACTGCTCAAGGCGATCGTGGATCTTTTCCCGCTGGATGTGGCTTACAGTCAATACCCGGCCTGTGTCATGGAGCTGACCGACTCGGACAAGAAAAAAGGAATGCCCACACCGATCGCGTGGGCAGGGTTTGAATCCACATTGCAGATCCCTCTGGGACAGATTGAGCGCTTTGCCTTCTACGAAAAAGCCAAACACTCCTACGCCATTATCCAGACCGGTGAGGAGAAACAATACGGCAACCTGCTCCTGGTCAAGGGCTGTGTGCTTTGATATCTCATTTTGCGTTGTTGATTTCTTCAATTATTGCAAAAAAAAAGGTTTTACGCTACAGTGTTTGTGGCTGTAAGTGTCATCTTATGAATAATGTGCTGACAATTAAAAACTTTGGCCCTATCAAGAACGAGCGGTCCACAAAGATAAACATTTGTAAAATTACTGCGTTTTGTGGTGGTCAGGGAACAGGGAAAAGTTCCGCGGCAAAATTGATATCAGAGTTTTTCTGGTTGGAAAAAGCTTTGAATCGTGGAGATTTTCCTATTTCTGAATTGACCATGTATGACAGGTTTCGTAAGAAGTATTGTTCATTTTATGGTATTCAAAACTATTTTAAAGAAGACACTTATATTCAGTTCTATGGAGATAAATACCTGTTTGAATATAAGGATAAACATTTATTTGTAAGAGAGTTGGGAATAAATATAAAAAATAAATATGAACGTCCTCAGATAATGTATATCCCGGCAGAACGCAATTTTATAAGTTCTGTTGAAAATGCCGACAAAATCAGGAAACTTTCTGGAACATTATCCACTATGATGGATGATTATTTCCAGGCGTTGAAACAATCCAAGGGAACCATATCTCTTCCGGTGGACGGATATTCGGTTGCGTATGATAAATTGAATAAATTGACCTGGTTGGCAGGTAATGACTTCAAAATCCGTTTACAAGAGGCTGCCAGCGGTTTTCAGTCCCTTATTCCGATGATGATCGTATCCAACTACTTATTAAATCAAATTATTGAAAATAAAGGAGAAAACATTTTAAATCTAAAAAGTGTTGAGGAAAGGGAAAGAATTACAAAGAATATACAAAAAATACTTAAAGATAAAGAATTAGATGATAGTATTCGTTTGGAGTTGATCAAACAGTATCAAACAGAACTTTATAATCATCATTTCATTAATATCGTTGAGGAACCGGAACAGAATCTTTTTCCAAAATCACAACGGAATGTGTTGAATGAGCTTTTAAGGATCAATAATTCTATAAAAGGCAATCTGTTTATATTTACGACACATAGTCCATACATCATCAATTATCTGACGCTTGCCGTCAAAGCTGGAATGCTTTATCACGGTCTTTTAGGAGTATCGGGAGCAAAGGAAAAAATCGAAAAAATTGTTCCTGAACAATCAGCTGTTTTGTCTAAAGATGTTGTCATATATCAATTTACAGAAGATGGAGAAATCAAACTGCTTCCTAAATATGAAAGTTTGCCCAGTGATGACAATTTTTTGAATAATTCTCTTTTTGAATCTAACCAATTATTTGAACAGCTGCTGGAGATCGAGGACGAGTACAAAATATGTTAGATTTCTTTGATGAGAAGTACAAAACTGAGTCGGCTCGCAGGGATGTTCAGTTCGGTATCAATGATGATCCAAAAGGGGCTTATACCACAGTAGAGGGTGATTCTGAGAATTGGAGCGCGATAGTGAACAATAAAGCTCAGCAGAATTTACAATTTATACCAGTGGATCACAATATCCAGATCAAGCATGAGGGGCAGGATCAAAGTATGTGTGATGGTATGATGTATAATGAGGACAGATCCTGGATCGCGTTTATTGAGATAAAGGATAAACGTGCTGATTGGAAGACGAAAGCAAAGCAACAGCTGGAATCTACTATAAAAATTTTCAGTGAGAATCATGATATATCGCAGTACAAGTATAGATACGCTTATGCGGTGAATAGTCGTCATCCGAATTTTCAATATTCGGAGACAGATAGTATGCAGAATTTTCACAGTAAATGGAAATTTCACCTATGCTATCAACGGCAAATTGCTCCTAAGTAATTGTCATTAAAAAGATTGATAGGATTGATTGTTTAAATATATATTACCTAAAATAGGTTACCTATTTTAGGTAATTTTTTTTTGCAAAGGAAAAGAACTGTTTTGTTGTTTGTAAACGACTGAAAAGGAAAAAGAAAAACCCCCTGAGGGAATGTCTCAGGAGGTAAAAACTAATAAAACAAATAACAATACTATCACGATGGTGCGCGATACAAGGCTCGAACTTGTGACCTCTACCGTGTCAAGGTAGCGCTCTTCCACTAAGCTAACCGCGCACTAGCGGACGCAGTGAATCCTACCTATATAAAGTGAGAATAGCAAGGGGATTCTTAAAAAAAATCAGATTTTATCGTATTTTTAAGGAAATACGCGAAATGAGGGGATGTCCAGGATGGACATCACAGTT
>DBVN01000006.1 GCA_002308515.1 Verrucomicrobia bacterium UBA1263 | reverse complement strand
ACCACCAGCAGTTCGATCAAAGTAAACGCGGATAGTTTTTTTCCTGAAAAAGATATGCTGTCCCTAAAAAACTTCACCGTTCTCTTTCTATTGGATCAACATCGCGTCTCCGTAACTGAAGAAACGATACCGCTGGCGCACCGCTTCCCGATAGGCCGCCAATATCGTTTCACGCCCATCCGTCTTATCCGGCGAGGCAAACGCGCTCACCAGCATCAGCAGTGTGGATTTGGGGAAATGGAAATTGGTGATCAGGGCATCCGCCACATAAAACGGCGACGGCGGATAGATGAATAACTTGGTCCGCAGTGTCATGCCGTGCAGCTCGGATGTCCCGCCCTGAGCGCGAGCGACGCTTTCGATCACACGCATGGAAGTAGTCCCTACCGGGATGACCCGGCGGCCTTCGTGTTTTGCCTGACGAATGGCGGTGGCTGTTTCCTCTGTAAGGATGAACGGCTCTTCATGCATGGGATGTTCGGTCAAGTTTTCCGTTTTGACCGGAGCAAAAGTTCCCGCGCCCACATGAAGCGTGACATACTGGATCTGGATACCTTTACCTTGCAGTTCTTTCAGCAAACTTTCGGAAAAATGGAGACCGGCTGGNNCCGCCACTGAGCCCGGATAGTGGGCAAAAACCGTTTGATAGCGCTCGACATCTTCCGGTTCCGGCGCGCGCTCAATATACGGCGGCAGCGGGACTGAACCCAAATCAGGCAGACAGGTGTTTAGATCGATCTCTTCCCCGTTCCTTGTGAAACGAACATGATAAGTGCCGTTTTCAATATCTTTGCCGCAAATTTTCGCGATCACATCTGAAGGCTGGCGGTTATTATCCAGCAGACGCAGAGGAATACCCTTGGAAGCCTCCTTGCCATGGCGCACCATCGCTTTCCAGCAGGAAGATGAGATCATTTCCAGCAGGAGTATCTCAANNCTCGCGCCCGGTATCCCGCACCGCCGCCAGACGCGCCGGGATCACCCGTGTGTCATTGAGGATCAGCAGATCGCCCTCACGCAAAAGCTGAGGCAGTTCCGAAAAAAAGTGATGCTCCACATTGCCGGCAGGCCGTTGAAACAGCATCAACCGGGAATCTGTGCGGTGTTTGGCAGGGTGCTGGGCTATCAGCTCCTGTGGCAGATCAAAATCAAAATCAGATGTCTTCATTTAAATACGGGAAACGCCCTTCCCTATACCTCCAAATCGATTTCCAATGTCGTCCGGCTATCAGTCTGATTGTTATAAATCGTCATGCGTTTCAGCTGCCAGACTCCGTCCACCTTCTTGAAACTCTGCACTTCAAATTCCTTCACGCGTTTGCGTTTTTCATTGAATGCCTGCGCCATCACGATCCCGTCAGTCTCGTTATCGACCCAGGAAACCACACGCGCATACACAGGATCGACCCACTCCGCCGGTTTGCTTTCCAGCACACGACAGGCACGGCCTTTGCGCATCTCGCGCTTCAGCATAGACTGTTCAGGCCACTGTAAAAATTCCAATCCCAGATCGCAGATCCAGAAATCCGTACCCGCGAAAGAAATCGCCGTATCCACTCCTCCCTTGAGGTTCAACTCCGTCCATTCCTTTTCACCTTCCGCCTTGCGGCTGAGGGTATATTCATTGGGTTTGTCCACAGAAGACCGAATCACCAACCGTTCCTGAGTGCCGGTTTCGAGAAGGGTTTCATAAACACTTTCCCAGGTCTTGCTATCGACCGGGATCACACCAAAACGGATCGGAACATACCGGGCCTTGACCTTGGGCGCGCGAACGATCAGAGTGCCCTGACTGACGATCGGCTGAGTCGGAACACGCGACCGGATCGTCTGTACCATCTCTGTGGCATCCTTCGCAGTGTCCTCTTTCTTTTTTTCCATTAGTGACTGCGCGGACGCTTCATTGAGCGCAACAGTGGACATGAGCAGAAATGAAAGCGTTCCGCCCATCAGGTATTTTAAAAATTTCTTCATTTTCATATCTAACATGCGCCTATTCAGAAAGCGCGTATAAAATCGCATCACACGTATTTTTGAAAAAACGAGCCTTTATTTGTTTCTTTACGTTTGACGGAAGATCCGACCAATCGGAACGGTTACCTTCGGGCAGAAGGATCTCCTTGATCCCCAGCCGTGTGGACGCCAGCACCTTCTCCCGGATACCGCCCACCGGAAGCAGTTTGCCCCGTAAGGTGATCTCGCCGGTCATGGAAAGAGTTGAGCGCACCCGCCTGCCGCTAAAAAGAGACGCTAATGCCGTTGCGACAGTCAATCCGGCGCTGGGTCCATCTTTGGCGATAGCCGCTGCCGGCACATGGACATGGATATCATACTCAGCATAGCCGGAGAGATCAATCCCCAGGGACGTGCCTTCTGAACGCAGAAAACTGATCGCGATCCGAATGCTTTCCATCAAAACTTTGCCCAAATTTCCCGTCAGGATCAGCTCACCGCGTCCCGGCATACGAGTCGCTTCCACCGGGATGACATCCCCGCCTTCCGGTGTCCAGCCCAGTCCCAAAGCGATCCCCGTCTGGGATATTCGCTCCGGCTGATCGAACCGCCAGCGTTCATGGCCCAAAAACTCAGAGATCTTTTCCGCCGTGATGAGTATCCTCTGTCTCACTTTTCTGTTTGACGTGGCTGCGGCGTCTTCCTTTTCCAGATCCATCCGGACGATCTTGCGGATCACGGAAGCCAGCTGGCGTTCCATTTCACGCACTCCGCCTTCATGTGTATAAGACTCGATGAGGCGTTTCAGAGCGCCCTGTTCAAACCGGATGCTGTTTGCCGGCAGGAGGCATTTTTTCAAGAGATCCGGGATGATATGACGGACAGCGATATGACATTTTTCGTCAAAAGTATAGCCCGGTATCTCCAGTATCTCCATGCGGTCTCTCAACGCGGGATGGATCGGCTCCAGCCAGTTTGCCGTGGCAATAAAAAGAACGTGGGATAAATCAAAGGGCATCCCTAAAAAATTATCCGTGAAAGTAGAATTTTGATTGGGGTCCAGCAGCTCTAAAAGCGCGGACGCTGTCTCCGCTCCCATCTGGGAATTGCCGATCTTGTCGATTTCATCCAGCAAAATCACGGGATTGCGCGTTCCCAGCCGGCGCAGATTCTGGATGATTTTCCCCGGCTGAGCACTGACATAAGTTCTGCGGTGACCGCGTATCTCGGAAACATCATGCGCGCCGCCCAAGGCGATACGGCAGAATTTACGCCCCAGCGCCTCCGCGATACTCTGTCCCAGCGAAGTTTTCCCCACTCCCGGCGGTCCCACCAGACACAAAATCGGAGCGCTGCTGGAATCGCTCACCTTCATCACAGCCATATATTCCAGCAAGCGATCTTTAAGCGCCTCCAACCCGTAATGATTACGGTTCAAAATTCGTTTAGCTTCGGCCAGAGTGCGCGGATTCTGATCTTCTTTGCGCCAGGGCAGATTCAGTATCCAATCCAGATAATTCCGTGTGCCGGCATATTCCGGAGAAGAGAACGGGATCGCTGCCAGCCGGTCGATCTCGTGCCGGGCCACACGCATGGCTTCGTCTGAAAGACGGCTCTTTTTGATAAGACCGCGCAGGTGGAGCAATTCCACTCCGCCGTCATCGCCCAGTTCTTTATGGATCGCCTTCAGCTGTTCGCGCAGATACCCCTCGCGCTGCATCCTTGAAAGACTGGTATTGGTATCCTTTAAAATCTGATCTGCCAGCTGCGCGGATTTGATCTCCTGATTCAGCAGCGTGAACAAGTGCTTGAAGCGTTTCTGCACATCGCATTCAGCGAGCAGTTTCAGTTTTTCCTTCACCGGAATCGGCAGCGCGAACGCGACCAGATTGGTAAGTCTGGCCGGGTCATTCGTATTTTTGACCACGAGCTTCAAATCTTCCGGCAGTGTCACAGATCTTCCCGCGTACACATCGAACTGCTGCGTCAGACGCTCTGTCAGCACCTGATAATCCGTCTTGCTGATGCCGGCGGGTTCGTATTTGTCCTCATGATACACGACCTTCGCGCGCAGCATGAAAGGCTCCGGGATCTCTTCTGTTTTGTAACGCTCCACGGTAAAGCGGGCGATCCCTTCCACACGGATCCTCAGCAGTTTCTCCTGAACAGTGACCATTTGTCTGATCCGAACCAGACAACCGTTTTTTACCAAATCTTTCGCCTGCGGCTGGAGTTCATCGGGATCGCGCTGAGTCACTACTCCCACATAGCAATCGCCGTTCAAAGCCTCATCCAGCACACGGATCTGCACCGGATCATCTATCAGCAGTGGAATGACCGCACCGGGAAAAACGACACAGTCCGCCAGCGGAAGGATCCGCAGCCACTCCGGAAAATCATTTTTCCGTTTGGTGTCTAATGTGTCTTTACTCACTTTTCATCCCCCTTGTAGTTGCGATGCGGTGCCGCCAGCTTCTTATAAAGATAAGTCGAGATCGGTGTCAGTATAAAGCGGAACGGTTTGAAAAACGGCGAATAGATCACCCTCAGGCGGATCACCGAAAGCAGCATCGTCAGCGAGGTTCTCCCCAGCACGACTTTTGTTCCGATCTTATCCGTCCATTCCGTGGGGATCTCTTTCAGGGTAAATCCCTTCTTTTTGAGTGCGTAGAGCAGATTGATGTCAAAAGCCATGTCCGCGATGGTCAGCTGGTTTTGTACCGCTTCCGCCGCCTCTCTGCGGATCAGCTTCGCGCCGCACTGAGTATCCTTGATATTCATCCAGAAGAGCGTCTGGACGATCAGATGAAAACAGCGGCTGGCAAATTGACGCTTGCTTTCCTGCGACTGATGGATCACGGAATCCGGCAGCCAGCGTGAACCAAAGACGCAATCGGCTTCGCAGCTGTGGCGGATCAGGTCATGGAAAGCCGCCGGCCCTGTCGCGCCGTCCGCNNCCGCGTCCACATAGCCGATATAATCAGCCTCGTGATAGTATTTCAATCCCTCGATCAGCGCGCCGCCTTTGCCGATAGGTTCGTCAAAATTCATATAACGCACCTCCGGGTATTTCTCATGCGCGGCGCGGACGACTCCTATCGTATTATCACGGCACCCGTTCAGCACGACCAGCAGAGAGAAACTGCCCGCATAAGATTTCCTGAAATACTGCGCGTATTCCTCCAATACCGGAGCGATCCGCGCCTCTTCGTTATAGGCCGGGATCAGCAAAAGCACAGAAGGTTCTTTCATTGATTTCATGGCGTTCCGGTTTGGTTTCTCACCAAAGTTTGCCGTCAAAGTAAACCTGACCAAAGTCCACACGCAGATTCACTATCCCGTGAGCCGGGATCTTTATCTTTGATTTCGCGGTTTTCAGCGGTTTTTCGCTCAGGTCTGTCTGATAAACGTCTCCGAATTTCTTCCATTTGGAAATATCCAGCGTTTCAGTCTGCTCTGCCACATTCTGGATGCGGTAGATCTGCGCTTCGCCGTCTTCGCTGACTTTCAATGTCTCCACTATCAGATTCTCATTTTCCGGAACCGGCATCCGGTATATCCGTCTTTTTGCCGGACCGGATGCGGGCACCGCGCTCACCAGCGGTCTGGTCGTTTCCTGACCAAAACGCGCGGCCGCGGCGGCATGATAACCGCCTTTGTGGACTTCGATCACATAGTGGAAAGTGGTCACACCCGGCTGTTCGGCTTTGTAATTCGTGTGCCAGTGATTATTCTGAGCCCAGGAATAGATCGTCTGGGATTCATTAGCCTCCGTCATCCATTCATCCAGGCGGACAGAACCCAGCAGATTCGCGGTGATCCCACCGATCTGCATCAGCGGCGCGTCCACCGGAGCCCACAGGACTCCATACTCGTCATTGGAAATATCCACCCAGCGCTGCACCGTGAACCAGTTGTAGCACGAGCCCGGCAGCTGATCTTTGTTTGGCCGGACTACTGCCCACGGGGTTTCCATGCGCACTTGACCTCCCGGCACATTGAACGCGAAACCGAAATGCACCGCGTCTTTTTCACGCACCAGCTCGCGGTTCACATGATTGATGACTTCCACCCGGCGCTCCCCGGCAACCAGACGGACTTCGCGCACCAGATCCACACATCCGGGCGCGGCGGAAGTAACGATAAGCGATGCCACCAGCGGGCCGGTCTCGCCTGCGCTGATCGTCACCTTACCGTTCGGAAGCGCGTCCGCCGGATTGGTTCCCTTCAGGTAACGGTAATCATTCACACGCACCGGAGCCTGTGTATCCACAAAATTGTGATCGTCACCGGGAATGCGCAGTTCTTTGATCGCTCCGGTCTCTTCATCCAAAGTCACGATCAGTTCCGAAGAGATCAGCTGATTTCCTTCCGCGCGGACACCTTGTTCCGGCGGTACCGCGTCACCCTGGAATGCCTCATAAGAACGAGCAGCCAAACCCGGCACATCCTGAGCCAGGAAAACCAGATCGCCGTTCTTCAGACGCTGTGAAGGCATCACGACATTCTCGGCGGATTTTACCAAAGTCCCCTGTTTCGCCATCGCCGGTGTCGCCTTCACCAATTCCGTGCGCGGCCATTGGGTCGTGTTCCAGAGAACCACTGTTTTCTGATCGGTTTTGTCCTGATCCATCGCGCCCTGTTTCAACAGAGCTTCCGCCTGTTCCGCCGCGTCCAGCGCGAACTGGCGTTTCCGTTCCCATTGGCTTACTGTGAATGGATCATCCGGTCTGGATATACTGCAATAGGCTCCCCAGGTATGCTCGCTGTAGAGCAAGATGTTCTTCCAGGCTTCCCTGAAGGCCTCCGCCGGGCGCTCGGTCAATCTCAGAACAGCCCACAATGTTTCCGCCTGGGAGAGCTTATCCGCGGAACGGCGGTGNNGTTCAAGCCAGTTTCCGCCGATGTGCTGGCCGCGCCGTCTTCCCAGTACGGGGTCATATCGCCACTGTATTCCGGCAGCTGTTTCCCGTATTTCTTTTCAAACAGCGGGAAAAACGTCTTGGCCGTGCCGATCACCAGCTGCGGGGCGATATACTTCAGGTTCCACTGCTGGACGCTTTCAGAAAGATGGGTATCCGGCGGCGAATTATCGCAGTCACCGTTGCTGCGCGCCGCGATCCAGTACATCCATTCCAGATCGTAAGGATAATCGGTCGTCTGACGCATCTTCAGATGATTCAGCACTTCCTGCTCCAGATCGCCGTGCTTCCAGTAATGAGCCGTGATCCAGCAAAGCACTTTCTCCTGACCGGACTGCGAAAGCCAGTAAAACGGCTTGTCATTCCAGACCGCGTGGACAGAGCCGATGCGGTCTGAATAGTTCGGCGCGATCGCGAAGTATTTGATCCCGGCCTGCCCCATCATCGCCATCGTGCCCCAGGTATATCCCGGCACGTCGCAGATCGCCGCGGACTGGATCGGCACTCCGGTCTGATCCTGCGCCCACCGCGAGAAATACCCCACACCACGGTAAAGCTCCTCCGGGCGGCAGAGTCCCGTCAGCAGATTCCCGTAGAGTGCGTCCAGACTGACAGAGCCGTTCCGCACCGCTTCCAGAAAGCGTTCCTTGTTGATATTGCTTTCCTCGGCCAGGTAGTGATCCGTCACCCACAGGCTTTCCGGATTCCATCTGAACCGGGCTTCCGGCGGAGCGTCCTTGCTGGCTTCAGCCAGACCGATCGCCACATTCATATTATCCTCCTGGATCTCGACCACGTCACTTTGACGATGCGTGTAGCCGATATCCACATGGGAATGCGGGAACAGATAAAATTGTTTCAGTTTGGGCATATCCACACTGATCTGACTCTTGGCAAGTGTTTCGCCCTTTGCGCATACACGCAGTGTCCCTTTCTTGGTTCCGGAAAGTTTGCCCTTTACCGGCAGGATCAACTCGATCATCTGACCGCCCAGAACCAGATCGCTTTCTCCCACCTTGCTTCCATTGAATAGGAACTCCACACTCTGCGGTTTGCCCACATAGCCCAGCATCAGTTCCACAGGCGCGTAAACTTCCCGATCGCTGCCCCTCAGCAAAACACCCGCGGAAGAAACCTTCAGGATCTTCAGCGATTCTCCGGTATCATTGGGGATCGTTAAGACAAAATCCGAATTGGGAACAAAAAACTGGATCGCGTCATAATAGATCCAGCTGCCATTGATGTCGGCGATCTGCAAAAAATTCTCTCCCTGATTCAGCAGTGAACTGTTGATCAGTACCTCCTCCTGCTGGCCGATCACCTCTTTGACCCGGCCCTGCGCCAGCGCGTCTCCCTGACCGGACTTGAGCTGAAGCTTGCGCGCCACCTGTCCGTTCAGCCGAAGCTCCAGCATCGGCGGCACTTCCTTGTGGACGTTCTTGAAATGTAGGACCAGACGGCATTCCTGATTTTCCGCGGGTTTCTCCTTCAGCGAGAAAATGATCTGGTTGGTATGAGCGCAGGCTCCTCCCCACGCGTCCGCCGGTCCCAGCTGCATAAAAGGCCAGTCCCGCTGCGGAACCGATTCCCCGATAACATACTGCGCCATTCGGGGACAACGTGTGTATTCATTCGGAGCCCCCAAAAACTCCGCGTCCGACTTATCCGGCGTTCCTATCGTCCAAAGCAGCTCATCCGCGTAAGCCATTGTTCCCATCAGCATCCATGCTCCCGCCAGGAGTGTGAAAACAAAAAATAACTTATTCTGTTTCATACGCTTTTGCCATAATTTCTTTAAATTATCCATATCAAACCTTTCTGCAGCGCAACGCGTCTTCTATTTTACTCGTCTCGATGCCTCTTGTTAAGACTTATTTCATTCTGAAACCCCGTCAGGGATTCATTGAAAGAACCACAGATACACACAGATTAACACAGATAACCTATTCAATAACAATAAGATGAACCGTAGAGAAGCGAGATTCTCGCGTCTCAGCTCCGAAGGAGCGGCAGATTACAACCGGGGGTGAGCGCAGCATACCCCCCGGCAGCGTGATCCACCCAATGGATTCACCGGGAACCGGTGACAGAGCTGAACTTCAGCCACACAACGAACATCAACCTCATAAAGATGAATTTTTGACAGAATGAACAGGATTTCCAGGATTTGATTTAATTTTTTCATCCTGTGAATCTTATAAATCCTGTCAAAAAAATATCTGTGTGTATCTGTGTGCATCTGTGGTTCTTTCAGTTCCATCCGGGGTTCTTTCAATCCCATTCGCGGTTCTTGATATGGCATCTAGAAATCATTCTCTGTTATTGACTATTGCATAAAAATGCTTAAACTGCACCCTTCTGTCCGGCTCTGCCGGAACAGACGGTTCCACATCACATTACGTGGAAACGATAAATATCGTTATTAGTGAAATAATTATCATTCATTCGTATGGAAGGTTTATCACAGATCTGCTTACGTATTCGCGAACTTCGTGAAGAAGCCGGTCTTACAGAAGAGCAAGTGGCCGCCCATGTAGGTGTCACTCCTGCCGAATATCATGAATATGAATCCGGCGGAGACAAGGCCGCGCCATTTTCCTTCTATTATAAGCTGGCGGAGTTCTACAAACTGGATGTCTCCTCGCTGATCAGCGGAGAAGCGCCCAACCTCAGCTACTACACCATTACACGCAAAGGAGAAGGATTCTCTCTGGCACGCCGTCCGGGATTCTCCTATCTGCATCAGGCGATCCATCTGAAAGATCGTCAGGGCGAACCTTTTATTGTCACCGCCCCATATAAAGGCGAAGACGAGGAGCTGAAATTCTCCACTCACTCCGGCCAGGAATTCATTCTCATTATCAAAGGCACCCTTAAAGCCGCCCTCAAAGACAAGACCGAGATCCTCCATGAAGGCGACACCATGTACTTTGACGGACGCTATCCCCATGCCCTGGCGGCTGTGGGCGGAACGGACTGCCAATTCCTTTCCATCGTGATCCGTACCGACTACGGCGAACAGATCCCCGATTCCTTCGCGGCTGAACCGGTCAAAAAGACACAGGCTCCGGCTCCCGGTGAAGAACAGAAAAAACTGCTCTACACCAAATACATGACGGAAGAATGGGACGAGAACGGACAACTGACGAACGTTCGTTTCCATGTTCCTGAGAATTTCAACTTTGCCTTTGATGTGCTGGATCATCTGGCCAAAAAGTATCCTGATAAGCTGGCCATGCGCTGGGTTTCCAACGAGAAAGAGAAGCGTGACCTCACCTTCCGGGATATCTCCGAAAACTCATCCCGCGCGGCCAATCTCTTCCATTCGCTGGGCATCCGCCGCGGTGACCGTGTCATGCTCATCGTACGCCGTCACTATCAGTTCTGGTATCTGCTCAACGCTCTGCACAAACTGGGCGCTGTGGCCATTCCCGCTCCCGTTCAGCTGCTGGGACACGATATCGAATACCGCATCAACAAAGCCCACATCAAGTGCGTGGTCTGCACCGCTACCGGCGGCGTGACCGACGCTGTGGACTCCGTTGCCGCCACTACTCCTTCCCTTCAGTGGAAACTGACTGTGAACGGTGAAAAAGACGGCTGGATGAACTTCGATGCCATGTATCCCAACTTCCCCGCTGTGTTCGAGCGTCCTGCCGGGCAGAAAACCAGAGATCCCATGCTGATCTTCTTCAGCTCCGGCACCAGCGGCTATCCTAAGATGGTCGAACACGACTACGCCTATCCTCTCGGCCATATCATGACCGCGCTCCACTGGCACAAAGTCAACCCCAAAGGCATCCACTTTACCGTGGCCGACACCGGCTGGGGCAAAGCCATCTGGGGCAAGATCTACGGACAATGGCTCTGCGAAGCGGCTGTCTTTACTTATGACTTTGACCGCTTCCACGCCGCGGATATGCTGCCGATGTTCAAACAATACGGCATCACGACCTTCTGCGCGCCGCCGACCATCTTCCGCTTCCTGGTCAAAGAAGACCTCTCGCAGTACGACTTCTCCACGCTGGAACATATTACCACCGCGGGCGAAGCCATGCCGCCAGAAGTCACCGAACAATTCGCGCGGGTTTCCGGTCAGATCGCTCACGAAGGCTTTGGCCAGACCGAAACGACCCTGACCCTCTGCACCTATACCGGGATCAAACCGCGTCCGGGCTCCATGGGCAAACCTAATCCTCAGTATCAGGTCACCCTGCTGGATCACGACGGCAAACCAGTCCCTATGGGCGAAACAGGCGAGATCTGCATCAAAGCCGATCCCAACGATCCGCCTTGCGGTCTGATGCGTCAGTATGTGGACAATCCCGAAGACACCGAGGCCGCCTGGCATGACGGCTACTATCACACCGGCGACCAGGCCTGGATGGATGAAGACGGCTACTACTGGTACATGGGCCGCGCTGACGACATCATCAAGACCTCCGGCTACCGGGTCGGACCTTTTGAGGTGGAAAGTGTTATCATGGAACTGCCGTACATCCTGGAATGCGCCGTCACCGGCGTGCCGGATCCCGTCCGCGGCAAGATCGTCAAGGCAACCATCGTCCTGACCAAAGGCAAGACCGGCGACGACAATCTCAAGAAAGAGATCCAGGACTATGTCAAAACTCACACAGCCCCATACAAATATCCTCGTCTGATCGAATTTGTGGCGGAACTGCCCAAGACCGTCAACGGCAAGATCCGCCGCGCGGCTCTGCGTGAGAAAGACAACGCCGCAAAACACTAGTTACAACTAAATATTAGAACAATCAAAAGATCCCTGACCGTATTTCCGTTGGGGATCTTTGTTTTTATCTCGATTCACATAAGAAAAAATAACAGACAACAAAATATACCTCTTTTTCTTACACAAAAAACATGCCGGGCGGTTCTTTACAGACGAGACGAGATAATCGTCCGGCAAATCAAAATCAAAGATAGACCTTTCCCTGTCGATTTGACATACTGGGCAGAGGAGGAAATATCCTATGGATGAATTGAATCTGAACAAAGAAAACACGAAATCGAGCAGCAAGCCCTTTCTGGCCGGAGTCATCATCATGATGGCCGTGCTTTGCGCCGCCGGAATGTGGGTCAAACAAACTCAAAAACAAGCTCAAACCGAACGGGATAACCAGGAGCAGACATTCCGGGAAGAATCCGCTCAGATGGTTGAGCGGATCAACGAGGCCAACGCCAACTATCTGGCCGAGGCCAACCGTATCAACGCCGAACAGCATGATCCGCTGGATCCGGCAACCCTGGTGCAGCAGCTGTATAAGCTGAAAGACCTGCCGGACAACAAAGCACGCAGTCCCCGCGCGTTCTACTGTCTGCAGGGGCTTTTGCTGAACGGGACCAACGCCCTGCCGGCTCTGAAAGACCTGCTCATTGACGGCTACGATTTTAACCTGGACGCGCGTCCTCTCTACAATTCACGCACACTGAGACAGGAGATCGCCTCGCTGCTGGTCTCCATGGGGAACCGTCCGGCGGCTGACCTGCTGAGCCAGCTGCTGCCCGCGACTCAGACCGTGGAAGAACTGGCCAACCTCTGCAAAGCGCTCATGAGCGTTTCCGACGGATACCGTCCCTACTGCATCAGCGCCGCGCGGGATAAGTACAACCAGCTGATCGAGAAACAAAAAGAACTCACTCCGCAGAAGACCGGTCTGCTGGAAAAAGCCGTCTCCTTCCTGAAACAGGATAATTCCAAAAACTCGGAACAGCTCAGTGCCAACCGTCAGGACCTCAAAAAGATTTACAACCTGCTCTTTACTGTTCTGAAGGATGAGGAATTTGCCGTCGAACTTCTGGAAAAACGGGAGTGGCTTCAGGAAAATGGCAGGATAGACTCCGCCCTGTTCAGCGAAGCCACGGCCATCCTGCCGTCCGAAACAGTCATGGACTACTGCTACGAAGCCTATCTGCGTCAGAAGGAAAATCATAAAAAGACTGACATCTCCCTGATAACCACAGCTACAGAAAACATAGCCAATCCCAAAGCCACGGAAATGCTTCTGACCGAGTTGAAAGAAGCTTCTCCGATCGAACGCTATACTGGCATCATGGGGCTCTCACTGGATCCGGATTTCGGAGCCGCTCTGCTGATTGGCTCATCTCCGCGCGCTGCCCAGCGTACCTCCGAAGCCGAAGACCCCGAACAGATCCAGAAAGCCAACGACCGCCTGCTCTTCCTGGACGCGGTGGAAGCCCAATTCCCCGATGACGAAAAACTGATCCGCATCGTCGGGATGGTCCGCTCCAACCTCCAGCACACCGCCAGCACTGACCCTGACAAAGGAACATGGGTCGCGGACGAAGAATCCAAAAACTTCTTCCAAAACCTGGCCAGCGAAGCTATTGACAAAGCCGTCAATGACATGACCGAAATGGCCGTCAAAGAGATCGACGAAAAAAACAATAAACAAGAACCCAAGAAATAACCCGTACCTATGAAGAAATTTTATATCCTTATCGTCCTGAGTCTGATCATCGCGGGAGTCTCCGCGGCTGCCGTCTGGCATATCCGCGGTTCCAATGAGAAGACCCTCGCGCGGCAGAAAGAACAATGGGACAACCAAAAACTGGAACTCCAGGCTCAACTGGACGGGATCGCCGCCCAGATGGAAGAACTGAAAACTCAGAAAAACGAACTTGATTCCCCGGAACTGGATCCCGCCGCTCTCATCGCCCGTCTGCGTGAAATGAAAGACATGGCCGATTCGGAAAAAACAGATGTAGAACTGCCCGAGGTGGTTATTGACAGTGTTCTGACTAGCAATACCACACAAACAAACGAAGCCATTCTGAAACAAGGGCACGACCAGGTGCGCGAGGCGTTCTTCGTCTTTCAGGGACTGCGTGACCAGGGCGACCGCTCACTGGAAGCCATCGGCGAATACCTGACCAGCGGTCACAATGTAACTCTGTTCAAAGAGGAGAACTCTCTCCAAGTCAACGGCAGAAGGATCCGCCTCAGAAGAGGCCAGTCAAGCGTCATCCCCATGACCTCCCGGCTGGGACTGATCCAGACTCTGGGAGAGATCAAGACCCCGGCGGCACTGGAACTGCTTTGTCAAGCCATGCAGAACTCCACCGATCTGAAGGAGATCATAAGCGCTGGCAACATCCTTCTGGCTGTGGATAAAGATGCTTACGCAAAAATCATCCTGGCCGTCTGCAACGCTGTCTTCCCCAATCTCAAAAATCAGGATCAAAGTGAAATGCTGGCCTTTATCAAAAACATCAGCGAAGAGGAGTACAAAAACCTGCTGGCAAACCTCAATCTATACAACGAGTATGGGCATCTCTCCATGGACATCTTCCGCAGAAAGATGGAAACTCTGGGTGAAGCGGCTTTGCCGGAAGCCATTACCGCGTTCAACCGCGAAGGCGCTCTTCTGGCTGAAAAGCTGGTGATCCTGGAATCTATGAAAAAATTCATCGGCTCCAACGAACAGGCCACCGCTCTGTTCACCGGCTACATCAACGGACTGGAAGGTGATGACAAAGATATGATCGGCTCAATGGCTATCCTGATTGGCGCGAGCGAGCTGGAAAGCGCTGAAAACAAAGCAGAAAAACAGCAGCAGTATCTGAACGTGCTGAGTCAGCTGAACACGTCTGAGAACGATCAGTCTCTCTTTGGCGAGACACTGGGAATGGCAAATGAGTTTCTCACCCAGCAGATCGAACAGGGCGAGAATTTTAACGAAGATGAGTATGCCAAGAAGGTCCTGTCCTCCGGCTATCTCCAGAGAATGATGAGCAGCTCCATGACCTTTATACGAAACCATCCTGAAATAGCCGGAGGAGGCGCACAGATGGGACCTATTGACTTCTCTCCATTCTGATCTAACTGAGAACCAGCCGGTTCTGTAGAAAATGAGCCCGATCGTCAGACCGGGCTCATTCGCTTTATCCCAAAATCACCATTAGAATTTCAATTTTATCAAAACATATTCAAAATCAATATGTTCCGTAGAGACGCGAGATTCTCGCGTCTCCGAGACGAGCGGGTCGCTCGTCTCTACAGTAAGTCATTATTGTTAAGTATATTATTTGTTGTTTTAAATGACTTTTTGATTTCTAATGATGATTTTCGCTTTATTATTAAAACTATTCCTGGGAGATAGCACCCGCCGGGCAGGTACTCACGCAAGAACCGCAGTCAATGCAGGTATCCGCGTCCACCTTGGCTTTTCCGTCATCTTCCATCTTGATAGCCTCCACGGGACACGCGCTCACGCAGGAACCGCAGCCGGCACAATTATCTTTATCAACTTTAGCTGGCATATACTTTACCCTCTGTAACTTTTATCACTTATAACCGTTGACTCCGCAGTGGAATCAAACTTAGCGCCTTTATCTTAGATGTTTTTTCAGCAGAATTAAATAAAAAATCCCATCGTAAATGAAAAAAACGCGGGTCAGCCCCGCGTTTATCAAGATATATCGCGATCAAAAACTATTTACACAACAGTTCATTGACCTTGGCCATCACCGCAAAGGCATCGGCCACGTACAAAACATCCGCTTTACCGCGCGCCCATCCGCAGTTGGCATCTATATTCACGGCGCGGCGCTCTTTGATGAAGCGCCAGCCCACCACATGAGGCTCCTCACCGTGACAGCAGGTGGACAGCCCTTTCGGATGACGAGGGGTACTGCCGGTCTGACCGACCTGATTCAGATGGGTCATGAAACTGAGCACCGCGTTCCCTTCGCCGGACATATCCACCAGCGACTTGGTGCTGCCCAGAGATGCCTGAGATTTGTCCAGGAATTGCAGGATGATAGATTCCGCGTCGGCCGCGTGGGATTGTCCATCGGCCTGCTTCTTGGTCCAGCCCGCGCCCGCCACGAAGAGGAGCGGCGAATCAGGCTTGATCGTGGATTCGCCGCCCTTGCCGGCCGCCACCACGCCGTTCACGGTCGTGCGCGTTTCCACCGCCGCGCCGGACGGCATCGCCTCGGGCGTAACGCCCAGCTGGGCGCAGATGTCGCCGAAGAGCGAGGGGTCGACGAGGATCACCCACGGACGCGCCGCGCGCGTGAAAGTCGTGAGGATGCGCTGGCGGTACGCCCAGCGCTGCACGGTGAGCTTTTCGCCCTCCGCCTGCACCGCCACCACGTTGGTGTCGATCGCCGCGCCCGCGCGCATCGCCGCCGCAGGCATCGAACGCTTCGCCCTGGAGACGCCAGGCACCAGCACGATATCCGCGCCTGCTCCCTTGATGGCCGCAGCAAACGCCGGCACATCCTGCGCGAACGTTCCGTTGCCTTCGATTGAATAAGCTTTGATTGTCATTGGTTGGAAGTTTAGAGGTTTCGAAGTTTGGAAATTCAAAGTTCAGAGTTCGAAGTTTGGCACACTTTAAACTCTAAACTCTGTACTAACTGCGGATCCAGTCAACGATCTCCTTTGCGATGTCATCGACCGTCATGTCCTTCTTGACCACGGTGTCGCGCTTGGCGCTTGGCACTTCGGTCTTCTCGTACGAGATGCCGCCAACGCCTACGTTCGCGACGGGCGCCTTCATGAGGGCGGGCATCACGGCGCGCATATTCATCATGCCGACCTGAGGGTTGTT
>DBVN01000087.1 GCA_002308515.1 Verrucomicrobia bacterium UBA1263 | reverse complement strand
CAGAATGAATCCCTGCGGGATTTTGCGTTATGCCGAGCCGTGCGGATGCACGGCTCCATTCTATTAACCCGGAACGGGTTAAACGATGGTAGCCGGGGGTGAGCGAAGCATGACCCCCGGTAACGGATCCCCCTAAATTCCTCACCCTGAAGGGGTGACAGGATATGTCAACAAAAAATCCAGATACAGGATTTCAAAATTTTTTATTTTTCTTATTTCGGTCAATACCAATAATTTAAAACTAATTTTAAAACTTTTGCTTGATTTTTTTATTTGAATTACTTAACTTGCCCGCGGGCTTTGCAAGAAGAGAATTGTATCAAACATAAATAATTATGATGAATGTACAAAAACTAAATATGTTCGACAAAAGAAATTCTATGTTTTTTATTTCGCCCAGAGGAATCTATTTACTCTGTTGGTGCATATTGATTCCATTAAGTCTTATTGTTTCAGTAAAAATAGATTCACCTTTGTTGTTCTTCAGTGTTTTTTTTGCCTTTGTAGGATATCTTATTTTTAATAAGAGGCTTCATTGGAATGTACTGCAGCAGTGGGGTGTTTTAAATCTATTGTTTATTTCAACTACCGTTTTGACAATTATTATAGGTTGGATCATTTCCGCTGGCTCCATGACATCTAAACCGGAAGAAATGTCATGGATATATTATATTGGTTTTGAATATTTTCCATTTGAAATTTTAAATGAATTGAGAAGGTCTACATTTTTAATTCCATTTTTTTGTCTTCCTCCTTTTATTCTTGGACATTCGGTAAAGATATTTATAGAATCAGAGATAAAGATCATCATATCTAATCGAACAAAATGGCTATTTTTGACAGGGTGGCTATGTTTCATACCGTATTTGGTTGTGTTGATATGTGCGATAAAATATACAGATTAAAAATCTGAAGATGCAGGACTTGAACAATACTCGACAAATTTCATTGAATATATAGAAATGACAAAAAAAGATTCAACGATGACTACTTCAAAAAAGGATCAAGTATATCAAAGATTCTTTACCTTTTTCACTGTTTTATTTTTGATATGCGGGGTAGGTGTCTATATCGTAAATGAATATGCCTGGTATTTAGAACAGATATTTGGAATCTCTCCGGAAGATGAAGAAGCAGGAGATAAGTTATACTTTTCTCTTATGGCTCTTTTTCTATTTCCATGTCTGTTAATGAGCATAGCTTTGCCTATTTGTGCTTTAATAGATGTTTTCAAAAAACGATTTTGTATTCAACAGTTTATTGCCATCGCATATTCTGCTTTTTTGATCGGGATAGTATTAGGAAATAAATAGTATTAGAAATACATTGAAATAGTTTTTTGATTATTTAATTTTGTTGACGATTCTATGATGACCTTGAATTATCATTCAAAATATGCAGCGGCAAGTATCTTGTTTATTTTTATAGAAATATGGTTCTGGTGTTTTGATCTGTTGCCTTCTGTAAAAGAATTTATTCTGACAAGTTACGGCCAAAATCCAAAAAATTGCCTTATAACAATTTTATGGATAGGGAAAAATATACTGGCCTTATTTTTGATAATAAATGCTGTTCGAGATATTTATAAAAGTCGGTTTTATATTTATCAGTATATTACAACAATGTTAGTTTTTAGTACGATTTATTATCAATTGCGTATTTTTAACTTTATTTTGAAATAGTAAAGTAAGGAAAATAACTATTTTTATAGGACAATCTAACCAAAAAACTATCCGCAATAATACGGACAGTTGAAAAAACAAAGAGACGAGGTCCGCAAGCCTCGTCTTTTTTGTTTATGCACAATCCTCATTAGAAATCCCCCGGTGGGGGTTTTGGGATTATTTCATTCCATTTATTCCCGTTTCCATTTATAGTGAGCGGGTCTGAACGCAGTGTTCAGCTTCAATATCATCGCTTGGAAAAAAATCTAACCAAAGGCAGCCCGCTTCGGCTCATTGTTCTGTTTTCGATCCCACTCCTTTTGGGGAATTTCATTCAACAGCTTTACAATGTGGTGGATATGTTCATTGTGGGTCGAACGCTGGGTGCATCCGCGCTGGCCGCTGTCGGCTGTACGGGAAGCATCCTCTTCCTGATCATCGGCTTTGCCTTTTCGGCAACAGCCGGTTTCGGCATCGTCACCTCGCAATTCTATGGAGCGAACGATCTGGATGGCGTCCGCAAAAGTTTCTGCACCTCTTTGGTTTGTTCCATGATAACCGGGGTCTTTCTCACGGCCGTCTGCGTGACTTTCATAGACGATCTGCTCCTGGTCATGCAGACCCCCGATGAAATCTATGCCGATACCCGCCGCTATTTGATCATCATCTTCTGGGGGATGCTGCCGCTGTTATTTTCCAATGTCTTGTCGAACACGATCTTAGCCCTGGGCGACAGCAAGACTCCTCTGTTTTTCCTCATCATCGCCTGCGGACTGAATGTCACTCTGGACTATGTTTTTATTCTCTGGTTCGGCTGGGGAGTCGCCGGAGCGGCCGCGGCCACCGTTATCGCCCAGCTGATGTCCGGGATCCTCTGCGTTTTCTATATCATCTATAAACAGCCGCTGCTGATCCTGCGCCGCCGGGACTGGATCATCCGCTGGAAAGATCTGTCCCGCTCGATGAAAGTCGGTCTGCCCATGGGATTTCAAAGCAGCATCATCGCCCTGGGCTGTGTCATCGTTCAGACGTATCTGAACAAACTGGGACCGGTCCCCGTGGCGGCGTATTCCATCTCCAACAAGATAGATATGTTCGCCTGTATGCCGCTGATGTCCTTCGGGATAGCGATGGCTACCTACGTCGGGCAAAACTACGGCGCGGGGAAATTTGACCGGATCCGGGACGGTGTCCGCCAGTGCTGCCGGCTTTCCCTTGTTTTCAGCATCGCCGCGGCCGGGATCAATATCCTTTTCTGCAAGCAGTTCGTGAGAGCATTTCTGGGAGGCGGCGAGCCTGTGGTCGAAGAGCTTTCCCAGGTCTATATGTCCATGAACGCCACACAGTACTGGATCCTGTCGCTTCTGTTCATATACCGCTACAGCCTTCAGGGTCTGGGCAAGAGCTTTGTCCCGACCGTGGCAGGCGTGATGGAACTGGTCATGCGCTTTCTGGCGGCCATATTACTGGTCGAACCGCTGGGATTTTGCGGTGTCAGCATGGCCAATCCTCTGGCCTGGATCGGCTCCGCTCTGCCGCTTTGGATCGCCTATACCTGGTTCATCCGTCACGCGCCCGCGCCGGAAGCTCCCAGGGATGGACTTTTGGATCCGCGTGGAGTATGATGACCCTGTTTGCGGAGAGAAACTCTTTGCTCCCGCGGAATGAGATAAAATGAAAATAGCCGTTGTTTCAGATATACATGACCACTTGCCCCTGCTCAGGCGCGCCTTGAGCCGTATCCCGGAAACCGATGCCCTGATATGCTGCGGAGACTTGTGTTCCCCCTTCATCGTCAAAGCGTTAGGCTCCAACTATCCCAAAGACATTTACATCGTCCTGGGCAACAATGACGGGGATCCCTACCTCATGTCGCTTCGCGCTAAGGAGTTCCCCCACATCCACTTTATCCCGAATTTCGCGGACTTCACCCTGCGGGGCAAGCGGATCGCGGTCATCCATTATGACGATATCGCCCGGCCCATCATCGCCAGCGGCTGGNNTGCTTTGGACATAACCACCGCTACGAAACCAGCACGGAAGGCCGGACCCGCTATATCAACCCCGGTGAACTCAGCGGAGTCTTGACGGGAGAACCGACCTTTGCCATTCTGGACACAGAGACAGACACTGTTGAAAAAATCAGTCTCCTTTAACACAACTTATTAAATAGAAAAGATTTGGATCATGGATAACACAAAACCGCTCGTTGGCATCATTATGGGCAGCACATCCGACTGGGAAGTGATGAAAAATGCCGCCGATAAACTGGAAGAACTAAATATCCCCTTTGAAATCAAGGTGATATCCGCACACAGAACCCCCGATCTCCTGTTCCAATACGCCGGGACCGCCGTGGAACGCGGTCTGGAAGTCATCATCGCGGGCGCGGGCGGTGCCGCTCACCTGCCCGGTGTGACCGCCGCCAAAACACCCTTGCCGGTACTGGGTGTCCCGATGGAAAGCAAGTACTTAAAAGGAATGGACTCCCTGCTTTCGATGGTGCAGATGCCCGGCGGAGTTCCTGTCGGCACACTGGCCATCGGCAAACCGGGCGCGGTCAATGCCGCTCTCTTCGCGGCGGCGATCCTCGGCAACAAATACCCGGAGATCCGCAAAGCCTGGGAAAACTTCCGTTCCAAACAAACGGAGAAAGGGATCGCTAATCAGGACACTTTGGCTCAAAAGTAATCCGTTTTTGATATAACCCCAAAATCGCCGTTAGGATTTCAATTTTGTCAAAACATATTTAAAATCAACATGTTCCGTAGAGTCGCGATATTCTCGCGTCTCCGAGACGAGCGGGTCGCTCGTCTCTACAATAAGTCGTTATTGTTAAGGATATTATTTGTTGTTTTAAATGACTTTTGGATTTCTAATGATGATTTTGGGATTATTTGTGAACAAGTTTAATGTCTTTTTCTTCTTTTGGTATTAGCAAGGATTCTTTATTATTTCTATATTTTGCTAATACATTAAAAAATAAAATCACTAGCAAAAGTAATATAATACAGAGACTAACGATCCCCATTGAAATAAAATATTTTGATGGATCATTTGCGACAGTTATCCCCCATCTGAGACCATCAAAGACTACACAAAGAATAAGACTGCCATATAAAACCATTTCAAACAGCAAATATAGCCTGGTGCGTCTTACGTTACAAATCTGTATGACTATATCAATGATGGTCAATACAGATATAAAAACAAAGCAATGTGAAATTTTCCCGGGAATTATCAGCATTGAAACCAAAGAAAGCAACACCACCCATTGAGCAATTCGCACATTATGTTTCATGAAATTAATCATTCCCATAAAACCCCCAATCCTTTTATAGCAAAACCCATGTGGAACGTAGATAATCCAAATAAAAAAATCAAGCAAATTTTTAAAAATTTTTTGGAAAAATCTTTAAATCTTTGTTTTTGAGCAGAATGTGAAAAATAAAAAATCTTGCTAAAAATTTTGGGCCATAGGGACAAAAATTTTTAGTGAAAAGGGATTTATTCCTTGTTATTCTGCTCTCTTTCTTTTAACTTATCCGCGTGAAATTTTTGTCCGCAGGGACAAAAATTTTTAGTGAAAAGGGTCAGCTATGGAAATCAAACGGGATCTTTACCTGGACAGGATCAAGGTGAGACGTCATAACGGTCTCATCAAAGTCATTACCGGCATCAGACGCTGCGGTAAATCCTATCTTTTGAATAATATTTTCTACAACTTCCTGATCAATAACGGGATCCAGGAAGACCACATCATTCAGATAGCCTTTGACATCCGCAGCAGCAGAGAATGGCGCGATCCCGAAAAACTGT
This sequence comes from Verrucomicrobia bacterium UBA1263, assembly GCA_002308515.1. Lineage (GTDB taxonomy): Bacteria > Verrucomicrobiota > Verrucomicrobiia > Limisphaerales > UBA1412 > UBA1412. The sequence goes on along the minus strand of DBVN01000087.1, from coordinate 18,242 downwards.
GCGAATACATCAACTCCAGAATGACCGACCGGAAAATGTATTATCTCCTTCTGGATGAAGTACAAATGCTGGATGATTTCTCTTCTGTCCTAAATGAATACCTGCGCCGTCCAAACGCGGATATTTACGTCACCGGCAGCAACTCCCGGTTTCTATCCACTGATGTCCTGACAGAACTGCGCGGCAGAGGCGACGAGATCCACATCTATCCCCTCTCCTTTTCTGAATATGCTTCTGCTTTTGAAGGAAATATAAATGACCAGTGGCAGGAATACATTACCTACGGAGGTCTGCCTTTGACTGTCAATATGGAGACAGACGAACAAAAATCCAGCTACCTCAGTCATTTATTTATAGAAACATACTTAAAAGATATCCTTGAAAGAAACCGAATCAAAAACGATGATGAGCTTTCTGAGCTGATCAACATTCTGGCTTCGGATATTGGTTCTCTGACAAATCCTTATAAACTTTCCAACACCTTCAAATCCGTCAAAAAAATCAATATCTCTCCTGTCACCCTTTCTAAATACGTTAAGTATCTGGAAGAAGCCTTCATCATCAATGAGGCTAAACGATATGATGTTAAAGGGAAAAAGTACATTGATACTCCATTTAAATATTACTTTGAAGATATCGGCCTGAGGAACGCCCGGCTTGATTTCCGCCAGGTCGAAGAAAACCACATTATGGAGAACATCATTTATAACGAGCTGAGACTGAGAGGTTATAAAGTGGATGTAGGTGTTGTCAGCGCCAAAGAAAAAACTCAGGATGCCGATTATGTGAAGAAGCAGTTTGAAGTTGATTTTGTCGCCAATCAGGGAAACAAAAGATACTATGTTCAATCGGCTTATCAGCTCAATAATGACGAAAAAACGGAACAGGAAAAACGCTCTTTCAAAAAAATAGAGGACTCTTTCAAAAAAATAATCGTCATCAAAGACAATATCAAACTGAGAAGAGACGAAAACGGTTTCGTCACTATTGGCATCTGGGATTTTCTTTTAAATCCAAACAGCCTGGATCTATAGTGGATTTTTTCTGTGAACAACCCTCTGAATATTTTACGAACGGATTGTGGACAAGCCGTGAAAAACTTTAAGAACTCCGGTTTCCGGGAGATATTCAGAGCGGTTTTCTTTTTTATTCACAGCGAAACTCCTTGTCATGTTCCTCAAGATGTGATTGTTAGGGAGATATTCCATCTATTCACCCCTCCTAATAATAATAATTTTTTAAATCTAAAAAAAGAATAGTAGTATCTTCGCCCGTTCAACAGCGAAGGGAACTGGACAACTTTGAAAAAATGTTGTACTATTTTCGGCGGTTTGATCGATAAGTAAACTGGAGAATTAAACAATGAAACTGACTATCGCAAAAGAGCATTTGATTTACGGACTGCAAGCGGTTCAAAACGCTGTATCTGAACGCCAGACACTGCCTGTTCTTTCTAACGTCCTGCTTCGCACTGTGGAAGACGGACTGGAAATCACCGGCACCAATATGGATCTGAAAATCATTTGCACCGTCAAGGCGAGCGTTGCGGTCCACGGAACAACAACACTGCCGGCAAGACGTTTCCTTCAGATCGTCAGCAAATTGCCCACTCCTCTTATTTCATTGAGTGTGAATGAGAAACACCAATGCACTATCGAGTCAGGAACCGTTTATTTCAAGCTCTTTGGACTGCCGGCGGAAGATTTTCCTCTTATCCCTCAGATAGACCAGTCCCAGTATGTTGTTCTCAAGGCGCTGAATCTAAAGAAGATGGTGGAGCGCACCGCTTTTGCCATGTCTTTGGAAGATACCCGCGCTGTCCTGAACGGATTGAACTTTTGTGTGATGGGCGGAACATTGACACTGGTGGCAACAGACGGCCGGCGGATGGCTCTTTGCGAAGACAATGTCATCGCAAATTCCGGCGACGGTCAGTGCATCATTCCCAGTAAAACCGTTTCCGAGCTGAAAAAACTGATTTCCGTGGACAGTGAAGTCAAAGTCTGTTGGGAACCTCGTCAGGCGCTCTTCATGATACAGGGCGACAAAGGATCAACGATCCAGTTGATCACCAAACTGATGGAAGGTGTCTATCCCAACTATAAGCAGGTCGTTCCGGTCGAGCTGAAACATTCCCTGGTGCTGAGCCGCGAAGAATTTCTGAACGCGCTGACCCGTGCCGAGCTGATGACCAGCGAAAGAAGTCACGTTGTCAAACTGCAATTCGCGAATAATCAGCTGACACTTACCGCGAATTCCGCGGAAGTGGGTGAAGCCAAAGAAACGATGATAGTCAGTCACGAAGGACCGGAGATCAGCATCTCCTTCAATCCGACATTCTTGATGGATCCGCTCAAGACACTGGATGACGGAGAAGTTTTCCTGGAGATCAACGACGAGTTCAGTCCGGCGCTGCTGAAAACGAAAGAAAAATGCCAGTTTGTGGTCATGCCCATGAGATCACCGACGGCATAGTTTATTTGTGAGCTTAGGCGAAGAAGATCTAAAACCTGATTTTCAGATAGACAGGACATCTACGCAGAGAATGTTTCTGCTGATGGGGATCGTTCTGTTGCTGGATCAATTTACAAAGGTGGTCATCAGCCACACGATACCGTTCAATTCCAGCCGTGAGGTCATATCCGGTTTTTTCTCGATAGTCCACTGGGGCAACACAGGAGCGGCCTGGAGTCTCTTTCACGGGAAAAACTTTATTCTGGGCTGTGTGGGTGTTTTTTCCCTTTTCGCTCTCTATTATTTCAGGTACTACTTTTCCTTTTCCAGCAGGCTCGGCCAGATCGCCATCGGCATGGTCATGGGAGGAATACTGGGGAACCTGACAGATCGTTTCTTGAGGGGGCATGTGGTTGATTTTCTTTATTTCTTTGTGATCAGCAAGAACGGAAAAGAAATCGGTTACCCTGCCTTCAATCTGGCGGACGTGGGTATCTGTGTCGGGATTGGAGCCATCGTCCTTCTGGAAATTTTCCGCGCGAAAAAGCCGCGGCAAGAGGTAAAGTGAAAAACATTCCTCTTTATCTGACAGGAGCCACAGCTGTGGGAAAATCAAAACTCGCTCTCCAGTTGTGTCATCATCTCCGGGGAGAGATCATCAGCGTGGACAGTATGCAGGTCTATCGCGGATTGGACATCGGCACGGACAAACCGGATATCCAAACACGCGGAGAGATCCCCCACCATCTGATTGATATCCTCGATTTAAAAGAAAGTTTCGACGCGGGACGTTTTGCCGTGCTAGCGGATCAGGCGGTGAAGGATATCCAGTCCCGTGGAAAAGTTCCCGTCTTTTGCGGAGGCACGGGGATGTATTTCAAAGCTTATCTGGAAGGACTCATAGACGCTCCTGCCGGTTCAGAAGAGCTGCGCGAGGAATTAGGGAAAATGTCTTTGGAGGAGCTTTGTGAGAGATTGGAAAAAGAAGCTCCCGATTCTGCCAAAAAAATAGATACGCAAAACCGCCGCCGTGTGGAACGCGCGCTGGAGATCGTTCTCCTGACTCAGAAAGACTGTTCCCGGCAACGGACACAATGGAACCGCGAGATGCCTGATATCCCCTTCTTTTTCATTTTGCGAAGACCGCGTGAGGAATTAGTCGGGCGCATCGATCAGCGGGTCGAAAAAATGTTTCAAAGAGGACTGGTCGAGGAAACAAGATCGCTCCTCAAAAACGGTCTGGAGGAAAACCGCACGGCGATGCAGGCTATTGGTTATCGTCAGGTCGTGGACTATCTGCTCGGTCAGGGAAGTCTGGAAGAAACCAAAGAGAAAATCAAGATCCGCACACGTCAGTTTTCCAAGCGGCAAGGGACCTGGTTCCGCGGACAATTCTCTTACGGACGCTGGATCGAGGCCAAAGAGGATGTCGAACAGCAAGCCAAAGAAATCGCGGAACAATATCAAAATTTTCAAAAGGATCCATGAAATCACTGGTAACAACGAATACGGTCAAAAAAACGGAGCGTGTTTTTTTGGTTGGAGTCCAAATCAACGAACGCAGCATGATCGAAGTCCAGGAATCCCTGGACGAGCTGGCGGAACTGGCCAAAACAGCGGGCGGCTTTGTCGTTGACAGAGGGACCCAGGTGCTGGAGCGGCCTGTGGCGGCGACCTTTATCGGTTCGGGCAAGGCGCAGCAGTTCGCCTCGCTGTGCAAAGAGAAAGAGATCGACACAGTGATTTTTGATGATGAACTCAGCCCGGCTCAATCGAAAAATCTGGAAAATGTTTTTCAGTGCAAGATCCTGGACAGAACGTCTCTGATCCTGGACATTTTCGCCCAGCGCGCTCAGACCCGTGAAGGCAAACTTCAGGTGGAGCTGGCCCAGCTGCAACATCTCCTTCCCCGGCTGACGGGTTACTGGTCGCACTTGTCCCGTCAGAAAGGCGGCATCGGTATGCGCGGCGGTGAAGGTGAAACTCAGCTGGAAGCCGACCGCCGCAAAGTTCAGGAACGGATCGACAAGATCAAAAGAGAATTGACTCTGGTCCAGCGTCAGCGTTCCACACGCCGGGAAGGCCGCCGGAGAAATCTGTGGCCGCTGGCTTCGATCGTCGGCTATACCAATGCCGGCAAATCAACTCTGTTCAACGCGCTGACGGGCGCGGGCATCCTGGCGGAGGACAAACTTTTTGCCACATTGGATCCCACCACAAGACGACTGCGGCTGCCCACGAATCAGAATGTTCTGCTTTCGGACACGGTGGGTTTCATCCGCAAGCTGCCGCATCAGTTGGTAAATTCCTTCAAGGCAACTCTGGAGGAAGTGGTCCGCGCCGATGTTCTCCTTCATGTGGTGGATATCAGCCATCCTCTGGCGGAGGAACATATCCAAAGTGTCCATCAAACGCTCACGGAGATCGGAGCGCAGGAAAAACCGACACTGATGGTTCTGAATAAAATAGACCGCGAAGGCTGCGGTCTGGCCGTGAACCGGATCCGTGAACAGTATCCCAATGTCGTCGCGATCTCGGCCAAGACACAGGCGGGGTTCAAAGAATTGATGGCGGAGATCGGCGCGATGCTGAGACCCATCCGCGTGGCGTGTGAGCTGGCGATCCCGCATACGGAATCGGCCCTGATAGCCAGACTTCATTCTGTCGCGCAGGTCGTCAGCGCGAATTATGACGACCCGGAATCCGCGAAGTTTTTCGCCCGCATCCCTCCCCACCTGGAGAACGAGTTCAAAGCATATATCCTCAGCGAAGACGACTCACAGAAGGAATAAAAACGGTTCTTCAGAAAAAGAAAAAAGGCAGGAAAAAATCCTGCCTCTTTTTTATCACAAGACTGCCATTAGGAATTTCTAAACCTAATGCATGGGTTCTATTTCCGGAATCAGATCCTCATTATCAGTATCGGGCATCACCACGTCATAGTCCGACAAAGAATTATCCATAAGTATACTCACACGATCTATTTCTTTTGTTTCCGTATTGATTTCAATAGTAACAAAGTAGAACGGTTCTCCTCCTATTGCTCTCCACCGGACGAAAGCGCGCGGGATCTCTTTCAATATCTCGCCTTCGGGTGGAAAAGGACCATCCATTTGATTAGGCTGTTTTCTGCCTTTCATCAATTCCTCAAAGCCCAGACAGTTCATGAGTTTCTTGCTGTATTCAATGATCTCAGCCTCTGACATTTTATTGGTTCCGTAATAGTCCTCCAGATTTATCTCTTTATCATCCATTGTGAAAAAGCAATGAGGAGAAATCACCTCCACATTGCATTGGCCGCGATGCACACCGTCACTTATACTGACAAAAAAGCGAGACCCGCCTATGTTGAACTGCCAGCCATTTTTCAAGAAGAGCTTTCCACCAAGGTATCCTTTGGGATCAACGCTGAATTCCTTCACTTGCTCAGTAGTCACAGGCAATTCTATGGGTAATTCCAATTTTTTAGCTATCCGGGTCACTTCGGGCAGCATCAAGGTCAAAACCGCGTTGGAATAAACCGGTGTCACATGGATATTTTTTCCTATCAAGACAGAACGTTTTCCATAAACATGCTGTCGATATTCCGTTTCGGTCTCCACTTTTTCTGTCAATTTCAAGGAAAGTCCTTCCGGAGTTTGATAAGAGAAATGTTTTGCCAGGTTTTCAATGGTCGGACTTACTCTAAAGAAAACTACCTGCTTCTTATCAGTATTGATCTCTACCTCAAAATAATTTCCAGCGGGCTTATCCAAATCAAGGCGGCTTTTGCCATCCAAAAATATCCCTCTTTCATTCTTCCATCTTCCAGCTAGTTTCTCTCCCCAAAAAACTCTCGCGTAAGGAACCTGACCATTTTTCACATCAAAGGGACCCTCAACTTGCGGTTCCCCTTCTATCGAAAACAGAACATCACTATAACCTATTTTACACAACCGATCTTTCAACTGACGCGCCATACCGATGATCTCTTCACGATTCATCCGATTCTGTCCCATAAAGGCTGAAACATCCGCCGTATAGACGCTCGTATTTTCTCTGTAAAAACGTTTACTAAAAGTGCTTTCATAGAACAAGCTGGATGGGGAATAATAAAGATAGAACAGACCGCAAGGATTCATCAAAAGACAGGATCCGTCTGTAAAACCAGTTGTCACATCCGGGCTGGCTTTATAAATGGATATAACCTTTACCTGTTCCGCGGAGAACGGCTGAGGCAACGGCAGTTCAAGCTGTTGGACAGCTTTCGCCAGCCGGGGCAGGATCGCTTGATAAACAGAATTGGAATAAGCCGGTGTAATATGAAGAGGTTCTTGATCGAATTGAGCGCTCCATTGATAGACCTTCTGCTGCTGTGTCTGCTCTGAAGTGTCCACAGCAAACATGTTCACTACTAAAAGTGCTGTAAAAATACTGAATAATAATTTTTTCATCATCATGTTCTCCAATCAGTTTTTTCTTTTTACATTTATAAGATCCAATCTTATTTACACAAGACAAATTCAATTTAACATTAGAAAAACAAAATGTCAACAATTCTAAAAAGGCATATAGCGATTCTGTTTTTTAAAAAAGAAAGGCAGGAAAAATCCTGCCTCTTTTTTATCACTACGCAAAAAAAGCAACTAATATGAGATGTATAAGTTTAACCTTTTTTCATTTTTCTTTCCATCCCTCTGTTTTTAGGATGAAAAGTGTTTCCGCTCATTTTACAGGGACAATTTTGACCACGGAAAGAGTCATCCATGAAACGATTCCTTTGACCTTTCATCATCGGTCCATGATTCCTGGCCATCATTTTTCCGCGGAAACCTCTCCCCTGAAAAGCTCTGGCGCAAGGTTGATCAGGAGCGGAGTTGTTTCTGAAGGCACGGCCTTTTTTGACACGAGCAAAGTTGCCATTTTTCTTCAGAGCTTTTTTCTGTCCATATAGGCGCGAGAGCTTTTGATACTGTTCCTCGGAAAGGATATTCTTCAGCTGTGCTTTCTGGTCATCTGTCAGTTGCAGAGTTCCGACAGGTGCATTTTGTACTTCAGGAGCCGGTGGTAATTCCGGACTTTCCTGTGCGGTGGCGTTCCATGTGATGGGCGCGCTGGCAGCGATCAGCATCGCTGTAAGGATCGATAATTTTTTCTTTAACATATTTTGTTCCTTTCAATGTGCCGCCGAGTGCTAATGAGCAGCACATGAAGTTAAAAACCGGGAACATCAAAATGTTGCGAAAAATTTTTTATTCAGCGGGCCAGACGTAAGTTCCCACCGCTCCGGGAGGCAAACGGAAGTTGGCGCTTTGTCCCTGATATTGGATCCTTCCGCCGCCGCTGATCCAGCTGTCGTTGGCTACGATCAGGACGATTTTTCCGTCCGGTGTTTTGAACGCGACATTGGGCAGCACGTTACTGTGTTCGATCACCGTGGCACGCTTTACTTCATTGCGTTCTTCATCCGAAGTGATGTTGATCGTGGTGTCATAAGGAGAGGTGGAAGCGATGCGGACCGAACCCGGAGGTACCAGCTTGGAGGCATGCGCGATGACATAGTAGGCCAGGTTGCGTGTGACCTGATCCCCTTCTAATGTGAGCGCACCCTGACAGATCGGACAGCCGCCGTTGTCCGTGTGCGGATCATTGTTTTTGTCCGCGGCCAGATTCCAGAGGATGACGTTTTTGCTCCAGTTGCGGGAGCATCCGATGATGAGCCGCTTGACCTGTTCAGCGATGGCGATGGTTTGAATACCGGGACGTTCGATCACCATCTGTTCAGTGAAATAGAGATCCTTGTCGGGCCGCGCCTGATGCACCAGCGACATCGCGCTGATGTCGCCGCCGTAATGATGGAAACCGGAGCCGTTCACATATTGAGCCGCTTCGGGATCGCTGAGGACGCTCAGAGGATAATCGGGACGATCGCAGTTGTGGTCAAAAAGGACGATCTTGGTGGTGATGCCGTTCTTTTTGAAAAGCGGCCCCAGATGTTTTTTGATGAACAGCTGCTGATCCAGATCCCTCATCTCCATGCTGGGAGTGTTTCTGGAATTGAGCGGTTCATTCTGGATGGTGACCGCGTCGATCGTGATCCCATCTTTGGCCATAGCCTGGATGTATTTGACAAAGTAAAGCGCATAGGCATCGTAGCATTCTTTTTTCAGAGAGCCGCCGCGGACTTTGCCGTTGGTTTTCATCCACGCGGGAGCCGACCAGGGCGAGCTCATGATCTTGATGTTCGGGTTGATGGCCAGGACTTCTTTCAGCATCGGGAGAACACAGTCATGATCGTGACCCAGATCGAACTTTTTCAATTCAAAATCGGTCTCCCCTTCCGGCAGATCGTTGTAGGAATAGACAAAGCTGTTGAGATCGCACGCGCCCAGACTCAGGCGGATATAACTGAACCCGGCACTGTTTTCATCACTGCCGAAGCATTCCTTCAATATTTTCGCGCGGGCTTCCGCGGACATATTTTGCAGGTGCATGGCGCTTCCCCAGGTGAGCGCGAATCCGAAACCGTCCATGGTTTGGAACGCCTGACGGTCATCCACAATGATGGCGAAACCGGGATTGCTGCCGCGGTTGAAATAGATCCGGTCGGTCTGTTTTTGGAACAAGGCAGAGCGGTCCGGCAGCGTGATCCACGATTCGATGTAACGATTCTCTTCGGCCTGCGCTGTGGAAAAGCTGATCAGCAGCGCTGTGAAAAGCGATGATTGAATGAGGCGGGAAAAAATATTTTTCATAGGATTTATTTGTTAAAAAAAAGTTGTGTTAAAAGTTTGCTCAAGTGATACGCCAGACTTTGCGCCGCGCGTCCGGAATCCATCCCCAGACGGATCAGCGCCGGGATCTTGAAAGGATGAAGGAGGATCTCTCCGACCAGGCGCGGAATCGATATCTTTCCATTGTCTTTCATTAGCCGGTCGAAGTCGAGCGGGCNNCCTGCCGCGCTGAATCGGAGATCGTTCGGAACGTCACACAAGGGATCCGGCGGGCGGCGCAAAGTTCCATGATGATGCCGGATTCCATTTCCACGGCCTGATAACCGGTCTGTTGAAAGAGATAAGATTTTTCTTCCGAAGAGCGGATGGTTTTTTCCGCGCAGAGAAAAACCGGCCGGCTCCTTTTCACCGTGGGAAAAGAAGCGAGCAGGACCGGATTTTCTTTGGCCGATGGATTCGTGTCCCAAACCGCGCTGCCGATCTTCAAAGCGGGATTGAGCGCTCCGGCGAAACCGCAGGTAAGAACAAAGTCCGGCGTGAAATCGCTGAGGGCTTTTTCTGAAACTTCCGCGGCTTTCTCCCGGCCCATGCCGGTCAGGATCCGGCGCAGAACGCGGCCTTCACGGGTATAGTCGATCTCTCCCCTGCCCTGCGGAGAAAGGGTGACTTTCCATCCATGATGCCAGAGCCATTTGTCCAATGGAGCCGCTTCCTCTTTCACTGCGAAAAAGAGAAGCCCGCGTGTCAATGTTGTCTGTTCAGATTTCACACTCTGCGTGGATAAAGGTATTCTTATTCTCCGAAGGAATCAAGAAACAAATCCCTTGGTCGGAAAATTTAAAAATTTTAAAAAATTTTTTGGGGTAGGACTATAGATGTCCTAGCCCTTGTGGAAAAATAGACCCGCTTTTGAAAGGAAAGCGTTATATGGAAAGACAACAATTACTTTTCACATCGGTGACGAACAGAAAGACAAAAAGAGAACCGCGCGCGACCAAAAGTCAGGCCCGCTGGTGGTTCGAGCAGATATTCAAAGCGATCGAAGAAGCCACGATCCCGGAGGTGCCTCGTTTGGAACAGGAGCAGCCGCTTTTGCCGTTGAAATGAGTTACGGGCGTGCTTCGGGTTTACTGAAGCTCATCAGAGTGATGCCGATTTTTTTGGCGTAGGAACAGATTTCCGGCTGATCCAGCAGGAGGGTCTTATTCGCCTCAAAGACGATGGCGCAGATGCCTTTGCCTTTGCAGTTCTCCAGGGTCTTCATCCCCACGCAGGGTATGTCGAACCTCATATCGTGATTCAGGCGAGCGACTTTTACGACAACGGCCCCCTTCCCTCCGGAGAGTTCGCCTCCGCGGCTGATGCAGGCGTCTGTTCCTTCCCAACCTTCTACGGCTAAGGTGGTTCCTTCTTTTACGACAACGGTCTGGCCGATCTCCAGTTTGGAGATGGCTTTCGCGATCTCAAAGCCGTATTCGGCATCCGAGCGCACTTGATCGGACGGGGTGACTCCGGCGGTGAAACCTTCTCCCGGCATGACAGGTCTCAGCCAGGGCACGGCGGAAATCAGGGTGATCCCCTCCTTTTCCAGCTCGTCCCCTATCGCACCGAAGATCGTGTGGGCGTTGCGTTTTTTAAGTTTCATCAGGATCATCACACCACGCAGATCCGGACGGATATGGAAAAGATTCGACGGCGCGACCTGTCCTGCCATGACACAGTATTTCACGCCCATATCCTTCATCGCGCGCAAGGTCTTGCTGACCTGGCCGACTTTGACCCATCGGATCTCATCTACCGCTTCCGACATCCGCGGATCCGTCTCTCCGTCAAAGGCAATGGCCGTAATACGTTCCATGCCTGCCTTGCGGGCTTGTTCCGCGACAACGAAAGGCAGATTTCGATTGCCGGCGATGATACACAGTTCTTTGATTTCTTCCATCGGTTGACCGTCCACCGGCGCTCAGGGTATCATTCTTATGCGTCCGGAAAAATAAAAAATCTCCACTTACGGTGAATTTTGTGATATTTTGCGGCCGGTTGGAGAACCGAAACGATGAAAAGTTCATACAATAAGCAAAAACTCTGGGAACGATTCCAGAAATACTACACAGAATATCCTGAGCTGGGCCTGAGCCTGGACATCAGCCGGATGAATTTTCCGGAAAACTTCTTTAAAAAGAACAAATCCTTGATAGACAAGGCATTTGACGATATGTCCAAACTGGAAAAAGGCAAAATTGCCAATCCGGATGAAAAACGCATGGTCGGTCATTACTGGCTGAGGAATGCGGAACTGGCTCCCAATGAGGATTTAAAGAAAGAAATCAAAGAAACTCTGGACAAGATCCTGGAATTTGCGGATGACGTGCATGACGGCGAGATCGAAGGCGCGGGCGGTCCTTTTGAAAACATACTTTTGATTGGTATCGGCGGTTCGGCGCTGGGTCCTCAGTTTGTTGCCCGTGCTTTGGGAAATCCCTCCACAGATCAGATGCGGATCTATTTCTTTGACAATACCGACCCGGACGGCATGGACAAGACACTGGCCGAGATCGGTGACGATCTGGATGTGACCCTCTGCGTTGTGGTATCCAAATCCGGCGGCACCAAAGAGACCCGCAACGGAATGCTGGAAGCCAAGGCCGCTTATGAAAAGCGCGGACTTTGTTTTGAAGATCATGCCGTGGCCGTGACGATGACTGGCAGCGCGCTGAGCGAGATCGCCGAGTTTTGGGTCGAGACCTTCCCGATGTGGGACTGGGTCGGAGGCCGCACCAGTGAGACCTCCGCGGTCGGACTGCTGGTGGCTGCTCTGCAGGGGATCGACATTGAGGATTTCCTGAGCGGCGCGGAGTCCTGCGACGAGATCACCCGCCTCCCCTCTTTGGATAATCCGGCCATGCGTCTGGCCCTGATGTGGTATTATGCCGGTGAGGGCAAAGGCTCCAAAGATATGGTCATTCTCCCCTACAAAGATCGTTTAGAGCTGTTTTCCAGATACTTGCAGCAGCTGATCATGGAATCACTGGGCAAAGCGCTGGATCTGGACGGCAAAGAAGTCCATCAAGGGATCGCGGTGTACGGCAACAAAGGCAGCACCGATCAGCACGCGTTTGTGCAGCAGCTGAGGGATGGTCTCAACAATTTCTTTGTGACGTTCATCGAAGTGAAAAAAGACCGTGAGACGACCAGCATTCCCGTGGAACCGGGCGTTTGTTCCGGCGACTATTTACAGGGATTCCTGCTGGGCACACGCCAGGCGCTTTTCGAGAGCGGCCGCGAATCCATCACGATCACGATCAACGACGTCTCCCCTTTCGAGGTCGGAGTTCTGATCGCTCTTTATGAACGCGCGGTGGGATTCTACGCTTCGCTGATCAACATCAACGCGTACCATCAGCCCGGTGTGGAAGCCGGCAAGAAAGCCGCGAACGAGATCCTGAAGCTGAAAGCGAAAGTCCAGGCTTACCTGATCGCCAACAAAGTCAGCAAACCCGATCCGAAGAAAGCCAAAACCGCCGAACAGATCGCCAAGGCCATCGGCTGCGAGGAAGATGTGGAAACCATCTTCAAGCTGTGCGAGCATCTGGCCGGGAACGCGGACCGCTATGTGGAGAAAACCTTCAACCCGGATCCCACGAAGGCAGCTTATCAGATCGTCTGCTAAGGTTCCTTTTTGAAAACCGAGCCCCGGATCGCCGGGGCTTTTTTATTGTTCCACGTGGAACAAAATCAATAATTATAGATAAACATTAAACATAATGAAAACTTATTCAAAGGCTATTTTAATAGAAAACCCTCTAAAATGCCCTATAACGCGTTTTGATCGTTTTCTGGTATCGCGACACTCGAAAAATGGTGTTCTCAAATAAAAATCTCCCCTTTTAGGAGCAAAAATTGTTCCACGTGGAACAATGCGGGTCTCTCCAAAGATTGTTTCTGATTTGTTCCACGTAGAACATTTTTCTATAACTTGTAGTCTTGTCTGAATCGTTTCTTTACAGGAGCCGGGTTTCTTCTTATTATTTAGCGGGGCTATAAGGAATGGCGAATAGATTTCCCATAGAATATGATGTCATTGTGATTGGCGCGGGTCATGCCGGTATCGAAGCGGCACTGGCGGCGTCTCGTTTGGGCGCGCGCACATTGCTGCTGACTTTGAATCTGGACACGATCGGACAGCTTTCGTGCAATCCGGCTATGGGCGGATTGGCAAAGGGGCATTTAGCGCGTGAGATCGACGCGATGGGCGGTGAGATCGCCAAAATGACCGATATGTCCGCCATCCAATTCCGTATGCTGAACATGCGCAAAGGTCCTTCTGTGCGGGCTCCGCGCGCTCAGTGTGATAAAAAAGCGTATCAATTTCTGTGCAAATGGGTCTGTGAACGGGAACCTAATCTGGATTTAAAACAGGCGAAAACCACCGGTTTGATCCTGGAATCAGACAGGGCAGTGGGGGTCCACACGGCTTTGCAAATGGATTTTTACGGGAAAACCGTTATTGTTACAGCTGGGACTTTCCTGCGCGGGCTCATGCACATCGGCTTGAACCAGATCCAGGGAGGCAGGCTGGGGGATGATGTCTCCAATGAGCTGTCTTCCTCTCTGATCGAGGCCGGTCTCAAGCTCGGCCGCCTGAAAACAGGAACTCCCTGCCGTCTGAACCGACGTTCCATAGATTTTTCCAAGTGTACCATCCAGCCCGGAGAGGAGCCGATCCCCTGGTTTTCCTATTGGAAAGATGATGTTTTTTCGGGAAAATACCAGGCTGGCGGGGCAAAAGCGGCTTCCGGAGATCCTGCTTATCCGCCGGGATCCGTTCTGAGCAGGGTAGGGGAGCAGATCCCATGCTATATCACTAATACGACCCTTCAGACAAAGGAACTCATCAAGGCCAATCTGCATAAATCGCCTCTTTACGCCGGCGTGATCGAGGGGGTGGGTCCACGTTATTGCCCATCTATTGAAGATAAAATCGTTAAATTCGCCGATAAAGATCAGCATCAACTGTTTCTGGAGCCGGAAGGAGCTAATACAGAAGAGATCTATATCAACGGTTTTTCCACCTCACTGCCGTTTGAAGTCCAGCTGGAAATGGTTCGCACCATTATCGGCTGTGAACACGCGGAAGTGATGCGCCCGGCCTACGCGGTGGAGTACGATTACGCTGAGCCGACCCAGCTGCAGCCGTCGTTGGAGACCAAATGCTGCGAAGGACTCTATCTGGCCGGCCAGGTGAATGGCACTTCTGGTTATGAAGAAGCTGCGGCTCAAGGACTTATGGCTGGAATCAATGCCGCCCGGAAGGTCGCAGGCAAGGAACCTGTCATTCTGCACCGGGATCAGGCTTATATCGGGGTATTGATAGACGATCTGGTCACCAAGGGCACTAAAGAGCCGTACCGGATGTTCACTTCGCGCGCGGAATACCGTTTGCTTTTGCGACAAGACAATGCGGATGAACGACTTTCGGAGATCGGACATGAGATCGGCCTTTTGCCGGAGAGGAATTACCGCCTGTTCCGCAGCAAGATGGAACAGATCGAGACGGAAGTGCGTCGCCTGAATACCGAGAAAGAGGGGGGGATCCCGCTGGCGCAGCTGCTGAAGCGTCCGGAGATCACCTACCAGAGTTTGCCCAAAAACGATCTTTCTCTGCCGGTGGAAGTCCTGGAACAGGTGGAAGTGCGGATCAAATATGAAGGTTACATCCACCGCCAGGAAGAAGAGATCCAGAAATTCCAGAGTCTGGAAGAGAAACAGATCCCGGACTGGCTGGATTACAATACCATTCCCAGTCTCAGTTTCGAGGGCCGTCAGAAGCTGATCAGCATTCAGCCCAAAACATTAGGGCAGGCGAGCCGTATTTCCGGGGTGACACCGGCGGATGTCAGTCTGCTGTCCGTTTGGATGAAAAAGGGGAAGACAGAATAGCCTAATAAACTGTTGGCAACAGTTTTCCAAAAGTTTTTGAAAATTCCAGTATAGGCTTGACTTCTAATACCTTTTGTTTTAGGTTTTGGGGCGAGAGCCTAGCTCTTGAGGCAGGCCGTGAGGAGATTTTTGTTTTTAGATTTTTCTCCAGGTGGTTTGTTTTCAATGAGTTAAGATCGAATTTATCATTATGGCAATGAGTTACGTAACGAATAGAAAGACCCCTTGGAAGGGGCTCCTGTCCGTGTTGACAGGTGTGACTCTGACTGCCGGTGTCGTGGTAAGCGCGCAGGCAGGTACAGTCACTAGTGAGGCCGAGTTGCGTTCGGCTATCGGTAGCGGGGATGCCAATATCGTCATTCCGGCTAATACAACAATCAAGCTGACTGCGTCATTACCCGCAATCACCAGCGGAACAACCATTTCCGGTGCGACAAACGGCACATCCATCATTGATGGCAGCGGTTTGTATGCTGGTTTCGCGGTAAATGCCGGAGTAACAGCGGAATTCAATGGAATCACCATCCAAAACACGAAATTGACTGCGGATTATACCCGCAGTGACAATTCAACGATCGGCGGTGCGGCTATCTTCAGCAAAGGTAACGTAACGGTTGATAGTTGTCATTTCGAGAATAACATCGTTGATGTGACCGGCGCGAATGATGTCGGTGCTGTCGGTGGTGCTATCTATTCAACGAAATCAGGCAATATCACAGTACAGTATTCCTCCTTCTTCTCCAACCAGGCGTTAGGCGCGGCCGGCCGTGTGGTTGCTGAAGGTAACCTGGTTTCCACAACAGCCAGTGGCGGTGCTATCAATGTTGATGGTATCGGCAACATCCATAACAGTACATTCTATGGCAACCAGGCTCGCGGTGGTGACGGTATCGGTAAGAATCCGAAACTGGCCTCCTGCGCGGGTGCCCACGCTTATGGTGGCGCTATCTGTGCCGGTTCCAGTTCTACTGTGACGATCAACTTCCTGACCATGTCAAGCAATACGGCTTACGGCGGTGACACTGAGATGTCCTCCGCGGGCGGTATCTCTTACGGTGGTAATGGCTATGGCGGTGCGATCTCTACCGGTAACGGTAATGTGAGCATCAAGAACACGATTTTCACCGGCAGTGTGGAACACTCTGGTGAAATCAAAGCCGCGGCCGGTTATGCTCCGGACGTGGATGGTTCCTTCACCAACGCGGGCGGCAACTTGTTCGCTGCTGCCTCTACAGTGGTGGAAGCCATGGAAGTCGAGAAGAATGGTACAAAAGTATTACCGATCACCAAAGCCAGTCCTGCCTACAATCAGGCTCTGACTGATGCCGCTACTCGTGACCAGCGCACCATGAAACGTCCCCGCACAAACAAGGGAACGGGTACTGGTTATGATATCGGTGCTTATCAGCTGGGTGAATGGACCGTTATCGGTATCGGTACAGACCGTCCTTACTACACTGATAATATTCTGTCCTACAGAGTGCTCGATCCTTACGGCACAGATGTGACCGCGACAGTCACAGGCAAGCCGACTCTGACCACGCCCGCGACGATCGCAAGCCCGGTCGGAACAGACTATCCTGTGGTGCCCAGCCTGGGTACACTCGATCCGAGCAAGGACTATATCTACATTAATGGTGAATTCGATATTTACGCGGTACCTCTGACCATTACCGTTGATGCCACTAAGGTCTATGATGGAACTCCGCTGGTTTCCAGCTACATCGTCGCCACAGCGACGGGTCTGGTCGGCAGTGACTCCCTGACTGCTGGTGTTTTCACATCCGGTGACTCTGTTGTGGGTACATACGTTTATCCGACAAGCTCCAGTATCACGACACCGTTCGCGACCGCTTACGGTATCAGCAACTATACTGTAACTTATGTTGCGACCCAAAAGATCACCGCGGCTCCTCTGACCATTGAGGTCACAGAAGCTAAGGTCTATGATGGAACTCCGCTGATTTCTCCTTATACCATAGCGAAAGTTACGGGTTTGGCCAGTGGTGACTCTCTGACCGCCGGTGCTTTCACATCCGCGAGCGCGAACATTGGCAGCTATACTTATCCGACAAGCTCCATGATCAGCACACCGTTCGCGACTGTGAAGGGTATTGGTAACTACACCGTGACTTATATCGCCAATCAGACGATCACCGCGGCTCCGTTGACCATCACCATTACAGACGCGAAGACTTATGATGGAACTCCGCTGACCTCCAGCTATACGATCGCGACAACCTCCGGTCTGATGCCGGGTGATGCCCTGACCGCTGGTGCCGCCACAACGACGAGTGCCAATGTGGGCAACTACAGCTATCCTGTGAGCTCCACGATCACCACTCCGTTCAATACCACTTATGGTATCAACAACTACATTGTGACCTACGTCATCAATCAGAAGATCAATGTGGCTCCTCTGACCATCAACGTTGTTGACACCAAGGTTTATGACGGAACTCCGCTGGTCAGCGATTACACCAAGGCGACAGCCACCGGTTTGATCGCGGGTGACTATCTGACCGCTGGCGCGTTCACGACCACCGGTTCAGATATCGGAACCTACACTTATCCGACCACTTCCACGATGACCACCCCGTTCAATACGTCGATGGGCATCAATAACTACAGTGTGACCTATACCGCGACCCAGGATATCACTCCGGCCGCTCTGGTCATCACAGTCAATGATACCAAGGTCTATGACGGAACTCCGTTGACCTCCAGCTATGCCAAAGCGACAGTGACCGGTTTGATGCCGGGTGACTATCTGACCGCTGGTGCGTTCACGACAGCAAGTGCCAATGTGGGCAGCTATACATATCCTGCTACTTCCACCATCAGCACTCCGTTCAATACCGCTATGGGTATCAGCAACTACACTGTTATTTACAACGCGAATCAGGCCATCACCGCGGCTCCGTTGACCATCACGCTCAAGGATACCAAGGTGTATGATGGAACGACACTGACCTCCAGCTATACCAAGGCGACAGCCACGGGTCTGGTGAGCGGTGACTATCTGACCGCTGGTGCCGCCACAACGGCAAGCGCCAATATCGGTACTTATGATTATCCTGCCAGCTCTTCGATCAGCACACCGTTCGACACCGCTAAAGGTATCGCGAACTACAC
>DBVN01000090.1:5740-6662 GCA_002308515.1 Verrucomicrobia bacterium UBA1263 | reverse complement strand
TCGGCCATGGGATCGCTGAACGGGATGCCGACCTCGATCATCGAGATGCCGCGGCGCTGGAGGGTCAGGATGACTTCGCCGGTGCCGTCGAGCGTGGGAGCGCCGGCGCAAAAATAGAGTGACAGGAGTTTCTTGTCCTGGTTTTCAGAGAATAGTTGATTGATCTTGTTCATTTTGACTTAAAGGGGTTCATAATTGTGAAAGGAACCGGGGGAGCCGATCCGCGTCCTTCATGGCAGGGGCTGTTTCAAAACGGGAATTGAGATCGATGCCGGCCAGTTTTTCATGCTTAAAAGAGCGGACGCGCGGAGCGTCATCGGGACCGATGCCGCCGCTGAGGAGAAACGGTGTCCGGCCCGTATAGGCGGAGAGCACTGACCAGTCGAACTTCATGCCGCTGCCGCCGGGCAAAGGTGTTTTGGTGTCGAAAAGGAAATAATCCGCGATGCCCTCGTATGCGGCTGTCCGACGGAGGTCTTTGTCATGGGCGATGCTGAAGGCTTTGATAAAGAGGAGAGCGGATCCGCTGAACACGGAGCGGAGAGACTGGAGATATTCGGGACTTTCCTGTCCGTGGAGCTGGACGATGTCGATCGCGCAGTCGGCGACATGGCGTTTGATCGTGTCCGCGTCCGCGTCCACAAAGACACCGACACGCTTTGCTTTTTGNNGGAGACGTAACGGCTGGAACGAGGCCAAAAGATAAACCCCATCCAGTCAATGCCCGTCCGCTCCACAGAGCGGATGTTTTCGGGCTCACGCATACCGCACACCTTGATGATCATAGTTTTGAAATAAATTCCGCTAACGCCCGGCCGGGTGCATCCGTTTTCATAAAGGTCTCACCGATCAGGAATCCCCGGAAACCGGCCTGGCGGAGTTCGCGGACGGTCTGAGGATCGGAGATGCCGCTCTCGCTGAC
>DBVN01000090.1:3354-5697 GCA_002308515.1 Verrucomicrobia bacterium UBA1263 | reverse complement strand
AGGTTGCGGTTGTTGATGCCGCACATATCGGGCTCCAGCTCGGCGTATTTCAGCTCCGGTTCGCTGTGCATTTCCAGCAGCACTTCCAGACCGATCTCGTGAGCGGTTTTCAGAAGAGCCCGGCAGTCTTTGAGGGGAAGATCCGCGGCGATAAGAAGCGTCGCGCTCGCGCCGCAGAGGCGTGCCAGGAAAAGCTGATACTCATCAATCACAAAATTCTTATACAAGATGGGGATCGTCACGCCGGCTTCGCGGGCCGTGCTGATGAACTCATCCCGTCCGCCAAAGTATTTTTCATCGGTGAGGATGGAGAGCGCGGCGGCGCCGTTTTCCTGATAGTCCGGCGGTATCACCTCGGCGCGGCCTTCTTCTTTGATCCAGCCTTTGGACGGGGAGCGGCGTTTGAACTCGGCGATGATGCCGCTGGCGGAGTCACGAAGCGCGCGGGACATGGAAGGCACGGCGGAGTCGAGCATCTTTTCTACACGGCGATGGATCTCACGCGGACTCAGCTGCTCTTTGAACTGTTCGACTTCCACGCGTTTGTGGGCGACGATCTCTTCCAGTATGTCGGCCATTATGAATTGAGCTGAACGAATTTTTGGAAAGTCCGGAGCGCGGAGCCGCTGTCAATGGACTCACGGGCGATCTCGACACATTCCTCGATTTCTTTCTGACCGCGTTCCAGCACCTGGATGCCAAAGGCGGCATTGGCCAGTACGATGTTTTTCTGAGCTGGCAGCGCGCGGTTTTCCAGAACAGCGTCGAAGATAGCGGCCGCTTCCTCTTCGGTCGCGCCGCCCACGAGTTCTTCGGGTTTGGCGATCTGGAATCCCAGGTCGGAAGGCTTGAAGATGCGCTCGTAGTTGTTGGTCGTTACCTTGAAATCGCTCGTCAGCGAGATCTCGTCATAGCCGTCAATGCTGTTGACGATCCCGTAGTCAATACCGATGCGCTGATATACCTGATGATAGAGGCGCATCTGATCGAGATTGGCCACGCCAAGCAGCTGGCATTTGGGCTGGCTGGGATTGACCAGCGGGCCGAGCAGATTGAAAATAGTCGGGAACTGCAGTGCCTTGCGGATGGGACCCACGAATTTCATGGCCTTGGCGAAAAGCTGGGCGTGCAGATAGACGATGCCCGCTTCATTGAGACTGCGGTTCAGCTTGTCAATGTCGTCCGTGAATTTGATGCCGTGATGCTGGATGACGTTGGAGGCACCGCTGACAGAAGTCGCGGAGTAGTTGCCGTGTTTGGCTACTTTGTAACCGGCACCGGCAATCACGAAGCAGGAGGTCGTGGAGATATTGAAAGTGTTCTTGCGGTCGCCGCCTGTTCCCACCACATCAATATAGCGGTCGCAGTTGAGGATCGCCGGAACGCCTGTCTCCAGGATGCCGTCGCGGAAACCCAGCAGTTCATCCACTGAAATGCCGCGCATTTGCAGACCCGTCAGCAGCGCTGTGACCTGTTCCGGGGGAAATTCACTTTTTGTGATCCCGATCAGGACTTGTTTCATTTCTTCTCGCGAGAGTTCCTCGTGGCCGAGCATCCGGTTCAGGATGTCTTTCATTGAATGTTCCATATTCTTAAATCCTTCTATTGTTCTAAGTGCAGCCAGTTTTCCATGATCCTGAGTCCGTTCGGAGTCAAAACACTTTCGGGATGGAACTGGATGCCGCGGATGTTCAGTTCCCGGTGACGCAGAGCCATGATCTGTCCCTCATCGCTTTCGGCTGTGATCTCCAGACAGGCTGGAAAACCATTTTTGCTGACGACCCAGGAGTGATAACGTCCCATGATGATGCGGCCGGGCAGACCGCTGAACATTTCATCGTTGCCCAGCAGGGTGCCTTTTGTCGCTACGCCGTGAAAGACATTGCTCAGGTTTTCCAGTTTGGCGCCGAACACTTCGCCGATCGCCTGATGCCCCAGACAAACGCCCAGGATCGGTTTCTTGCCCGCGTAAGTCTTGATGACGTCGAGCAGCAGACCTGCCTCGGAAGGGATGCCCGGTCCGGGACTGAGGAGGATCTTATCGAACGGCTCCAGATCGCTGAGCCGGAACTGGTCATTTCGATAAACGGTCACTTCCGCGTCAAATTGTTTTACCAGATGCGCCAGGTTATAGGTGAAGGAATCGTAGTTGTCAATGATCACTATTTTCATATTTTTACATCCTTTCCGCCATGGTGATGGCACGGCGCAGGGCTCCGAGTTTGTTATTCACTTCCTGCAGTTCGTATTCTTCATTGCTCTTCGCGACGATGCCGCCGCCGGCCTGGAACCAGAGTTCGCTGTTGCGCGCGACAAAGGTGCGGATGGTGATGGCCTGGTTCA
>DBVN01000090.1:3093-3284 GCA_002308515.1 Verrucomicrobia bacterium UBA1263 | reverse complement strand
GCGCCGCTCAGTGTGCCGGCCGGGAATGTGTCAATGAAGGTCTGGATCGGATCAGCGTCATCGTTGAGCACACCGCTGACACGGGAGACCAGATGGATCACATGGGAATAGTATTGCAGATCTTTGTAGAAATCCAGTTTCACATCGTGGCAGTTCCGGGACAGATCGTTGCGCGCCAGATCGACCAGCAT
>DBVN01000090.1:2646-2993 GCA_002308515.1 Verrucomicrobia bacterium UBA1263 | reverse complement strand
GAACCGAAGATGCGGAATCCGCCAAAATCAAAATAGAAGAGATACGGACTGGGATTGATGCTTCGCAATGCCCGGTAAAGTTTGAAATCGTCACCTTCAAAACGCTGGATGAAACGGCGTGAGAGTACGATCTGAAAGACATCACCACGCAGACAGTGACGAATGCCGCGCCGGATGTTTTCCTTGTGTTCCTCATCGGTCAGTGTGCTGGAAATATCGCCCACGGGATGAAAGTCATAGGCCCGAATGTTCGGCTTGTTCATCTGTTTGCAGATCGTTTCGATCTCATCTTCACCGCTTAGTGTGATGATCGTCAGCTGATTGTTGAAGTGGTCGAACACGATGAT
>DBVN01000090.1:1602-2606 GCA_002308515.1 Verrucomicrobia bacterium UBA1263 | reverse complement strand
ATGTTCTCAAAGTAGCGCACGGCATTGAAAGAGGTGTAGCCGTAAAGGCCGCACACGTCCGCGTATTCGCCGGAGACCCTCACACGGTCAATGAGCGCGTGGATGGCCTGAGCGCTGCCGAACCCGGCACTGATCGTGTGCTGTTCCGTAGAGCCGTCGGGGAAAGTGATCACAGCCGTGCCGTGACCAATGGCGACACTGGCGATGGGATTGATGCCGATGAACGAACGAGAGTTATCCTTTTCGTGATAATCGGAGCTTTCCATCAGCGCGCTCTGTGGATAGATATCGCGCAGCCGCATATACACGCCCACAGGAGTGTAGAGATCGGCCAGAAACGAGCGCGCGGTCGTTGTATATTTAAAAGTTTCCATATTCTTTCGCCATTTCTTTGTTCTTCAAATAGGTCTCNNCCCCTGCCATTTCTTTGTGTGAGAGGTAAGTCCCGATATCTTTATCACCGCGGCCGCTGACTGTCAGGACTACCACTTCATCTTTCTTAAATTGCATCTTTGACAGCGCGGCAATAGCATGAGCGCTTTCCAGAGCGGGAATGATCCCCTCCATGCGTGTCATTTCGTATGCGGCCTTCACGGCTTCATCATCATTGATGCTGTAAACGGTGGCCCGGTGTTGTGTGGCCAGATTCGCGTGCATCGGGCCGATGCCGGGATAATCCAAACCGGCGGAGAGACTTTCCGCCTCGATGATCTGGCCGTCGGGTGTCTGCATGACGAGCGTTCTGGAACCGTGCAGGATACCTACGCGGCCCGCGTGGATAGTCGCCGCCGTATGTCCCGTATCGGCACCCAGACCACCGGCTTCCGCCAAGACGATCTTCACGCGTTCATCATCAATGTAGTGATAGATCGTTCCCGCGGCATTCGATCCGCCGCCCACGCAAGCCATCAGCACATCGGGATAATCGCGTCCGATCTTCTCCTTCAGCTGTTCCTTGATCTCCGCCGAGATGACGCTTTGCAGGCGCGCCACCATGTCGGGAT
>DBVN01000090.1:0-1572 GCA_002308515.1 Verrucomicrobia bacterium UBA1263 | reverse complement strand
AGGATGGCAGCACCAGTCGCGGATCGCTTCATTGGTAGCGTCTTTCAGTGTCCAGTTGCCTGTTTTCACAGGACGCACCTCCGCGCCCAGCATCTTCATGCGTTCCACATTCACGTGCTGGCGTTCTACGTCCAGGGCTCCCTGGTACACCACACAAGGCATATCCATCAGCGCGCATACCGTAGCGGTCGCCACACCATGCTGACCGGCCCCGGTTTCGGCAATGATGCGCTTTTTGCCCATCTTCTTCGCCAGCAGGATCTGTCCGATCGTGTTATTGATCTTATGCGCGCCCGTATGGTTCAGATCTTCGCGCTTCAGATATAGCTGGCATCCGTATTTCACGCTCATGCGCTTGGCTGGGTAGAGAGGCGACGGTCTTCCCACATAATCGCGCAGCAGTTCTGTATATTCCTTTTGGAACTCTTCCGACTCAATGATCGGCAGATATTCCTGGCGCAGTTTTTCCACGGTCGCGTAGAGTATCTCCGGTACATAAGCGCCGCCGAACTCCCCGTAGAACCCTTTTTCATCCAATAAATATGTTTTTTTCACACTAGCATCCCCAGAAAGTGAAAATATGAGGACTTTTTATCTCAACCCACAGGCTGGGAATGAAATACAAAAGTTTCCATGCCTTTTTTATACAAACTTTGTCCTGTATAAGCAATACATTTATTCGCTAAAAAACAAACCGCACCTTTCGCTTACTGCCGAGGATGCGGTTATGTAACAAAAAAGACGGATCAAACTATTCATAGTTTAAACCGCCGATCAAATCTATATGTATAACACAAACACAACACGACCCCGGCGGAACTATCGCCAGGACCACCATTTAGTCATGTCAGCGTTGTACATGTTAACATTCACAACGCGCCCAATCTACCACATCACCCGAATAAGGCAAGTATTTTTGTGTGATTTTTTCAAATTCGATAGCAAAACTGGGTAAATATTTGATTATAAATATTTATAACTTGTTTATAACGTATATATTATAGATGATATTCCGTTTTGGAATGGAATCCCTTATTTTCAGCGTTTGCTTTTTGTTGGTTACTTTCTTTTCGTTTACCTGTTATCGTCTCTATGTTTTTTATTTTGAAAAGGTTTAATTCAATCTTCTTTTTCCCACTCACGGGTGCAGGCGACGGCTTTTTTCCAGCGTTTGAGTTTTTGCTGTTGTTCAGCGGGGGTGATCTTGGGGGTGAAGGTGCGGTCAATGGCCCAGTTGCAGAGGACATCTTCTTTGTTGTTCCAGTAGGAGACGGCCAGACCAGCCAGGTAGGCGGCACCCATAGCGGTGGTTTCTACACAGACAGGACGGTTGATGGGAGCCTGGATGATGTCGGACTGGATCTGCATCAGCAGGTTGTTGGCGGAAGCGCCGCCATCGACTTTCAGGGCAGAAAGGCTGATGCCGGAGTCAGCTTCCATGGCTTTCAGAACGTCATGGGTCTGATAGGCAATCGATTCCAGTGTGGCGCGGATGATGTGATATTTATTGACACCTCGTGTCAGACCGACGATCGCGCCGCGAGCGTAGGGATCCCAGTAAGGTGCGCCCAG
>DBVN01000073.1:5968-14724 GCA_002308515.1 Verrucomicrobia bacterium UBA1263 | reverse complement strand
TTTCCATATTTGAACCTGATCTGTTATTTGATAATTTTTGATGTGTACAGCTCGTGGCGGCTACAGCCGCGAGGAGTGCCGCTAAAAGTAATCTTTTCATGTATGATGTGTTCTTGTTGCAATTTACACGGCGCGGAAGAATTTCATCGCTTCAGTGGGAAAGATCCTGGTCGGGGATTCCGTGGCGATATTTACCCATTCACCATTCAGAGCGGAGGCCGCCTGGAGTGTGCCTTCAAACTGGACGAGGATCCCGGCAGAAGGGTCTTTCAGAATGGAAAGAGCCGGCGGATCCACCGGTTTGGATCCCACGATGATTTCCAGTTCATAAGATTTGGTGCCCAGACCGATTTTTTCGGCGTGATCCACGGTGTGTTTGCCGTTTTGTCTTTCGATCCTTTGGATGAGTGGTCTGTTATCGTTGTCTTCGGTGGGAGTGACGGCATAGACCTGATCCAGACAGGCTTGATCCAGAGCCACGGGATCCAGTGAGGCAAAGATGCCAATATCTTTCATCTTGGGATCATGGGGATGAGCGTCGCAGTCACAATCAACGGAGAGCTTATTCATCACATTGATGTAAAGAATGTTATCTCCAAAGTGATCCGCTACGCTCTGCGCGGCGGCTGCCATGGATTCCAGGAAATGATCTTGCTGGGGCAGATTTTGCCAGAGTTTATCGGGGGATTGAACTTTGCCGGCTGTATGGATATTGGCTTTGCCATTAGCGGAAGCGACACCGATGGATTGATTTTTTAGCACACCGCCGAAACCGCCCATTGCGTGACCTTTGAAATGAGCCAGATTGATCATGAAATCGTAATTTTTCAGATGAGTGCCCACGATGTTGTATTTGATGTGGGTGGTGTCTTTGACAGGCAGATTGAATTCACCGTCCGCGTCCATGATGTCCACCTTGGCGATAGCGGTGAAACCATGATCTTTGGCGGCTTGAAGATGGTCTTCGGTTTTAGAGCGCTTGCCGCCGTAGGCGGTATTGCATTCCACGATAGTGCCGTTTACTTTTTTGACGAGATCTTTGATCAAGTCCGGCTGCAGGAAGTTATGTCCGCCCGGTTCACCGGTGCTGATTTTGACGGCGACTCTGCCTTTGGCTTCACGTCCCAAAGCTTCGTAGATCTTTACCAGTGATTCAGGAGTGATCTCCTTTGTCATGAAGACCTTGGCCTTTTTATCGGATTTTGTTTCAGCCTTGGGCTTTTCATCCGCGTAGGTGGGAATATTGCTGATAGCTAATGAGGCGGCCGCTGTCAGGACAGCTTTTCCCCATGTCCTTCTTGTCATTTTGTTATCCATATAATTACCTTATAATGCAGTACAAAACTGCTCGTTTATAATGGATAAGCGTAACAAAACTTGGATATCTGGTCAAGCAGTTTCGGAGTCAATACGTGATTTGGAAGTTGATTTTTTACAGGTAAAAAAATCAACGGTCCCACATAACGCGGAACCGTCGAAGTCGTTAACGCCTGTTCCCGTCTTAGGGGGTGGGGCGGACAAGAGGTTTTAGTATTCCATGACAGCAGGCAGCTCTTTGGCCTGGTCGATCATTTTCTGTACCTCTACAACGGCAGGTACGCGATTGGTCAGGTTCTTCGCCGCGTTCACTTCTTCCAGCTTCTTCTGCAGGTTTTCTGCCACTCTGTGCTTCAACTCTTTCACGGTATCCACACCGCTGGCCTCCAGAAGTTCTGCAAACTGAGGTCCTACACCGTTGATACGATACAGGTCGCAGTGGTTGGCCCATTTAAGGATCAGCTTTCCGCTGATGCCTGTCTTTTCTTCCAGCTCTTTGCGGCCTGCCGGCTTGGCGCATTGCTTCAGCAGATCTGCGTCCGTATTGATGCCAACTGCGATCAGTTTCTCGGCGTAAACTTCGCCAACACCCTCGATGTCAATTACTTTATAAGTCATAATCTTTGTAAGTTCAGGTTGTTTTTTTGTAATATGCGCTTTGCATTTACATCCCAAATTTAAACAAAATACTTCTTATTATCAAATATTTTATTTTTTTTTGATAAAATGGATGCAATAGCTCTGTTTTTTAAGCTGCATGAAAAAAGAAAAGCGGAGAAAATCGTTTGTCAGTTACCCCATCACCACGTCCAGCACCATCATCAGCACGAATCCGATGCCGAAACCGATCGTGCTCCAGTTGCTGTGCTCTCCCGATGAGGCTTCCGGGATCAGCTCCTCGATCACCACATAGAACATGGCTCCGGCGGCAAAGGCCAGCATATAGGGCAGGACCGGCATGATCAGCCCGGCCAGCAGGATCACCACCAGACCGCCGATCGGCTCCACCACACCGCTCAGGCTGCCGATCAGGAACGACTTGCGCCGCGAATTCCCCTCGGCACGCATCGGCATCGAGATGATCGCTCCTTCCGGAATGTTCTGGATGGCGATGCCCAGCGAGACCGCTATCGCTCCGGCCGCAGAGATACCGGATGCCCCCTGTTCCACTCCGGCAAAGACCACGCCCACCGCCATGCCCTCCGGCAGATTGTGGATCGTTACCGCCAGAGCCAGCATCGCCGTGCGCGACAGGCGCGAGCGGGGACCTTCGGGCTGGCTGCTCGCGGAATGCAGGTGAGGGGTCAGATCATCTACCAGCAGCAGGAACCCGATCCCCAGCAGGAATCCGGCGGCGGCCGGGACCACCGACCAGGCTCCTTTGCCGGCTCCCATCTCCATCGCGGGGATGATCAGCGACCACACTCCGGCCGCCACCATCACTCCCGACGCGAACCCCAGCAGTGATTTCCTCAGCCGCGGCGACATATCCCGGTTCATCAGGAATACGAACGCCGAGCCGAGCATCGTACCCAGCAGCGGGATCAGCAGACCGATCGCGATCGTCATCATTGGAATAGACCCTAGCATAAAAAGAAAACTTTTGGAATGATATTCTCTACAGGGATGATTCGGGATTGATCAGACGTATTTCCCTTGTCTTTTAGGTCTTTTAACGCTTTAAAATATATCTCCATACTTTGATATCATTTCCTCTTTCATTTCTTTCTCGCGTTTTCTTTGTTCAGCGACCCACTCCGGATGCAATTCTTCAAATGTCATCGAGTAATGTTTTTTGTTCGTAAAAGCGACCCAGCCATTTACTTTTTTACAATAGCTCAGGTCTCCATCTACTACATTGGATCCCCAAAAGGAAAAGTGATTTAAACTGGGCATTGTTTCCAAGAACGACAAATCTTTGATGTCTCCGACATTGTTTAAAAAAACCCGCTTGATCACCCGTAATTTCCCTAACGCCTGATAATCAAAAATCTTTGTTTTTCCATTTAACTCGAACTCTTCCAATACATCTGCCAGAGAAAGCAGATCATCCAGAGACTCCAATTTATGGGCTCGATACAGCATGATGTCCTTTAAATGAGTAAACCTTTCTATGCCTTTGAAGGATGTGGGGGTTAAGTAAAGCAGCTTCAACACTTCCAAACTAGGAATAAAAGGCAATTCGGAGAAATCTCCACTCTTTGGCTTGTATTTCAGGGCTCTCAAGTATCTCAGTTTTTTACAAGATTCGATATTAACCAGTCTTTTGTTAAAATAAAATTCTCGGCATTCCTCTAAATTCGGGAAATTACTGAAATCAATAGTATCTTTTCCATTATCTTCGACACCGATTATTTTGAGATTATGTAATTTATTGATCACATCGTATTGATAACCATAATTATCTATAAACAACCCTTCAAGATAATCCTTCAGGTCATTTAAAAAACTAATATCTTTGTTTGTGCAATATCCTTCTCCTCCAACAATATTAATATGTTTAATATTGTTTTCATACATATATTTCAAGCATCCATCTAAGCGACTGGAATCTATATGCAGCCATTTCCCATCCTCAAATGTTCTAAATTCATTATTTTTTTTCATGCTAATCTCCTTTTAGTTTCTGTTTATATTCAACAGCATAACGCCAACCAAATAATGCGGATACTTAAACATTTTAAAGATGGAGTGTCAAGTGATTAATCCCGGAATCGCATTAGACGCGTTGCCTTAAAAAACAAAAAACCCGCGGGATCCCGCGGGCTTGTTTTCGCAAACAGAAGATTAACGTTTGCTGTATTGGAAACGCTTGCGTGCGCCGGGGTGACCGTATTTCTTGCGTTCCTTCATACGAGGATCGCGAGTGAGGAAACCTTCGGCTTTGAGAAGCGGACGGAAAGTGTTGTCCACTTCGAGCAGAGCGCGGGCAATACCGTGGCGGATGGCTTCAGCCTGACCGCTCAGACCGCCGCCGCGGACATTCACAAAAACGTCGTACTTGGACAGAGTCTCAGTGCAGGAGAGAGCCTGGGTCACCAGATTGCGGAGATTATCCAGAGGGAAATACTCCTTGTACTGGCGGCCGTTGACGGTGATGTTGCCGGAACCGATGCTCATTCTAACGCGGGCGACAGCCGTCTTTCTGCGGCCGGTACCCAAGAAATCAGTATTTTCAGACATATTCTATCTCCTTATTTGGCAGGGGTTAATGTTGAAGGCTTCTGAGCGGTGTGCGGATGTTCCGGACCGCTGTAGATCTTCAGCTTGGTGATGAGTTTCTTCCCCATGCGGTTCTGGGGCAGCATCCCCTTGACCGCATGCCAGATAATCCACTCAGGTTTGGTCTGACGCAGCTTTTTGAGCTTGCGGAAGCTCTCGCCGCCTCTCCATCCGGAGTAGAACATGTATGTTTTTTCGTCCTCTTTCTTACCGGTTACGATCATCTTCTCGGCGTTGATCACGACCACGAAGTCGCCCGTATCCAGGTGCGGGGTATAGATCGCTTTGTTGCGACCCCGGAGTATGTTTGCGATCTGCACGGCCAGGCGGCCCAGCACGACACCACTGGCATCGATGACCTGCCACTTGCGCTGCTGCAGATAGTCTTTCGGTATGAATGTCTTATTCATTCTTTGATATAAACAGACAACTCTTCCCCCTTGATGAAAAGGAGTTTAAGAAGTCTGACCGGTGCTTTTGTTTGATTTGTCGCGCCGGATTTTATTTTACCACAACGCTTCACGGAAACCGTAAAGCAACTTCTTGCTGAACAGGATGTTGCCATCCGCCAGCACCTTTCGGAGATACGACCCTCTTTCACAAATCGGGGAGACACCACACAGGGGCTCTCCCGCAGGGAGCCGAACCTCACCGCGCGCATTCTACATCATATCGGCTGAGAAGCAAGAGGATAATCGCGAAGTTTGAATAAAAAAGTATTGACGCGGGAAAAGAAGAGAGTAAATTAGATGCGAAACAGCGGTTTCGGAACTGATTGTTTCGGAAACGACGGTTTCGGAAAGGTTCGCTATGATTTTTTTTGATCGCTCAGAAGAGATGGATTCTCTGCGCCGGATACGCGGCCTGTCGGAAAAGCAGGCTCAGTTCACCGTTGTCACTGGCAGAAGACGTATTGGAAAAACCTCTTTAGTCCGCAAGGCTTACGAAGAGGATGATCTGGTCTATTTCTTTGTGGGACGCAAGTCGGAACCGGATCTGTGCGAGGATTTCTGCCGGGAGATCGGTGAGAAGCTGCCCGGTACTTTGATAGGCCGGGTAGATCGGTTCGCGGATATTTTCGAGCTGCTGATGAAGCTCTCCTGTCAGCGTCAGATCACCCTGTTTATTGATGAATTCCAAGAGTTTTTTCGGGTCAACAAGTCTGTTTACAGTGATATGCAGCGCCTGTGGGATCTTTACAAAGACCGCTCCCGTATGAATCTGATCGTGTGCGGTTCCATCTATTCGCTGATGGATAAGATATTCAAAGACAAGAAAGAACCTCTGTTTGGCCGCGTGACGCAGTTTATCGGTGTCTATCCGTTCAGGACCCGTGTACTCAAGGAGATATTGAAATACTACTCACCGGGATACACACCGGAGGATCTGCTGGCTCTTTACAGCTTTACGGGCGGAGTGCCGAAATATGTGGAATTGCTGATGGATTCCGGGATGACGAGCAGAGCGCAGATGCTGGACGCGATCGTGAGGCGGGATTCCGTTTTTATTGACGAGGGCAAAGCGATCCTGATCGAGGAATTCGGCAAAGATTACGGCGTTTATTTTTCCATCTTGTCCGCGATCGCCCGCGGAAAGAATACCCGTGCCGAGATCGAGGACCTGGTCGGACGGGAGATCGGCGGCTATCTGACCCGGCTGGAAAAGGATTACACACTGATCTCTAAACGGCAGCCGCTCTTTACCAAAAGCGAAACCAAACATGTTTACTACAATCTGGATGATGATTTCCTGATCTTCTGGTTCCGTTTTATTTATAAATACAATTATATCCTGGAGATAGACGGCTATGAGAAAGTGCGTCAGATCATCGAGCATGACTATTCGACCTTCAGCGGCTGGATGCTGGAGCGCTATTTCTGGAAAGTTCTCCGGGAGTCAGGGTGTTATACCCGGATCGGGAGCTGGTGCGACCGCAAGGGAGAGAATGAGATAGATATCATCGCGGAAGATGAGATAAACACCTCTGCCGTGTTTTATGAAGTTAAGCGTCAGGCACGGAATATCTCCCTAAAGACACTTCAGCGGAAAGCGGAAATCTTTCTGAAAACAACGGGTGCTTTTCAGGATTATCAAATCGCTTATCAGGGAGTTTCTATGGAAGATATGTAAACAGCAGCCCGGACGGGAAAGCCCGGACTGCTGTTGAACCCTGAGTGTCAGGGGATTATTGCTTGCTGCGGATGGATTTGACTTCCACGCGCTTGAGCGGACGGCTCATTTCACCCATGGAGGAACGGCCGACCGGTGTCTTGGCGATCTTTTCCAGAACGTCATCGCCCTCGACCAGCTGGCCGAAGCAGGTGTATTGTCCATCCAGGAAAGTCGCGTCGCCGGTGCAGATGAAGAACTGACAGCCTGCTGAATCCGGGTGCTGGGCGCGCGCCATGGAGATCACGCCGCGGACATGGTTCCGCTTGTTGAACTCGGCCTTGATCTTGTAGCCCGGATCGCCCGTGCCGGCCAGCGCCATATTGCCGCCGGGTTTGGTGTTGGGACATCCGCCCTGGATCATGAATCCGTCCATGATGCGGTGAAAAGCGGTGGAATCATAGAACCCGCTGTCCGCCAGTTTCTTGAAGTTTTTGACTGTTTCCGGGGCGACATCACTCCACATTTCCAGAGTCATGCTGCCCTCAGTGGTTTCGATGACCACGAGGTCTTTTTTATCGTTGCTCATATTATAAAGATTTTCAAAGGGTTACTTCTTTTCCGTCACACGGATGGATTTGACCTCCACGCGTTCGGTGGGTTTGCTCTTTTCGCCCATAGCACTGGCTTCAACGGGAGTCTTGGCGATCTTTTCCAGAACGTCATCGCCGCTGATCAGCTTGCCGAAACAGGTGTATTTCCCATCCAGGAAGGTCGCGTCGCCGGTGCAGATAAAGAACTGACAGCCTGCGGAATCCGGATCCTGTGAGCGCGCCATGGAGATCACGCCGCGGACGTGATGGCGGTCGTTGAACTCGGCCTTGATCTTGTAGCCCGGATCGCCTGTACCGGCCAGCGCCATATTGCCGCCGGGTTTGGTGTTGGGGCATCCGCCCTGGATCATGANNATGAATCCGTCTATGATGCGGTGGAAGGCGGTAGTGTCGTAGAACTTCTCATTGGCCAGCTTCTCAAAGTTGGCCACGGTGTTCGGGGCGACATCGCTCCACAGCTCCAGCGTCATTGTGCCTTTATCCGTCTCGATCACAGCGATCTTCGCGCCGGGGGCAGCCTTTTGTTCCGTTTGGGTTGCAGCGGCGGNNNNCAACAGGATTTTTACTTGTTGCGTATTCCGAGCAGCCGCTCAGGAGCAGCATGCCGGTCACCATCGTTATAAGAAATGTTCCGAATCTTTTCATAAAACGGGGTAATTTTACCTAAATTGAATAAAAAAGCCAGCTTTTCAAACAAAAGACTTGTTTGGAAGGCAAAAGAACCTTAAACCAGAGCACGTGATATGAGTGCTGAGACACTGCTTGCCGTAGATTTTTCGACCTCGTTCCGTTCCATCGCGATCATGGAAACGGGATCCCGGCGTGTTTTGGCGCGGGTAGATACGGAAACCGGGCTGACCGGGCCTGTGCCGGGTGCGGTTCCCAGTGAAGGGATCTGCGCCTGTGTCGATCGTTTGCTGGATCAGCTTCATCTGGATAACAGTCAGGTGGATACATTGGCAGTAGGTGTGGGACCGGGTTCTTATACCGGCATCCGCGCGGCGATCGCCTTTGCCCAGGGATGGCATCTGGCCACAGGATTGAAACTGGCGGCGGTCAGCACGGCTGACGCTTTGGCGCTGAGGGCTTTCCGCCAGGGCTGGCAGGGCACGATCCATATTCTGATAGATGCTCAGCGGGATGAATTCTATCACGCGGCCTATCAAACCGGCGCGGCGGATACGATTCCGCAGACCGTGGAACCGCTCCGCATCATCAGCCGGGCAGAGGCCGGGGAACTGGTCAAAAACTCCTCTCAGGTTGGCGCTCCCGATCTGGGCAGACTGCTGCCGGAGGCCAGACCGCTCTATCCCCGGGCGGAGGATCTGGCCGTCTTAGCGCTTGAGCGGAAAGTTTTTATTGCGCCTGAAGAAATGGAACCCATTTATTTGCGGCCGGTCCAATTTGTTAAAGTCAAGAATACACGCACATTACCTTTATGAGTCTTTATCCTGTATATCGTTGTTGGGCAGAAGTGGATTTGAACGCGCTTCG
>DBVN01000073.1:0-5900 GCA_002308515.1 Verrucomicrobia bacterium UBA1263 | reverse complement strand
GGTCACGGACTGAAGGAGATCGCTTCGCACCTGATGAACTGTGGAACTAACGCTTTCGGTGTAGCGAATCTGCATGAGGCTTACGACATCCGTTCCCGCGGTCAGGGATGGCCCATCCTGATGCTGGGAGCCTGCACGAAAGATGAGATCGAATACGCTATCCGCCTGAAGGTAATGGGGACAGTCTCGACCCTGGACGAGGCCGAAGCCTACGTGGCTGTGGCCAAGAAAATGAAAGCTACCGCTCTGATCCAGGTGAAAGTGGATACCGGGATGGGACGTCTGGGCATTGAGACGGACGAGGCGTTAGCGCTCGTGCGCCAGCTGAAGAACATGGAGGAGCAAGAGGGATGTATCCGCCTGAAAGGTGTTTATACGCATCTGGCCGCGGTGGAAGATGATGAGGATTTTACCAGGAACCAGTTGGAGCAGTTCAGCTCGCTGGTCAAACAGCTTTTGAGCGCGGGGATCGGTCTGGACTATACCCACGCCAGCAGCAGCGGCGGGATCTTATTTGAGGACAACAGCTTATTCAATACGACCCGGCCGGGACTGATCATTTACGGCATCGCGCCGACCGGCAGCCGTGTTCCGGAAGGGAAGATACAGGATTTTCTGCGTCCGGCCTTGTCCCTGAAATGCCGGGTCTCTCTGGTCAAGAACATCCCCGCGGGCAAGACCTTGAGCTACGGCCACACTTACACCGCGCCCAAACCGATGAAGGTCGCGACTCTGACTGCCGGTTACGGTGACGGCTATCACCGGGCGGCTTCCGGCAAGGGATATGTATTGATCCACGGGCAGCGCTGCCCGATCCTGGGCCGCGTCACCATGGATCAGATGATCGTGGATGTCAGCGCGGTGCCGGTCTCTGTGCGGAACGGGGATGAAGCGGTGCTGATCGGCAGACAAGGTGAGGAAAGCATCACCGCCGCGCAGGTGGCCGAATGGGCCGGAACGATCCCCTGGGAGATACTGACCTCCATCAGCTACCGTGTCCACCGTGCCTACCTGGGCATCAGCGCGTCATAGGAAAGATGTTTGATAAAAACTGAACTAAACTAAAAAAGCCGAGCGATGAGCCCGGCTTTTTTGAAATAAGGGGAAGAATCATTTCTCTAAAAGGAAAAAGTTCCAAAGGAATAACTCTTTCCATCTGATTGATATGGAGAATCTTTTTCAGGATGGAGAATGTTTTCAGGGATGGTTTCGAGATAATCTGGTGTCAGGTCTTCCAGCTTTTTGGGATAGCATTTGTTTTTCAGATAACAACATTCCAGTGCGCAGGCAGTTATGGCATGGTTTTGAAAAACTTTTAATCTATTATATCTGCCTTTAAGAAAATCGAATTTTGAGCTTTCTGTTGTTGGTTTGATATTGTCAGCATTACAAATGACGGTAAAGACTGATGATGCAAAGTGTCCCGGTTTATCAAAACGCAAGGAGTGGAATCTGCGGTCAACTTGCATGTAGGGTTCTAAAAAGTGTTCCCATTTTTCCTCATCTATCGTTTGCCCCTGAACGTTGATCGAAGGATATACATCCCAGAAATATTGCAGATACTTAGCATCACCTTGTTTGAGTCTCCCATAGAAAATAACAGCCAGGCATTGTTCAAGGAAAGTTTCAAAATCAAAGTTCGTATTGGGATGACGATAGACCTCACCTAGTAGGTTCATTTGAAAATCTTTTACATAAGCTATTTTTGCCAAGCGCTCCTCCAGTTGAAAAAGATCATCATTTGAAAGAGTGTGATAGGGTAATATCCTTTGGAATGTAAGAAAGACACTATAATGTTCCCCGATACGGTCATGACCAACACTAATGGAGTTTGCGCATTGCTCCAAAGTCACAAGGTCTAAAAGGAATGAAAGTTCTTCCAGAGTTTTTTCACGTTTGCCCAAGATCGCGTAAATGCGGGCATAATTGGCTGCATCCTTGATAAGATCATATCGGATGTATGACCAACTGGAAGTGAGAGACTCAAAGTTTTCAGATTCAGGTATGGCTTCATACTGAGCCAGTTTCAGATTTTTTTTGATTTTATCTCGAAGCGGTTCGTTCGTGGAGTACAAGAAAAGACAGAACTTCGCGGCCTGCTGTTGGGAAGTGAGTTTTTTATATTCTTCAGAATCAGCCATTAACTGATCGAACTCGGCCTTTTTAGTCAGAACGGTCTTGGTGGAATCTATGGCGTCATCTATCAGTTTTTTATAACGACTCGTTGACTCTTTCCGGATTTCTCTTTTTCTCTTATTTTGGGAAGATATCTGATATTGAGTGATCAGTTCATTGAGATTTGTCAGAGCGTTTTCAATGAAGTCGCTACGGATCGTACTATATTTACTCAGTTCACCATCTCCGGAATCCGGGTCAGCTGTTTTGGCTTCCAGCCATTCTTTCCAGGGGGAGAGGTCGAAGAGATTGGTTCCGGCGGGTCTGGACAGAACATTCTGCTCAAGCTCGGCCCATCGGGAGACACCTTGTTCATTCTTCTGATTTTTGACGCTGTGGAAACAATAGATGCCCCACAAACAGGAGATGCCCCAGGTCAAAACGGCCAGCCCGATGATCAGGAGTACCGTTATGAAAAACAATTTTTTGAACTTTATCTTCATAACAGGGTCAGTGTATCCTGTGTTTCCTTGTATGTCAATGATTTCTATTGGATTTTTCTTCTTTGGGAATAAACGGATATAAATGTTTTCAGCAAAAGGGATTTTTCCTGAAGATAAGTTTTTGCTTGTAATTTTCGGTCATCTTTTTTTATGCTTGCGCATGGTTGGTATTCACGAACCGAACGAACTCGATTTACAATTTTTTCAGGGCGCCGATGACTTTTTCCTCGGCCATTCACGCCAAGCGCTTACATACGATGATGTTTCGCTGGCGACACTTTATTCAGAGATCCTTCCCCGCGACACACAGTTAAGCACCCGTTTGACGGAAGGGGTGGAGCTGAATATCCCGATCATCTCCGCGGATATGGATACCGTCACAGAGTCCAGGATGGCCATCAGCATGGCGCTGAACGGCGGTCTGGGACTGATCCACTATAACATGCCTGAGAAGGAGCAGATCGCTCAAGTGGCTCGTGTCAAGGGACATGTTCACGGTCTGATCCAAAACCCGGTGACGATCTCCCCGGACAAGGAGATCGGCGATCTGCTTCAGACGATCGAGAAGGAGAAATATACCTTCAGCACTTTCCCCGTGGTGGACAGCAAAGGCAAACTGCTGGGTGTACTGCCGGCGCATGTGCTGAACCATCGGTTCGCCGCCTATAAGGTGACAGATGTCATCATCCCGCGTTCAAAGGTCTGCACCATCCTGCAAAGCCAGCTGGGCAATGACGCTATCACGACAGCGGATCAGTATTTCACGGACAACCCGATGGAACACAAGCTGATAGTGGTGGATGGAAAAGATCGTCTGTGCGGACTTTTTACACTTTCGGATATCCTTAAGATCAACCAGGAGCGCAGCGCCCAGTTCAAGGCCGCCCGTGATGATCGTTTCCGCCTGCTGTGTGGCGCGGCGGTCTCGGCGACTCGTGACGCTTCGGGTAAACTGGACCGCAAGAGGATCTTATCCCATGTTGCCAGTTTGGTGGAAAAGGGAGCGGACGTGATCGCGGTCTCTACGGCGCACGGCCATACGAAAGGTGTGGGCGAAAGCGTGAAGCTGATCCGTGACGCTTTCCCGGAACTGCCGATCATCGCGGGTAATGTGACTTCGGGCGCCGGTGTGGAATACCTGGCGGAGATGGGTGCCAATGTGATCAAGATCGGGCAGGGACCCGGTTCCATTTGTTCGACCCGTCTTGTGGCCGGAGTGGGTATCCCTCAGCTGACGGCCCTCTATGTGGCATCCCGTGCCGCGGCCAAACGCGGTGTGACCATCCTGGCCGATGGCGGCATCACCAAGTCGGGCGATATCGTCAAGGCACTGACCCTGGCCAATGCCGTGATATGCGGCGGTGTGCTGGCCGGTTGCAATGAATCTCCGGGAGAGATCATTGAGATCGGGGGCAAGCTTTATAAGAAATACCGCGGCATGGGCAGTCTGGCGGCGATGAAGGCGGGTTCCGCCAGCCGTTATGGTCATCTGAAGAATGACACGACCCGCAAGATCGCGGCGGAAGGCATTGAAGCTCTGAAGGAAATAGCCGGTTCACTGGATCATGTGCTGACTCAGCTGATCGGCGGCATNNCATCCAGTCCGGAATGGGATACTTGGGAGCCAGGACACTGGAAGAGCTGCGTCAAAAGGCCCGGTATGTGCAGGTGAGCGCCGCGGGACAGCGTGAAGCCTCACCGCATGATGTGATCGAATTGAAAACAGCTGTAAAATAACAGATAAATGGAATCAGGACAGCAGGTTGAGGAGATAACCCCCGATCCGTGCCGCCTGGTTCCGGTCAAGAAATCAACAATAAATATAAAAATATCCTTGCCTCAGAGGAAAGAGTTTGCAAGGATGTGTCGGCTTTATGAGCGAGAATATCTTGGAATCAAGTAAGCTTTACGAGTTGTGGGCCTGGTATGAGGCCAATCGTAAAAGAGTGCATTTATGGGCTACGATCATTTTGATCGTGGGTATCGCTATTGCTTACGCTGTTTGGAGCGCGAAACAGAAACAGTTGAACGCGAATAACGCGGTTTTCCTTCTGGGTGAACCTGTTAGCGTGATAGCTGACGGAAAAGTCCCCGGTGATGAGCTGATGAAAGTGGCGGATAAGTACAAAGGGACATCTGCCGCGGAAAGAGCTTTGCTGGAGGCAGGTTCCGCGTACTTCAACGCTGGTGAATATCAAAAGGCGGAGGATGCTTTCAAGCGCTTCCAGTCTGAATATCCCGGCAGTGATATGAAGAATATAGCCGCTTATGGTTTAGCGGTTTGTCTGGACGCGGCCGGTAAAGATGACGAGGCTTTGTCCGCTTATCAGACACTGTCTCGCGAGAACAACGCCGTTGCCCTGCAGGCCAAGATGAATATGGCCGCTATCTACCAGAGCAAGGGAGATAACGAGCAGGCGGTGGAAATGTACCGTGAAATTTCTTCTGCTCATCAAAGTAGCTGGGCCGGAAAAGCTTATGCCCAAGTCAGAAAAATGGAGACCCGTTTCCCTGAGCTGGTGAAGAAACCTGAACCGCCAAAGACTGAAACCACAGCCAATAAGGCACCGGAAACTGCTGTGAAGGTGCCGCCGATGCTGGCAGCGCCGGCAGNNGAGGAGACTGCCAAGGAAGTGAAGGAAGCGGTCAAGGAAACCGCTGAGACGGCAAAGGAAACAGCCAAGGAAGTCGCCAAAGAGGTGAAAGAGACCGCTGAAAAAGCAGTGGATGCCGTTAAAGAAGCTGGAAAAGATGTGAACGATGCCGCCAAGAAAGCGGTAGATACCGCCAAAGAGGTGGCTAAAGACGCGACTGAAACAGCCAAAGAAGCGGCGAAGGATACCACTGACGCGGCTAAGGAAGCCGTTAAGGACGTGAAAGAGGTCGTTACTCCCGACAAAAAGTAAAGGGATCTTTCAATTTGCGAGAAGGACGGTTCAAGCCGTTCTTTTTTCATTTCAAAATCAAAAGAGTTTGGTTGAAGTGAATTTACGTCTGGTCAATTCGTCAGGAGGAGGTTAGAATTGACCGCGTTTGGGGCGGTCAGCCTACAGGATCTTTGTCCCTTTTTTATTGAATACGGACAGCAGTGGGCGTTGAGGATTCATTTGCCCGGCTGCTGACAACTTTTTATTTATTGCTGAAACTTGCTATGACCAGCAGCGAATTGCGTCAATCTTTCCTCGATTTCTTTAAATCGAAGTCGCACGTTATTGTTCCATCTTCGAGCTTGATGCCCGATTCCCCGAATCTGCTTTTCACGAACGCGGGAATGAACCAGTT
>DBVN01000104.1 GCA_002308515.1 Verrucomicrobia bacterium UBA1263 | reverse complement strand
TACTGTTCCGGTGAGATCTTAGCCATGCTAATTTCCTCTGAGAGACATTCTTCCTCCATCCGGCAACAGCACCGGATGAACGTAAAAGTAAAGTAGCAGATATTCTCCCCCGGCGCAAGGCTGATATTAAAAAAACACAGATTTACATAATAACATAATGTTATTCAATATATTATCTGTGTATATCCGTATCTATCTGTGGTTCTTTTGATAACCATTACCGCACCTGATTGACGAGTTCAAATACCGGAAGGAACATGGCCAGGACCATACCGCCGATCATCACACCCAGGAAGATGATCAGGAGCGGTTCGATCAGCGCTGTCAGACCGGAGAGCGTATGCTCCAGCTCGTCATCCATGTAGTCGGAGATCTTCTCCAGCATGGCATCCACCGCGCCGCCCTGCTCACCGGCCATCACCATTCTCAGGACGATCCGCGGGAAAATAGGATACTGCGATAATGCGCCCGACAGTGTGTCGCCCTGCTCGATCTTGACCGCGATCTCCTTGAGCGCCGCTTCCATCTTGAGATTGCCCACGGAAATGGCGACCACGTTCAAGGTCTCCAGGATAGGCACCCCGGAGTGCAGCAGCGACGCGGTTGTCCGCGCGAACCGGGTCAGAGCCAGCTTGTGGAAGATCGGGCCCACGATGGGGAGCCTCAATTTCTGCTCATCCCACCAGGCATGGCCGAAGGGTGTGCGTATGAAATATAAAACACAGGCCGCCGCGCCGAACACAGACAGCGAAATCCAGAGCAGATTCGCCTTGAGAGTGTCCGCGATCGAGATCACCAGCTGGGTAAAAGCAGGCAGACTGGCTCCCTGCTCTTTGAAAATCTGGCTGAAAGTGGGCACGACCTGCACCATCAGGAAACAGGTCACCACGATCGCCACCACCGTTACTACCGAGGGGTACATCAGCGAGGAGCGGACTTTGGACTGGATCTTGTAAGTCCGTTCGGAATGAGTCGCCAGACGCGCAAGGATCTCCGGCAGGATGCCGCCGCGCTCGCCCGCGTTGACCATATTGATATAAAGCCGGTCAAACACATCCGCGTGCCGCTGGAGCGCGCTGGACAAGCTCTCGCCGGAATCTATCTGCTGGATCAGATCCCGGATGATTTTACCCAAAGCCAGACTGCCCGTCTGATCCGCCAGTGTCTGCAATGCCTGAGTGATCGTCAGTCCCGCGTCCAGCATACTGGAGAGCTGACGCGTAAAAGCCGCCAGATCCATCAGCCGCACTCCGCGGTGAGAACCGGCTCCCGCGGACATTCCCGTTTTTTCCTGGATGCTGAGGACAAAGAGATTGCGTCCACGCAAGGCCACCGCCGCCGTCTGCTCGCTGGAGGCGTCGATGGTCCCCTGAACTTCCCGTCCTGTCCCGGCTTCACGGGCTTGGTAACTGAAAACAGGCATTGGATTTGATCCCTGAAGATGGGGCACTTGCCGCCGCCTTCAGGATAAGATTACAAACTAAATATGCTTCGAGTCGTTCTCGTCTTTGACCGTGTAGCCGCTTTCCTGACGCTGGAAATTGACCGCGTTCTTCTTCAGATACGCCTGAAAGACATCATCCGCGCTCATGCCCAGCACCTGCGCGGCGCTGATCAGAAAATGGAAAATATCCACCACTTCCACACGGGCATTCTGTTCATCAAACTTCTGATACTTGGCCCACCACTTCCAGGGAACACTGTCCGTCAGTTCCGAGATCTCCTGGGTCATGGCTCTGCAATAATTCAGAAGCCACTGCGTTTTCTCCTTCTCATCCATGGCATCGGTATTGACCCCGATCCGCTGATTGAGGGCGCGCTGCATTCTGAACATTTCTCTGAGTTGATCTAACTGCTCCATACGGCTTTATTTTCTTGCATCCGGCTCCAACCAGCAAGGCTTTTTTTGCCGGACGCGAACCGGGTTACTGGAGGAACTTGGCGTAATCCGTCACCAAAAGGCGATAAGGTTCTTCATCCTCTTGGATTTCCGGATACCGCGGCAGCTTCTCGTAGAAGACATTATCCGTATGATCGTCATTCACGGCGGAAACCTCGCCGATCATCACCTGACCGGAACCCTTTTCACCGTAGAAGGAGTGATACACACCCACCGGCAGTGTCAAACTGGCTCCCGACGGCAGAGAAAACGGCTTGCCCGCCGGCACCGTCATCTTCACCCCGTCGCTCCAAACCGTTACAGGAGTCTGGAGCAGTCCGTCATTGGGGTCGCTGTTAT
This sequence comes from Verrucomicrobia bacterium UBA1263, assembly GCA_002308515.1. Taxonomy (GTDB): domain Bacteria; phylum Verrucomicrobiota; class Verrucomicrobiia; order Limisphaerales; family UBA1412; genus UBA1412. Next base: position 12,271 of record DBVN01000104.1, on the reverse strand, counting down.
ACAGCTCGAACACCAGACGGCCTCCTCCGCGGTTGATAATATCCTCTGTCTTAGAGTGATGATAATGCAGCGGCGTCACCTGGTTTTCTTTGGAGATCATGATTTTCTCCGCGTAGGGCTTTGTGTACAACTGACTGCCCAGCTTGCCGTTGCGGATCGTGAAAAGGAACAGTCCCTTTTCCAGATATTTGCCCGCGCCGTAATCGGTCACATCCCACCCCAGCTCACAGTCCAGGATCTCGGCGATCTCTTCCCGACTGCGGGACTGAAAATCCTTCAGGCTCCAGTTGGCAAAAGGTGGTAAAACAAAATGATTCCGGGCGAAAAAGGATTCCGCCTCACGGATATATTGATTGATTTCAGAGCGTTTCATCGTATTTCTCAGGAAGGTCCGTCCGCGGACTCATTCTTTCGCGCACAGTATGAACTATCTGGGGAAATAGTCAACCGTATATCCGGGACTTTCCACCCCGCAAAAAACGAGATAAGAAATTGATTTCAATAATTTTACTACTTTTAAAGTTTTCAATTTTATATCGACACTTCCCTCAAAGAATGATAAAAGTGGTGTGAAGCGCACACTGACGTGCGCCGCATTTTGAATTTTTATGGCAAACAAAATTGTTTTCGATCCCGTCAACGCTCCTGATTTCCTTCCTGTGGAAAAACTGAGAGAGCTTCAGTTGACCCGCCTGCAGCAAACCGTGCTCCGGGCTTACGAACGGGTTCCCTTCTTCCGTGCGAGAATGGAAGAAAGAAACCTCACTCCCAACGATATACAGAAACTGGAAGACATCGCGAAACTGCCTTTTTCTATCAAAAAAGACCTGCGCGACACCTATCCGTTTGGTTTGTTTGCCAGCCCGATGAATGAAGTCGTGCGCGTTCACGCCTCCAGCGGAACCACCGGCAAGCCCATTGTTGTGGGTTATACCAGAGAAGACCTCCGGGTCTGGGAAGAAGTCATCGTCCGCGGTATGAAATCCGTGGGAATGACCTCCAACGACATCGTCCAGGTCTCCTATGGATACGGCCTGTTCACGGGCGGTCTGGGCGCTCACTACGGCGCGGAAGCCCTGGGAGCCACCGTTGTCCCGGCCTCCGGCGGCAATACTCACCGCCAGATCATGCTGATGAAAGACTTCGGCGTGACCACTATCTGCTGTACTCCCAGCTACTTCATCCATCTGATAGACCAGGCTCAGTCCATGGGCATCGACATGAAGAGCCTCTCTCTGAAATACGGCATCTTTGGCGCGGAACCCTGGACACAGGAAATGCGCAAGTACATCGAAGCCAATACCAATATCAAGGCGATCGACATTTACGGTTTGTCCGAGATCATCGGACCGGGCGTGGCGATGGAATGTATCCACCAGGCCGGACCGCATATCTTTGAAGACTATTTCTACCCGGAGATCATTGACCCGGATACCGGTGAAGTCCTGCCGGAAGGCGAACAAGGCGAGCTGGTTTTGACCACTCTGAGCAAAGCCGCCATGCCGATGATCCGCTACCGCACACGCGACCTCACCTCTCTGACCACGGAACGCTGTGCCTGCGGACGCACCCTGCGCCGTATCAAACGCATCAGCACCCGCAGTGACGATATGTTCATCATCCGCGGCGTCAACGTCTTCCCGACACAGATCGAGACCGCTCTGCTTTCCATTGAAGGCACTCTGCCGCACTATCAGATCATCCTGCGCAGAGAGCACAATCTCGACACACTGGAAGTTCAGGTCGAGATCAACGACAAACTCATCGGCGATACCGTCAGCGAAGTCACCGCTCTGGAAAAACGCATCTGCCGCAGCGTCGAACAGATCATCGGCATCCGTGCCATCATTAAACTGGTACAGCCCGATACTCTGCAGCGCAGCGAAGGCAAGATCAAACGGGTCTGCGATCTGCGTGATCCCCACAAGATTAATTAGTAATACAAACCATTAACCGGTAATTTGATATGAAACTGAAACAACTTTCCATCATGATCCCGAACCAGCCCGGAGCCCTGGTTCATATTTGTGAGATACTCCAGAAAGCCCGGATCAATATCTCCACCCTGACTCTGGCCGATACCGCGGACTTCGGTATCCTGCGCCTGATCATCAAGGACTGGGAATCAGCCAAGAAGGCGCTGGAATCCAACGCCCTGGTGGTGAAAGTCAGCGACGTGCTGGCCATCTCCATTCCGAATGAGCCCGGCGGACTGCTGAGCATTCTGAACACATTGAATTCCAACCAGATCAATGTGGACTATATGTACGGATTCTCACTGGCTACGGGCAAACAGAGCGTCCAGATCTTCCGTCTGAACGATCCCGATCACGCCATTGATATTCTGAATAAAGCCCATATCTGCGTATTAGGTTCAAACGAACTTTTCGGGAATTGATAATGACCACATTGACAACAAATCCCGCCTCGGAACAGCCGGTTTTGAACTACCGCATCGGTGATGAGCGTGTCATCCGTGTCACACAAGACGCGGCGGACAAAGTCCATTCACTGCTCAAACGGCAAGGCCGGCCGGATGGTGTTTTGCGGATCGCCGTCATTGGCGGCGGATGCTCCGGCTTGCAGTACAAAATAGACCTGCAGGACGAACCCGCCGCCCGCGATATCCTGGTCATCAGCAAAGACACCAAAGTCGTCATTGACCCCAAGAGCGTCCTCTACGTCTCCGGCTCGGAACTGGACTACGTGGACGCGCTTCAGGGCGCCGGGTTCAAAGTCCACAATCCCCACGCCACGACCACGTGTGCCTGCGGAGAAAGCTTTAGCGCGTAAAACATATCTGAATAGAACAAAACACTGAGAAACATAAAACTGATTTTATCGTATGAAATATAAACGAATTTTGCTGAAACTCAGTGGTGAGGCTCTGGGCGGCGCAGCCGGCTCCGGGATATCCACCGAAGCCATCCAAAACGCCGCGGACGAGATCCTCGCGGCCCACAAACTGGGAGTCCAGGTAGCTGTCGTCGTGGGCGGCGGCAATATCTTCCGCGGACTCTCCGGCAGCCAGCAGGGCATTGACCGCACCAGCGGCGACTATATGGGTATGCTGGCCACCGTCATCAACGCCCTGGCGCTCCAAAACACACTTGAGAAATCCGGTGTTCCCACTCGTGTCCAGACCGGCATCGAAATGAACCGTGTGGCCGAACCCTTTATTCTCCGCAAAGCCGTCCGCCATCTGGAAAAAGGACGCATCGTCATCTTTGGCGGCGGGACCGGCAATCCCTTCTTTTCCACCGACACCGCGGCCGCTCTCCGTGCCAGCGAGCTGAGTGTGGACGCGCTGCTGAAAGCGACTAAAGTCAACGGCGTTTACGACTCCGATCCCAAGAAAAACCCGGACGCGCAGCGCTTCTCGCTTCTTTCTTATGAAGACGCGATCAAACTGCATCTGGGCGTGATGGACGCTTCCGCTTTCTCCCTTTGCTCCGAAAACAAGATCCCCATCATCGTCTTTGACGCGTTCGTTCCGGGCAACCTGACCCGCGTCCTCAACGGTGACACCCAGGTCGGGACTGTTGTCTCCAGCGAACCTTCCGTCAAAGGTTAAAGCGATTTGAGTTGTTCTTAAACATCAAAAGAGCCGTGCTGTTCGCGCGGCTTTTTTCATATATCCGTACCTGTCTGTGCAAGACCGGCGTTCGACTCTATCCATGGTTCTTTTAATTCCAAAAAGCCATTCGGAACATTAGTTTTTGACCTCTGACCACTTTCCATTGCGGAATTCGTAGCGTGTATCATTTTTCCATGCTAACGGAAGATCAGAAAGGAGGTTTTCTTTTTTATCGACAGAAAGCCATTCTCCATCCAGATAGATAAGCGATCTGTTTTCGCTTCTCGTGGGATTGACTCTCACATCCCATTGTCCATCCATGTTTAAGTCAAAAAGTATGAATATTTTTTGATCCTCATCCTCCGAGAAAAATGTGAGGGCATAAGAAACCTCTTTTGTATTTTTTTTGACAAGAGAAACGGATGTATCAATGTTTACTTTAATATCTAAAATTTTAATCTGCTCTGTCTCGTCGGCATTAAGAACATCAGCCTCAAAATAAGGAAAATAAGAATCACCCATGAAAATCTGATACAAGTGATTACTTTCACTGGAATTAGCAGAAACTCTGAGTGACCCTTTTTCAAAAAGCATCTTTCCCTTTGCTCGCAAATCCTGGTCTCTTTCCAGAATTAGCTTTTCATCCTTTTGTGTCGCTCGATGTTCCAGGTTTTGAGCAACCAAAACGGATACAGTTGTCAGCCCGATCATGCTCATTGTTAATATTATTTTTCCAGTATTCATATTTTACCTACGCTGAAGTGCACTTTTTACTCTTTCTGCCTTGGCACAAATTCATCACATGACGAATCGTCACTGTCTGGTGGGTGCAATGAGACACCATTTGCACACGACATCAAATTTGTTTCATGTTGATATAATATCTTATTATTAAATAAGTTATCTGTGTGTATCCGTGTTTATCTGTGGTTCTTTTAATTCCAAAAAACCACTCGAAACACTAGATTCTGACTTTTCGCCACTGTTTGATCAGGCTTTCATTGTGATAGCGGTTCACCGCCGTCACGCCATACATATAACTCCGGGTCCCGTTCCGGTAAATGATCTCGAAAGAGGTATCGCGGGTCGTTCCCACGATATTCCTCGGATCGGTAATATCCAGGGGCGCGCCCTCCGGCACACGGTAGATCACAAAATACTCCGCGTCATTCGGATTGTGCTGATTCATGGCCGCCGACCATTCCAGGACGTATCCCACCTGGGTTTTCTTAAGCGTTAAATTCCGGATTTCTGCCGGGGGTTCCTGATTCATTCTGGTGTAAGCCGGGATCAGTGACGGATAGCGGTGGTAATTCGTGCGCAGCTGATCGGCAATGCCGCCCGTATTGCGCAGGATCTCATTCGCGGGCCAGAAACAATTCCCGGAAATGTGCTTCAGACCGCGGGTCATTTCCATCTTTTCCTGAAGCTCTTTCATATCCATGGTGCGCTTCACGTTCTGACCGATATAGAGATGGCGGTCATAAGCGTTCCGATCCCACCAGTGTACCAGCGTGGTGTAATCCGCCAGCTTATGTCCGATCTCCCAGTAAACCTGCGGCATACAATAGTCTATCCAGCCGGATCTGACCCACTTGATCACATCGGCGTACAGATCGTCATAATTCTGGAGACCGTTCGTATCGCTGCCGGAGCCGTCCGGTGTACTGGCCTTGTTGCGGTAGATGCCAAAGGGACTGATCCCGAAGCGCACCCACGGTTTTGTGTCGAGCAGCGTCTGCTTGATCTCATAGATCAGGCGGTCCACATTGTCCCTGCGCCAGTCGTTCCGCTGGTTCTCCTTCCAGCCAGCCTTCAAACCGTACTTCCGAAAACTGGCATCATCGGGGAACGGTGTACCCTTTACCGGATACGGATAGAAATAATCGTCAAAGTGGATCGCGTCCACATCATACCGTGAGACGATATCCTTGATCACCTTGCAGATGAACTTGCGGTTGTCGGGAATGCCCGGATCGAACACGATCAGATCCCCGTACTTGATAAAGCGCCACGGTTCCTTCCTGTAGAGATGATTGGAGGCAAAGATGGACTCTCCATTTGAAGCGCTGGCCCGATAGGGATTCAGCCACGCGTGCAGCTCCATGTTCCGCTTGTGGCATTCCCGGATCATGAAGTCCAGGGGATCCCACATCGGCGAAGGTGCCTTGCCCTGCTTACCCGTCAAAAAACGGCTCCAGGGTTCATACTTGGAGGCATACCACGCGTCGGCCTCCGGGCGCACCTGGAAAATGATCGCGTTGATGCCGCATTTCTTCAGAAAGTCCAGCTTGCGGATGAAGTCTCTTTGCATTTCCACCGGAGTCATTTTGGCATACTCCTCCTGGAATACTGTCTGGATCCATGCTCCGCGGAATTCACGCTTGGGTATCTGAATATCCGCTGTTCTCGGCCCGGCTGGAATAGTCGTCTTTGGCTTCAGCTGCATACTCTGGGGATGATGCCCCGGCTTCGTTTTCGACTCTTGCTGAGAGGTGCAGGAAGAAACACCCAGCAGAACGGCNNCGCCATTAAACTCAAAATAAAACTAACCTGAAAAAATCTACATTCTTTCATAATCCGTACACAAAATACTAAATACTCCTAAAAAATAAAACAAAAAACTCCATCTGTTCCGTTTACAGCAAAGTCTGATACAGTTCCAGAGTACGCCGCGCCAGCACCGGCAAAGAAGCGCACTCCTCCACCCGGCGATGCATGTCCTCGCGTTCCCCGATCGGCAGGNNGATGCGCATTCTTCCACCCGGCGATGCATGGTCTCCCTTTCACCAATCGGCAGATCCGATCCGTTTTTATAAACCCGTTCCATCGCCGCGGCCAGCGCGTCCACGTTTTCCGGTGGAACCAGTTCCCCCAGCCCGACGATCCGAAACGCTTCGGGTATCCCATCCAGCTCCGACGCGATGACCGGACGGCCGCAGGCAAAAGCCTCCAACAGCACCAGACCGAAAGATTCCGTCCCGATCGCCGGATGCACCAGACAGTTGATCGTGTTCATCACCTTGGGCATATCATGGCAGTAGGGAGTCAGAAACGCTTTTTCCTGCAGTCCCAGCCGCTCGATGTCCTGCTGCAAAGTCATTCCCAGTGTTCCTCTTCCGATGATAAGGAACCGCGCGGAGGGTAAAAGCCGATGGACCTTGGCCGCGGCTTTCAGGAATTCACGCTGTCCCTTGCCACGGGGATGGTCATAGCTGCCGACTACGGCAAAAAGAAAATGTTCAGGCCCCACCTGCCACTCGGCACGCAGCGGCAGATCATTGCCGCGAAGTTGAAAACGATCCGTATCGATCGCGCAGGGGATCACTTTTATCTTGGAAGTATTCCCATACAGACGCGGACGATGGTGACGCTCCGCTTCTGGGGAATCCGGGTCGTCAAAACCCTGCTTCATCACCAGCTCCGTAAATTGAGAAACCGCGATCACCTGATCGCACAGGCTCAGCAGAAGCAGACGGCTGGGCAGAGAACGGGGGCTTTTGGCCAAATGCCGAGTCAAAACGATTTTGGGCCGCTTGAGAGACATCATCACCGAGAGAAAAGTCGGCCAGTAATCCCGGCCATGGTGCGCGTGGATGATGTCATATCCGCCTCGACGTATCTCACGGGCAACGGCTCGCATAAAGTGCATCTTGAGAGGGCCTTCCGGCGGAGTCACGATCTGCGGGATCTGATTCGCTTGTATCTGCGGCTCGAACTCCCGGCCTCCCGGCCCCATCAGTTGGGCATCCACACCCAGCTTGCGGAGTCCGGCAACCAGCTTGACACACTGATCGTCCGTTCCACCGCCGCGAAGCATCGTATTGAGATGGAGTACACGCATCGCCTATCCCTTTCTCCTCTTGTAAAGCCCTAAGCGGTAAAGCGGTGCCAGCAGAAAATACCGGTAGAATTCCGGCCAGGGCAGCGTCCGAACCAGCATCCCCAAAGAAAGACGGGGAAAAGCGGTCATGATCTCATAAGAAACGCTCCACTTTTTGATTAGTGAAATGATCAGCCTCTCGATGCGCAGCAGCTCGGAACGGCGTTCCGGAGATACTCTTAAAACCTGATGCAGATCAATAAGATATTGCGAATAAGCCTGAACGAACCAGGCATCCCGGTGGATCGCTCGCTTGCGGTAGTCCTTCACCAGATCATCCGCTGCGGGCGCGTTGGTCGTGCTGGCATTGTGAGTCCGGTACTGCACCAGCACCTCCGGCAGCGGAGCGATCTTTCCCATCAGCAATGCCCTGAAAGCGATGATATTATCCCAGCCGCCAAACGCGGGCGGGATCGGTGAGAACATATCCGAAACCACACGTCTCCAGGCGGTCACCGCTCCAAATGGGATCCGTATCCGTCGGCGGACATCCGCCAGGGTACGGGCTTTTTTACGGACATCTTTCTCAAAATTCTTGTAAACGCCTAAAACTTTTCCGTCCGAATCTATCGGCTCGTGACGGCTCCAGACCATCATCGTCTGAGATCCCTGTTTCTCAAAAAAATCTACGATACACTGGACCCGGTTCGGCAGTGAAATGTCATCCCCGTCATTCCAAACGAGGATCTCCCCCGCGGCCAGCTGGATTGCCTTGCCCGCGCCGCCGCCGATCCCCAGATTGCGTTCGTTGCGGTTCAGCGTCAGGCGATGCGGTCCGGCATAGGAAGCGGCCTCGGCCTGAACGATTTCCCAGGTCCGATCCGTGCTGGCATCATCAGAAACGACGATCTCCAAATGAGGATAGGTCTGGGCAAAAGCGGCTTGGAGTGTCTGCCGGATAAAAGCCTCCTGATTATAGGTAACGATGACCAGTGAACAAAGGGGCAGACTCATGACGGAGTGTCCTTCTTATCTGACTTCGGAGGAATGAAGGTTTTGCTGTAGCGGACAGCCGCCGCGAACCCGGCGATCCACGCGATGAAATACCCCTGCCAGCCGTCTAAAAAGCCTAATTTCAAGATATATCCGCGGAAAAAACGATAAAAGGGCCTGAAACCGAGATCCAGGATGCTCGGCCTTTTGCCGGAATCATGGAAATTTTTCACAAATGCCTGGCTGTAAGGAGCGATCTTGGCGATCATCTTATCCAGGCTTTCACTGGTGTAGTGAAGCAGATTCGATTTGAGACGGCCGATCTTTCCGTCCACCTGTAGATGGTCATGAGGATTGATCCCTCCCCAGCGGGCATGTCCCCGCTTCCACAAGCGAAGCTGACGATCCGGGTACCAGTCGCCGTGACGGATCCAGCGTCCTTCCAGCCGGGTCAGCCGAGGGAACTCAAAAGCGTCAAAAGCGGAAGTCTTTGAAGGATCCTGAAGAGTGCGGATGATCTCCGCGCGCAGTTCCTCTGAAACGACTTCATCCGCGTCCAGCCCCAGTATCCAGGGCTGAGAGGCTTTTTCGGCCGCGCTGTTCTTCTGGGCGATGTGCCCCTTCCATGGTTCGCGATAAACTTTGGCCCCGTATTCTCCGGCGATGCGATCGGTACCATCGGCAACATCCTCATTTAAAACAACAATGATTTCCGATGCCAAACCCCGGACGCTTTCCAGCGCGCCCCGGATCCGGTGGGCTTCCGCCCCGGAAATCATGCAGCAGCTTAAATTCAATTCACAATTCATAACATGAGGCATGATTACGAATTACGAATCAAAACGCTTTAAAGTGCTTCCCAAACAGCTTCTTCTTCAGAATCACACAGCGGGAACATATCGGCAAAACCGGAAATCTCCAGAATGTGCCGCACTGTTCCTTTGGGGACATAAATAGCCATCTTGCCGCCAGTGGACGCAAGCTCTTTGCCCAAAGCCAGGATCGCGCACAATCCCGCGGAACTCATATATTCCACCTCGGCAAAATTGAAAACAAAGTTCCGGTTGCCAGCTTCTAACAGCGGCTCGTAATAAGATTTGAACTCAGGCACGCGCTCCGCGTCCACACGACCGCTCACGCTGATGATCCTGACCTTATTGGTCGAATCACTGCGGATCGCCGCCGAAGAGGTGAAATCCTTCTGCCCCAACTGTTTCATTACGTCTTCCAGCTTGGTGAAAATGGGGAACATCTGATTGAAGCCGGACAGCTCCAGGATTTGATGGACCGTGCCGGGAGGAACACACAAAAAGATTTTGCCGTTCAAAGCTTTGACCTTCTTTCCAATGGAAAGAATGCCGCAAAGCCCCGCCGAACTGAGATATTCCAGATTGGAGAAATCCAGGACGATCTGGTTCCCGTACTGACTCAGGACGGCATTGCAGCGTGATTCAAAATCAGACACTACATCCGCGTTCAAACGGCCTTCCACTTTCATGTGGGCCGCACCTAACATCTCGCTTACTTCGATCTGCATCGCAACAAGTACACTCGATTTGCCCCAAATGAGCAAATCATTTTTTCAATTTTTTAAATTTTTATTTTCCGCCAAAAGCTTTGTCTATCAGTTTCTGATCCGGAGACGGAGTCATCAGACTCACCACCGGCACTACGATCATGGGCACGATCATCGAAATGGCACCCGCCACCGGGATGCCCGGACTGCCCCACTTAATAAACAAAACAATGGAAATACCCAAACCGGAAATCATTCCGGCATAAGCACCTGCCTTGGTCGTCCGTTTCCAGAACAGACCATAGACATACGGAGCCAGAAACGCGCCGCCCAGCGCGCCCCAGGCGATCACCATCAGGTTCACGATAAAATTGATCTTCACCAGAGCCAGCAGCAATGAGACCAGCACGAACAACGCGCACAACAATCTCATATAGAGCATGGTGCGCTTTTCTTTCTTTTTCTGCTCCAGTGTGGAGAAAGTCCCGTAGATATCAATGGCGATAGCCGAGCTGGAGACCAGCACCAGTGAGGAAAGACTGGACATGGAGGCCGAAAAGACCAGCAGTAGGATCAGAAGAACCAGCCAGGCAGGAACATACGTTACAATAAAGTGAGGAATCAGGATATCCAGATTCAGCTTGCCGCTTTCGGTCATGATCGGTGCCAGATCCTCCGCTGAGGGGAAGAACAAGTGTGTCAGCGCGCCTGTGTAATAAGCACCGAAAGAAAGGATCAGGGAAAGTGTACCGGCAATGAAAACGATCCTCATCACATCCCGTTCATCCTTCATGGAGTAGAACTTCTGCACCATCTGAGGCAGCGCCCACGGGCCAAAGCTCGTGATAAAGACCAGCGAAACCAGGATCAGCCACCCGGCGAACAATCCCCCGCTGTCGGCCGCCGACTTCAAGGCTCCATCCGGCGTGAACAGATCCGGCATATTGACCGGGGCGCACAGCTGATGGAACGTGGTAGCCAGACCGCCCTTCATGTGGATGAGCAGATAGACCATCAGCATCACTCCCAGGAACTCCACCAGACCGCGGATGAAATCGCTCACGGCCACCGCGAAATAACCGCCCATCACCAGATAGACACCGGTCAGCACAGCCAGGAATATCAACGCGTCGCTGTAACCCAGCCCCATAGTCTTCTGGAACAGGTAGCTCAGTCCCATGTAAACCGACGCGGAATAAGGCACTAAGAGACAGAAGATCGTGATGCCGGAAAGCACTTTCATCGGCTTGCTCCCGTAGCGTTCCGCCATAAACTCAGGCATCGTCATCGCGTTGAGACGCGCCGTCATCACACGCGTTCGCTTAGCCAGCACCAGCCAGGCCAAGACAGTCCCTATCAAAGTATTGCCCACAACGATCCAGAGAGTCTGGACACCAAAGCCCCAGCCTAATTTACCGGCATAACCAATGAAAATAACGGCGGAGAAATAACTGGTCCCGTAAGCGAAAGCGCTCATCCAGGGACCCAGCGAACGGTTTCCCAGGAAAAAGTCCCCCACATTGTGGGTCCGCTTCATACACCAATATCCTATGCAGAGCATGACCAGTACATAGGCACAAACAATGCCCGTATAGAGCAACGTATGATTAGAAAAAGCACCTGAGTTTTCCATATATGATAATTGCAAAAAAATGCAACAGCCCTTTATTTTGACTCATTCACAACGCATTGTCAATCACACGCTCGCTCTTGAGCTGATACGTATCTACACGACAGCCAGTTATCACTTCGCCGCGGGTTCGGCCTCCTTCTTTTCCTCATACATGCGGACGTAGTCTATCACCATCTGCTGTGGTAACGCGCTGGGATCCACACCCTTGACACCGCCCCAGGCACCGCCGTAAGCAATGTTCATGATCAGATAGAACTTGCCGTCGAACGGCCAGGACTCGATCGTGTTTTCCTTCTTGGGATAGGAAAGCACCTTCACATCGTCCACATAGAAGTCCATCCGGTCCGGATAGCGTTCCACGGCATACAGATGGAAGCCGTTCTGCGGCGTATCCAGACTGATATGATTGCTCTGACCGTCGGTCTTCTTGTTCACATAAGTGTCATAAGTATGTACCGTGCAATAGATATTGTTAGGCTCATACCCCACCAGCTCCATGATGTCTATCTCACCGCCTTTGGGCCAGCCGCCCTTGGTATTCAGCATCCACAGCGCCGGCCAGATGCCCCGGCCGCCCGGCAGCTTGGCCAGGATCTCCACACGGCCATAGCCCCACGCCGCTTTGCCCTTGCTCATAACACTGGCCGAGGTATAGTCCATCCCCTCGTAGGACTCCTTGTGAGTCTCGATCACCAGACAGCCCGACTCCACACGGGCATTCTTCAGACG
>DBVN01000095.1 GCA_002308515.1 Verrucomicrobia bacterium UBA1263 | reverse complement strand
TGAAAAGCTAAGCCTCCCCACCAAAGAGACGAGGTCCGCAAGCCTCGTCTTTTTAGCATTTATTCCCAAAACACCAATGAAGACAGAAACTTCTAATAATGTTTTCAGGATAAAAAAAGGGCGTTTTTGTGAAACATCTCCTCAAAATTTTTGATCAAACAGGGATCAATTTTTTCTTATTTTTGAAATTTTGGCGATCTCCTCCGGACTGAGGGCTCTGTTGAAAACCGCCAATCCGCCAATCTTGCCAACGAAAAAATTTCCCATTCCCGATTTGACCAGTACCGCGCCGACAGTAAAATCCGATCCGTTACTCCCCATCCCATCCGGATAATAGTAAGGATTCTTGGATTGGACTAATCCCTCCGGATATCCCGGAAAACCTTTCGTGTGAGAAATCAGCTCCGGCTCACGAGGCTCAAAAACGCCATCCAGATAGGAACGGATATACTTTCCATCATAGGTAAAGGCCGCGCAGCACCATTGTCCCAAAGGAACCGTCTGTCTGCTGGCGGAATAGTCTATGGAAAAAGGAAATGGAGGCGTTGGTTTCCCTGTTTTGGATATATGGCCGCAAACCTGATCGGCTCCATTGTAATGCGGAAGAGAGATAAAAAGCCCGTATTGACGTTTACCTCCCTCCTGATACTCATTCCACATCCCTCCCACAAAACCGATCTGCGGCGATTCTTTTTTGACCCAGGCCAAAACTGTTACCTGATTATCCTTGAGATCCAGCGCTCCCGTTTTCTCATAAGGCAAAGAGAGATAACTGGCTCCGTTCAACTGGACAGAACGCCCAGACCAGGGGCCTTCCTCAACCACGGAAATTGGTTCACCATATTCTGTAAGCTCGTAACGATCTTTCCCTTGTGAACACTTAGGCATTCCCGGTCCTTCCGAGAAATCCCAGAACGCGACCAGCCCGTCTATATGTTTGAACGCGGAATAGGGAGTTTTTTGAGTCATACTGACGCACCCGAAGAGCCCCGCTGCCGCCAGCAGAAAGCATCCGCCAAGTACGATCTTCTTTATTTGGAAGTCCATTTGATCGATCATTCGCCCGGAATCCTGATGCCTACACCCGGATACATCCGGCGATACCGGTTGCACTGTTCGCCCAGGATAGCCGCTACACCCAAGATATCATGCGCAGTGGCCGCGCGCGACAATACCGCTACCGGACGATCGATACCTAACAGTATGTCGCCGTATATGTTGGTCCTAGCCAGATGCTGAACCAGACGGCTGGAGATATCCGCCGCCTCCAGGTTGGGGAAGATCAAAACATTGGCTTTCCCGGCCACTGGTCCCAGCTCCCCGGAACCCAGTTTCCGCTGAGCGATCTCCGAAATAAGCGCCGCGTCGGCCTGAAGCTCTCCGTCGAAAAAGGCTTTGATCCCTTCCCTTTCAGCTCTGCTGGCCGCCAGCATCGCCGCGGCGTATTCCTTGGAGGTGATACCCTGGGCCACAGCGGATTCATGAGTCGTCAATGAAAGCAGTGCCACACGAGGCGGTTCACTGGTGATCTGCAGCGCCAGCCGCGCGGTAGCTACGGCAATATCCGCCAGTTGTTCGATCGTAGGATCCTGCTGGATAGAACAATCCGCCAGGAACAGGACACCGTCCGAACCGATCTTGGCGTTATCCGCGTCTCCCAGCTCAATGATCTGGCAGCCGCACACCGTTTGCGTTCCCTCTGCCGGATGGATGATCTGCAGCAGCGGATGCAGAACAACACTGCTGGAATCCACTGCGCCTGAAACCATTGCGTCTGCCTGATGCATTGCCAGCATCATCGAGGCATAGTAATTGGGCTGATACATCGCTTCACGCGCCCCGTCCAGATCCAATCCATAGCCTCTGCGAAGCAATTCAAACCTTCTGGCAAACGTTTCCAAATCATCGCTTTGAGTTGGATCAATGATCCTTACTCCTTCCAGAGCGATGCTGAGTTTGTCAGCCGTTTCCCGGATTTGTTTGCGGCTGCCCAGAAGAATGGGGATCCCCAGCTTCAGGGTAAAGAACTGCCGCGCGGCTTGTATCACCCGGGAATCTTGTCCCTCAGGAAACACAACCCGCTTGGGATGTGACTGCAATCTTTCAAATATGTCCGTTATAAAACGCATTAGTTACGCACCGACCCCAGAGGAGTCCTAAACATGCTCGAGCCCATATTCTAAAAAAACATCCTTCCTCTATCAAGCAGAAAAACATTTTTCCTTAAAAAATTTTTCCAATGTTCTTTTCCCTCAAAGTCAGAAAAAACCGATAGTTCTCCCTTAGTCACTGGATAAGAAGCTATTTGAAATCATTTTCATTTTTTCATAGCGAATAAAACGATTTTATGTTTGAACTCACCTTCTATATAGGAGAGAATACGCGCATGAATATAGCGAAGAAAGTCGTGTTCACGCTGTTATTAGGTCTGACCCTGCCAAATATCGGTTCCGCGGCCGAACCCAATGAAACCGCGCGTCCCCAAACGGGATGGTACCTCTTTACCTCTTTCCGGGATAACGGGCAGGATGGACTGCATCTGGCTTTGAGCCGGGACGGTTATACCTGGACCGCTCTGAATAATGACAAATCTTTCCTCCAACCCACGGTGGGAGCCAAGATCATGCGCGATCCGGCTATCGCCCAGGGACCGGACGGCACCTTCCATCTGGTCTGGACCAGCGGCTGGACCACCAGGGAAAGTAAACAATTCGGCTATGCTTCCAGCAAGGATCTGATCAACTGGTCCGAGCAGAAAGGCATCCCGGTCATGCGGAATGAACCCAAAACACGCAATGTCTGGGCTCCGGAGCTTTTCTACGATAACAAAGAAGAACTGTGGTATATCTTCTGGTCCTCCACGGTAACCGATAAATTCCCCGGCGGTTCCAACATCAGCGAGGACAACTATAATCATCGGGCCTATTACATCACGACCAAAGATTTCAAAACCTTTTCAGAAAGCAAACTGTTCTGCGATCCCGGCTTCAACGTGATCGATTCCACAATGGTCATGGATGGCGACCGCTATATCCTCGTCTGCAAAGATGAAAGACTGGATCCGGTGAAAAAGAATCTGCGCATGGCAGTCGGCAAAACCCCGACAGGTCCCTTTATTCATGTCTCAGAGCCTTTTACCATCAGCTGGGTGGAAGGACCTTCCCTGCTGAAGATCGGAGACACCTGGTTCTGCTACTTCGATCATTATGCCAGCCCTCATTACTATGGCGCGGTCAAAACAACAGATTTCAAAACATGGACAGACTGTTCCAAGGAAATGACTTTCCCTAAAGATCACCGTCACGGGACCGTTATCGAAATCACGGAAAGTCTGGCCAAAACACTTCAGGAAAAGAAAGATTAAAGATATATGGAACAAAAAGCGGATATTGCCTTGATCGGTCTGGCCGTTATGGGACAGAACCTGGTTCTGAACATGAATGACCACGGTTTTACTGTGGCCGTCTATAATCGAACCGTTTCCAAAGTAGATCATTTTCTGACTAACGAAGCCAAAGGTACACGCGTTATAGGAACTCATTCTTTAGAGGAACTGGTCACGAAACTGAAACGCCCTCGCCGGGTAATGATGCTTGTCAAGGCCGGCAGCGCGGTCGATGATCTGATCGAAAAGCTGATCCCTCTGCTGGAACCCGGTGACATTATCATTGACGGCGGCAACTCTCATTTCACCGACACGATCCGCCGGACAAAATATGTGGAAAGCAAAGGATTGCTCTATATCGGAACCGGCGTATCCGGCGGCGAGGAAGGCGCGCGCCGCGGACCTTCCATGATGCCGGGAGGCTCCCCTGCCGCGTGGGAAAGCGTCAAACCTATTTTCCAATCAGTTTGCGCGAAAGTCGAAAGCGGTGAACCCTGCTGTGACTGGGTAGGAGCCAACGGTGCCGGACATTTTGTCAAAATGGTCCATAACGGCATCGAATACGGAGATATGCAGTTGATTTGCGAAGCCTATCATCTGATGTCCGCCGGACTGCGTATGACTCCCGATGAGATCCATCAGGTGTTCGCGGAATGGAACAAAGGCGAACTCGATTCTTACCTTATCGAGATCACTCGTGACATCCTCGCCTATAAAGATACCGATGGAGGGGCTCTGGTGGACAAGATCCTGGATGTCGCCGGGCAAAAAGGCACCGGCAAATGGACAGTCAACACCTCTCTGGACACAGGGATGCCGGTCTCACTCATCGCGGAAGCTGTTTTCGCGCGCTGTGTTTCCGCTCTCAAGGAAGAACGTGTCAAGGCGGCACGCAAACTGAAAGGCCCCAGACCAGCCATTTCGACTGATCGGAATAAATTCATCGCGGAAATACGCTCGGCTCTTTACGCATCCAAAATCGTTTCCTACGCTCAGGGATATATGCTGATGCGTGAAGCGGCAGAGGAATACGGCTGGAAGCTGAACTATGGAAATATCGCCCTGATGTGGCGCGGCGGCTGCATCATCCGCAGTGTATTTCTGGGAAAGATCAAAGAAGCTTTTGACAAGAATCCTAAACTGAAATGTCTGCTCCTGGATGATTTCTTCCGCAAAGCCATCAAGGATAACCAGCGGGCCTGGCGCAATGTGATCGCCACAGCCGCCAGGAAAGGAATCCCCGTTCCGGCATTTTCCACCGCGCTGGCTTTCTATGATTCATACCGCGCGGCACGTCTGCCCATCAACCTCTTACAGGCTCAGCGGGATTATTTCGGAGCCCACACTTATGAACGGATAGATCAGCCTCGCGGTCAGTTCTTCCACACCAACTGGACCGGCCACGGCGGTAATACCGTTTCCACCGCGTACAACGCGTAAATTGGATACTGTGCTGAACAAACCGGAAAATGAACGCAATGATGCTCCTGTCTGGGTAACAGGCGCGGGAGGTCTTATCGGCAGTTATCTTGTCAAGACTCTCTCCGCGAAAGGCATTCCGGTTCGGGGCATCAC
>DBVN01000116.1:40284-48718 GCA_002308515.1 Verrucomicrobia bacterium UBA1263 | reverse complement strand
AGCAAGATCCATTACAATCACCTGGTACTGCTGGCCGAGAACGAGATCGGCTACAAAAACCTGATCCACATGGTCTCCGTTGCCTGGAAGGAAGGCTACTACTACAAACCGCGCATCAATAAGGAACTGCTGGAGCGTCACCACGAGGGCATTATCGCGCTGTCGGCCTGTCTGGGCGGAGAGATCCCCCGGCTGATCCTGAGCGGCAATCTGAAAGAAGCACGTGAGGCGGTCAAGTGGTATGTGGATCTGTTCGGGCCGGATCATTACTATCTGGAGATCCAGCAGAACGGCATCCCGGATCAGCTCAAAGTCAACGCCGAACTGATCAAGATCGCCCGCGAAATGAACGTCAAGCTGGTGGCCACTAACGACGTTCACTACATCAACAAGGAAGACTCGCACGCGCATGACGTACTGATCTGCATCGGCACCCAGACCACGATAGACGATCCCAAGCGTCTGACCTACGCGCCGGAGCAATTCTATCTGCGTTCAGCCGAGGAGATGAAAGCCCTCTTTGCCGACACGCCGGACGCCATCGCCAACACGCTGGACATCGCCGAACGCTGCAATGTGGATTTCGATTTCAAGACCCTCCACTATCCGGAATGGACACCTCCGCCGGGCAAGACCACGATGAACTGCCTGAAAGAGCTGCTCTGCGAAGGGTTCAAAGTCCGCTACAATATCGAAGTAACCACCGACGGCGAGGAATTCCACTATACGCCCATGACTATCGAGGACGCGCGCCACCTGCCCAGCTGGAAAGAACCGGCAGAAGGTGCCGGTGAGGATGAACTTCGCGCCGCCGCTAATGCCGCTGTGGAAGTCATCATCGCCCGTGTGAACAAGGAGTTGGAAGTGATAGATAAGACCGGATTTGTCTCTTATTTCCTCATTGTGGATGACTTTGTGCGCTTCGCACACAGTCGCGGTATCAACTGCGTGGCCAGAGGTTCGGCCGCAGGTTCTGTGGTCATCTATCTGCTCCAGATATCCAATGTGGAGCCGCTGCGCTTCAATCTGCTCTTTGAACGATTCCTGAATCCGGAACGTGTCAATCCGCCCGATATCGATATAGATTTTGAACATGACCGCCGCGGTGACGTGATCAACTATGTCCGCCAGAAGTACGGTGATGAATTCGTGGCGCAGATCATCACCTTCGGCACGATGGGCGCGAAATCCGTTGTGCGTGATGTGGCCCGCGCGCTGGGCAAGGACTACAGCGAAGGCGACCGCATCTCCAAGATGATCCCGGCTGATCTGGAGCTGGACAAAGGCGAGAAATCCCTGCTCTGGAAAGCAGTCACCACTATCCCGGAACTCAAGGACGCTTACGAAAACGACCCCTCCACTCAGGAGATCGTGGACATCAGTCTGAAGCTGGAAGATATTTCCCGCAACGCATCCACTCACGCCGCCGCTGTCGTCATCGGCGCAGAACCGCTTTACAACATCTCGCCGCTGGGAAAAGACGATCACGACTCCATCGTGACCCAGTATCCCAAGGGGCCTGTGGGCGAGCTGGGCTTGCTCAAGATGGACTTTCTGGGGTCGAAGACACTGTCGGTTATCCGTAACGCCTGCGAGCTGATCGAGCGCAATCACGGCGTGAAAGTCGATATCGCCAAAATACCGCAGGACGACGAGGCCACTTACAAACTGCTGAACAACGGCAATACGGTGGGTGTCTTCCAGCTGGAATCCGACGGGATGCGCGACCTCTGCCGCAAATTCAAAATCGAAACAATCGAGCACATTACTGCCTTGGTGGCGCTGTACCGTCCAGGCCCGATGGATCTTATCCCCGATTTCATCAACCGCCGTCACGGCAAGGGCAAGATCGAGTACATGCATCCGCTGCTGGAGCCGATCTGCCAGGAAACTTACGGCATCCTGATCTACCAGGAACAGGTCATGCAGGCGACTCAGGCGCTGGCCGGTTTCACACTGGGCAAAGCGGACATCCTGCGCCGCGCCATGGGCAAAAAGGATGTTGAGGAAATGCAGAAGATGCGTGCCGAGTTCGTGGAAGGCTGCGCCAAGGTCAACAACATCCCCAAAGCGCACGCCAACAAGATATTTGACCTGCTCGAAAAATTCGCCGGATACGGTTTCAATAAAGCTCACGCCGCGGCCTACGCGTCCGTGGCATACCAGACGGCATGGCTCAAGGCGCATTACCCCGTGGAATTCCTGGCCGCCATGATGACTAACGATATGTCCTCGCAGGAGAAAGTGCTCATCCTTATCAAAGAAGGTGAACTGATGGGGATCCAGACACTTCCACCGGACGTCAACCAAAGCGACATCTTTTTCACCTCCTCCGAAGACAAAAAATCGGTCATCTTCGCCCTATCCGGCATCAAAGGCGTGGGCGAAGCCAATGCTCGCGCAATAGTGGAGGAACGTCGACAGACCGGGCCGTTCAAATCGCTGTCGGATCTCTGCGAAAGAGTCATCTCGCGAAACCTCAACAATAAAGTGCTGGAAGGACTCATCTACTCCGGCGCGTGCGATTGTTTCGGCAAGACGCGCTCGTCCCTGATCGCCATGATGGAGCAATCCCTTTCCGAAGCCGCCAGCAAGATCAAAGATAAGATGTCCGGCCAGGGCAGCCTGTTCGATATGTTGGCTCCCCAGGAACAAACCTCTCTGGCTCCAGAGATAGACTTACCGGAATATCCGGTAAATGAACGTCTAGCCAAAGAAAAGGAACTGCTGGGCTTCTACATCAGCGGGCATCCCACCCGCCCCTTCAAAAATGACATTGTCCGGCTGACCACTCATACCTTGCAGGCACTGAGCGGGGAAAAGGACAAAACCATGGTTCGTGTGGGAGGTCTGGCAACCATTGTCAAAGACGGTATTTCAAAAAGAACAGGCAATAAATACCTAAAATTCACTCTAGAGGATGAAAACACAAAAGTTACTATCCTTTGCTGTAATGACAAATACAAAAAATATGCCAACATAGTAAAAAACGGAGAGTTCTACATCGTAACTGGTCACCTTGAAATGAACGCTGAAATCACAATTTTCTTAGAAAACGTCTCAACATTGGCCGAATTCCTGAGTAAATTCACTAAACAGGTCCAGCTGTATCTGATCCGCGAGAAGACCACCTCCAAAACACTGGATGACCTGGCTAATCTCCTGAGTAATTTCAAAGGGGAATGTCCACTTCTACTTGAATTCTACTACCCGGACGGACAGTACGCCTGGCTGAAAGCGGGTGAATCTTTCAACATCCATCCCTGCGCGGAACTCAAAAACGCCGTCAATAATCTTTGCGGTCCCGAAACCTGGAACGACCGTTTGGAAGTGCCAGATCTTCCTATACACAACACTTTTTATCATAAAAAAAAGAAAGGAATTCTATGGGGTTACATAATCCATTAATTCAAGATAACGATGATCTGTTCCGCTATGTAGGCAAAGCAATTGATCCTAAATTCATAGCGACCGACCACATACAAGAGGTAATGCTGCATTGCCCTGCACACAATGACAATACACCAAGTCTATCATTTACCGTAAAAGATGGGCGAGCACTTATACGCTGCATGGCTGGATGTAGTTTTGAAAAGGTATTAGCTGTCTGTGGATTGAACACAGCAGACCTTTATCTGTATGATAGAAATCAAGATAACTCTTATAGGTCTAGATATAAGCGTGCAACACAGAACGAAAGGCCAAAATCAATTGAAAGTATGAACAACGAAGCTGATAAAGAAATATCTCTCAAGAGCATAGATGCAGGTGACACCACAGAAAAACAAGCCACAAGACGAGAATGGAAGTTTTACGAGCTATCTGAAGCGGAGCTTTCTGCAATCGAAGCAAGATATGGAATCCCGGTTCCAGTTCTAAGACCGCTATGCAATGAAGGGATTCTCTACAAGTGGTACGACTCAGAAGAAAATTCGTGCTGGTGTCTTACTGATGGATTTTGGCACTCCGCTCAAGCTGTCAGACTCGATGGAGAACCATTTTGCAATGGATATACAAAACATAACCTTCGGGGCACATTAACCTCTTACCCGATAGGATGGACACTGATTGTGAATCTTGTTAAGTATTTGCGTATCAACAATCCAGAATACTTAAAAAATCAATGTTTATTACTGGTTTGCGAAGGTGTCACAGATTATCTTGCCGGGTGGGCGTTAGCAAACCACTTCGGCCTTATTATTCCCAAGGTACTTCCACTTGGAATTTTAGGAGCTAATGTAAACCCCACAGCGGAGATCGTGGAAACTCTGACCGGGTGTAATGTTCGGCTGGCTTTTGACAATGACGATGCCGGAGAACATGGCCAGTGTGTTTGGAAGGACGCACTTCAAGAAAAATGTAATAATCTGGATGCGGTAGATCACCATGGAAAGAATGATCTTAGAGATCTTTGGGACATGGTAAAACCTGGAGAAAATCCGACAACAGAAACAATTGAAATAGTAAAAGGAGAATTAAAATATGCCTAAAAAAATAGTAGACAAGGACATATTAGATAAACGAATCATCGGTGAACCTCAAACAGAATTCCCTTGGGATGCAGTTCCTGAAGTTTTAAGAAACTACTGCATTACACTAGCCGACCTAAACGACAATGACCCGGTGGCGATTATTACCCCCCTCTGGGCAACCTTGGGAGTACTAATTGGGGCAAATACTTGGGCTCATTGCGGTGATGGTACTTGGTATAATCAACCCACCTTGCAGACAATGTACATATCACCGTCTGGCACTAGAAAAAGCCCTGCCTTAAGATTAGGAACAATGCCGATACTGGCTCTTGAGGAAAAGCTAGAGGAACAATATCAAAAACTATTAGAGCAATGGAAAGCCGATATGGCGAACCCCGAACTAGATCAAAATCAAAAAGCCCTACTACAAAAAGATAAACCTAGCGAGCTCACTTGCATAACAGGTGATATCAATTATGAATCAGTAGTTATGGTTTTGAGTCCAAGCATACAATCCTCATTGCTTATCAGTGTGGATGAGGCTCATACATTTTTTCAAAACCTAAAAACAGGGCAAAAAGACAACACCGGGCCATTTAACTCTCTTTGGAACGGCAGAGCTTCAGACAGCATCCGAAAAAGTGGCATAACTAAGTTGAAAGGCTATGTGAATGTATGTATCACTACAGGAGGCCAACCGGATATCATTAAACCGATATTAGAACAGCCAGAAATTAGACAATCCGGTTTTGTTCAACGGTTTTTGTATTATTGCCGAAAGGGAGCTTTACCCCGGCATTATCGGGAAAAACAACACAGCAAGGAAGATGGAGAAAAGGCTCGTGAAGCACTTCTTGAAACATCCCGGCGCATTGTCTCAAAAACTTTTGAATTGATCGAAAAGTTCAAAAGTGAAAAGCGTGGCCGATACGAGAGGATGAGAGTTTTAACCGCTAAACTGGAAGCAAATAAGCGTTTGTTACAATTCATGGATGCCATTGAAAATGATAAAGGCTACTATGCAGAATGCGGTTCCAAAGTAGGTGACCAAGTTGTTCGGATTGCACTTATTCTAACAATAGTTAAAAACCCCGAAATTGATGACGGCGGTTTGATTGAATTATCAGAGATTGAAAATGCAATCAAAATCTGGAAGTTCTACGCTCACAGCTATAATCAGTTTTTTGACAAGCAAGATGAGTATGAGGAAATGGAAACTAAAATCGTAAATCAGTTCAAAAACGGTTTTAAGAAAAACAACAGATACGAAGTTCTTGCAGATTGGCAAATATGGAATGATCTTAATCCGAGGATTAAAAAATACGGTAAGGACGTTTTTTACGTTTCATTGGATAATGCCTGTAAACATGGATATATAAGAGAAACTGAAAATCCAAACCCAAAAGCGCAAAGCAAACCGGGAACAAGGTTCTTTGTTTTGTGCAATCCAACACTGGAATAAGCTTAAGAAGTAATTCATTAAACATCTTGAATTAGAAACGAATAAACGAGGCAAGGGCAGAGACAAAAACTCTGCTCTTTCTCTTTGTACAAGGTAACAAGGTGGCTGTTAGGTAACACTTACATTTTATTTAACTATCTAATAACAAATAACATATAAACAAAAAAGGTAACAAGGTGCGTTTTGGAAAGGTACGGGCTCCTCGCTCACATAGCTTTCTTTTTCCACGGAGACATAGCTCTCTCTCACAGGATCACAAACATGCCTTTTTGTATTAAACACCATGGAAAAGAAGTGTCCATGTCCATGTCCATCCTACCCCCCCACTCCGCAAATAAAAACACCTCAGAAGTCAAATATAAGCGTTTTTTCATAAAATCCATATATGCATCTATTTTTCAATAAGTTGTTTCGATTTCTCTCTTCAATGGTGAAAATTTGATTGTCTTAGACCATGGAAAAGAGAATTGACTGAGTTCTGATTGCTCCTGCTCCTGCCCCTGTTCTCTGATATCCGGCTCCTCCCTTTATCGTTTCCGGGAATCATCACCATTGGGAAAAGCACACCCTCTTTTGAGGTGTCATTTTGACCTCTACCATGAGCAAGATTTGTCGACAATTTTGTCGACACTTGTCGACACTTTTGTCGACATTTTCCTCAAATTTACTCAAAATACTGCAAAAAGCAGTAATTCACCTCAAAATGTCAAGCATAAAATCACTATTTACCATTAGACAACTATACTTAATATAAGTGCTTAGTCTTATGGGATATATATTGAAAAATTGAAGGTTTACTAGGTTGGAAAAGTGTAAAAAAATGGTGGACGATGAGGGATTTGAACCCCCGACATCCTGCGTGTAAAGCAGACACTCTAACCGCTGAGTTAATCGTCCAGGATCGATATCGGAGTTAAGGTCAGGCTTAACTCAAGGTTTCCCGCTCTCAAAAGCGGAAAACTTCATTGTGCCGGCATTCCGCGCGAACGGCACTGCCAAAATATACAAATTATTTTTAAGGACAGCAATCTTTTCTTATTTTAGAACAGCAGATATTTTTTGCGTGTTTTTCCTTTGCGCACGGATATCTCAAACGCTTTCTGGGGATTTTTCTCTGTCAGGCGACAGATATCGGAGCGGCTGAAGTTGGCTTTTTCCAGGCGCGGGATGAGTTTGTTGAAGATCGTCAGGTACATTCGGTCCTCGCCCATTTTTTTCAGTCCACGGCTTTCATCCACTGTCCAGTAATGCGCCTGGGATATCAGCACATGATCCAGCATATCCGCTTTTTTCAGCCGATAGAGTGTTTTCACCGATTCGGCGATGCCCGCTGTTTTCACATTATCCATGCAAACCCAAGCTCCTAAGCGTGTTACTTCCAAGAGATCCGCCGCGTCGCTTTCCGCGGTATGCGCCCAGATCAGCGCGCTGGCATCCACTCCTTCTTTCCGCAGCAGGCTCAGTCCTTCCAAAACCGAGATAGGATCCGGGGCATGGACCATGATGGGCAGTCCTGTTCGCAGATGGGCCTTTCCCGCGGCCTGGAAAAGTTTTCCATGCGGCGCGGATAAACCTGTCCCCTCAATTCCGATCTGAATAAAACCAGGCCGTATCCCTGTATCCCCGATCCCATACCAGGACTCTCTTATCCAGCGGAACGCGATATCTTCTACCGTACCTGTTCTCACATATTCGGGCAGGTATCGGTTTTTATCCATTCCGCTGCAGCCGGTATTGGTCAGGATATTCAGCCCGGAGGCTTTGGACAGACGCTGCAAAAAGCGAACATTGCGTCCGATATAAACCGGCGTACACTCCACCAGTGTATCGCAGCCGGCGCGTTTCAACGCTAACAGGTACGGCAGCAAAAGGTTAAAAGCTTTCTCCATATCGTAGCGGATGGCGATCCCTTCGTGTATTCCATCAAAGTCGCGAACCAGGTATTCATGAGGCAGTGTCATCCCCATTTTAGAGGGACGAATATCCCCGTTCACAGTCATGACTCTGCCCATACAGAGATCGGGCAGCTTGGCCTCAGAATCCTTTCCAAAAATGGAAGGCATGGAAATCGCTGCGCATTTCGCGGTCACGGCTAAAGCACTGGCCGCGGACGCTAACAAGAAAGCTCTCCTGTTCATGCGTCTAAAGATAACACACCTTTCTTCGGGGGGCAATCTCTCTCTAAATTATCCCAAAATCGTTATTAGTACTTCAATTTCATCATAACATATTCAAAATAAATATGTTATGTAGAGATGCGAGACTCTCGCGTCTCCGAGACGAGCGGGTCGCTCGTTTCTACAGTAAGTCATTATTGTTAAGGATATTATTTATTGTTTTAATTAACTTTTGGATTTCTAATAACGATTTTTGGATTATCCCAAAATCGCCATTAGAAAACAGGGAAAAGCAAGAAATAGAGAGCAAGAGAAAGAGTTAGAGAGAAAATGAAATGTAAGAAATTATTACATTGAAAAAACACCTGTTTTTTACAATTTCT
>DBVN01000116.1:40113-40250 GCA_002308515.1 Verrucomicrobia bacterium UBA1263 | reverse complement strand
TTTCTTCCAATGACCGTCATTAGAAAATGGGAAAGACTGGAAATAATGAGTAAGAGAAGGAGTTAGAGAGAAAGTGAAATGTAAGAAATTATTACATTGAAAAAACACCTATTTTTTACAATTTCTTTAAGTCATAA
>DBVN01000116.1:19949-40065 GCA_002308515.1 Verrucomicrobia bacterium UBA1263 | reverse complement strand
TCTTCCAATGACCGTCATTAGAAATTCCAACTCTAATGGCGATTTTGGGATTATTCGTAATTGAGCGGGAGGATGTGGATAAACGCAAAAAAGACGAGGCTTGCGGACCTCGTCTCTTTGTTTTTTCAACTGTCCGTATTATTACGGATGGTTTGTCTTGGTTAAATCATTTAGTTCTATTCAATCAATGGCATGATTAATCATCACACAGCATTATATGTGCAAGAAGAAAAAACTTTATCAAAAGCAGAACTAATGGAACAAAAAAATACAGTTTCGGGAATATGAATTTTTTTGTAATTTTAGCAACGGGATACAATATAACCAATAAACATTCAACAAGTATTGCTATCCATCCACTAATTCCCATCATCTGATGAAAATAATGGGCAACTTCTTTGCTTAATAAACTATGGTTTATATTTTCAAGATGATTTGCATACATATTTTCAAGATAATCAGCATATCCAATATAAAATACCACACAAGATAATTCGCTCAAAACCATTATATAAAATAGCCACTTGATAAAGTTCAAATTTTTCACTCTTTGAAAAATATCTAGTGAATTACAAGTTATACTGTTCATATACCTTAAATTTAGAATATCTCTTTTAGTTTATTGAACATCTCATTGAGAAACAATACTCCTTCCCGATAGTAAGTACCCAATCTTGAAGTCCTATCCAAGACAGGGATGATTTTACCATTTTGATCAATAAGGTCAAAGATAAATCCAAAATCATTTCCATCTATCTTTGTACTCACAGGAGGTATGGATGCATTTTCAAGATTACACGCGTAATCATGATAATTATCGACATCGAACAGAAGATCTCTTGAATCTGGAGGAATAAAAGATGGACTATTATAGGCTGCTATAGCTTTGGCTGGTGTTTCGTATACTGCAAGAGGATATTCACCTCCACCAGTACCTCCAGGAGGAATAACAGCATAATAATTCTTTCGGTTACCATGACCTTTCCCCATTCCTAATCCACCACTTACAACTATGGGCCACGGGGTTTTATTTCTCACAATAGCCAAGCCACTTGGATCTACATAATTTATCGGATCATTTCCACAGAAGGCATAGAGGTTCAAACCACCAGAGATGCCAATAGGATCAGGAGAAAGCCAACGGCCTGTTTCCGGTTCGTACCATCTGGCCCGGAAGTAGTAGAGTGCCGTGTCGTAATCATACTCTCTGCCTTGGAACAGGAAACGGTTTCCGTAAACTGATTCGGTAATGAGATTGTAATTTACGTCCCGCATCTTCAGATTTCCAAAAGCATCGTAGTAATAATACTCCACGATCAACCCGTCTTCATCCACTAACACGTGAACCGTATTGGAAGCGTCTTTGACGTAGTAATACGTTTCCGAACCACCATATTCATCATAAATGGTCATGGACTGGATGTTTCCACTCCCGGCCCATACGTGCTGCTTCTGGTGATCCTGCCGGCGATGACATCATTGTTTTTAAACAATGCGACACTCATAAGTATTTTCCTTCACAGGCTAAAGTCCGAAAAAAATTGCTGATAGCTTATTGCTTTTATTTTAAATGTTTTATTCGTAATATTATACTTTTCGTAGATTCGCTGTTCCTTACAACAACTTTTTAGTAAGCCATACAGAAATTCAATTGTCAAGTGATTTTTAAAAAATTTTAAAAATATATTTAAGTCGTTGTTATTGAGCAAAATTTAAAAACAAAAACAAACTTCCCCTCCAAAAAAATTGCAATTATTGCCATAGAAAGGTTTGAGCTGAAATCATTCTCCGGGATGATGATTCCTCATTATCTAATGATGATTTTGGGATTATTCGTAATTGAGCGGGAGGATGTGGATAAACGCTAAAAAGACGAGGCTTGCGGGTCTCGTCTTCTTGCTTTCTCAAGGCGTGTTATCGCCCAAAGTTTTTTGATTAGATCATTTGTGAACGATTCGCGTATCGTGATCTTTTTTCACTTTTTTTAAATATTCCGTGAAATTTGTTGAGTATTCTTCCAATTCTTTGACATTGATCCCAAAGATGCCTTTCTCTGGATCATAGACCCACCCACCGGTTCCATCAAATTCCTGAGTGATGTTTGTCATTCCTGAATACGGTTCAGTCAAACGATAATTCAAACGTTCTGCCGCGATGTTATTTCGCTCTGATCGGATTTCTGGCAGGGCTGAAACAGCATCTTCCAAAGTGGGTGGAAGATGTTTTGTTTCATGAATATAGTTTCTAAATGCTAAAGTGTTTTGCGCAAAGATAAGAGAAGCGCGTTTTTTTAAACCATCTGTGGATCTATTCCGCATGAATGAACAGATTGGAGATAATAAAAAAACACAAGACGCGAATAACATCAGATAACACAAGATCTTTATCCAGTTTTTCTTCGCGAAAAAAATGACC
Source organism: Verrucomicrobia bacterium UBA1263 (assembly GCA_002308515.1). Taxonomy (GTDB): domain Bacteria; phylum Verrucomicrobiota; class Verrucomicrobiia; order Limisphaerales; family UBA1412; genus UBA1412. The sequence continues at coordinate 37,650 of DBVN01000116.1, read as the reverse complement.
GCGATACAGGATAACGCAGAAACAAAACCACTATAAATAACTCCATTAAGAAGTATTTTATTTTCATCCAAAAAACCGGACAAAACCTCCGAATTTATAATATGCGGAGTTATGAGGATATGCTGTATTTCCTGCGCAAAATAAGAAAACACACAAACAAGAAAACAGAATACTAACAATGAATTTAAAATATTCCCGCAAGATCTTATAAATCTATTTTCCAGAATGCGCATTCTCTCTCCTTCCAAATCAGCTCAAGGAATGGGAAACATTCACTTTTTATCTCTAACCTTTACCCAGGCGGGATCTTTCAATAGGACATCCGGGGACGACCCACTTGCCGCCGCAAGCCGCGGATTCATAAAGCGCGGTCAATATCGTGATATCCTTGCGGCCTTCCTCCGCTTCCATCAGAGCCGGGCGGTTTAAACGGATCGCCTCGATGACATCCGCCAGGAAAGGTGTGTGACCTCTGCCATACACGTTCGGGACATCCTGAGAGAATTGGGTCTTGATCTGCTCATCCTCCGGGCGTTCCTCATCAAATTTCCAGTACAGGATCTTGTTCACCGCGTGGCCGCCAATGATGACCGAACCTTTCTCGCCCAGCAGACTCAGTGAGCCCTCCAGATCCTCCGGCCGTGTGGCCACCGTCGCCTCAAAAGCGCCCAGCGCTCCGGATTCAAACTCAAAAGTCGCCAGCGCGGTATCTTCCACCTCGATATTCAGCAGACGAGTGGCGGTCTTGCAGAACATTTGCTTGATGGGACCCATAAACCACTGGAGCAGATCCAGATGATGGCTTGCCTGCTGGGACATGACCCCGCCGTCCAGCAGCCATGTGCCGTGCCAGTTATCCTGTTCATAATACTTCTGATAACGGCGCCAGCGCACACGCACGGTTCCCATGACCATTTTCCCGAAGCGTCCTTCTTCCAAAGCCTTGCGGGCCGCGACCACCGCCGGGTTGAAACGGTTCTGCTTGATCACAAAGAGGCGGCAGTTATGCTCTTTACAGGCAGCGATCATCGCGTCGCAGTCGCTCACCTTCAGGGCCATAGGCTTCTCGGTAACGATATGCCTGCCGTACTGCGCCAGGTCTGTCACAACAGGCGCGTGATACCCCGTAGGAACAGCCACGTTCACGATTTGGATCTCCGGATGCTCCTCCATCATCTTATGAAAATCAGTGTACCAAGGGATGTGATATTTCTCCCCTTTGGATCTCGCCTTTTCGGGATCCAGATCACAAACGGCAACCAGTTCTGAAGGGATATTGCCCGACGTCAACGCGCTCAGATGATTCTCAGAAACCCGACCGCACCCAATTAATCCAAATTTATACTTTTCTTCGTTCTGCATGATTGTTTTTATTTCGCAAATAGCGCAACAGTAAATTAAATCCTACCCATAATACCGCGAAAGCAACGACCGCCAGAAAAAGCATCCATGTCAGATTCTTTCCCGATGTTTCCAGCAGTCCCGCGCCGACCAGCGCGCAAGGCAACGCCTCAGGTATCTGCCCGATGAGCGTCCCAAAAATATAATCCCTGTTGCGGACGGTAGAAAGCCCAAAAGCAAAATTTATGGCGATTCCCGGCAAAGGGACCTGTCGGGCCAGGATCACCGCGCCCAGTCCCTCATCCCGGATAAACTTTCCGGCCACCGGATATTTTTTCAAATACTTTTCAACAAAAGGTCTTCCCCCCCAGCGAACAAAGAGGAACTGGAGATAATACGCCAGCAGCGTTGCCGCCACCGCGTAGATCAGCCCCAGCCACCAGCCGAACGCCATACCGCCGATCGCGCAAAAAAGCAGCCGCGGCATCCCCAGCAGGATGAGGAGAGTGACTCCAAACAGAAAAATGATGTGCCCCTTCCAGCCGAACTCGATGATTTTCTGCGCGCTCTCCTGAACCGATGAAACATACTCCTTGACAGGCGCGTGCAGTCCTAACCCGATCAGCAGGAACAGAAAAAGAACGAGCGCGATCGTCCGCTTGACCGGAAAACGTTTCTTTCCCTCTTTTCCAGGGGATCTGTTCAATGGAGCCTGGGGGGAATTTTCCATCATTAAAAATCTCGTTAGTATCTAACAGCGGCTGTCAGACTTCATGACTTCTGCCGCCTTTGACCACACGGCTGCGGTACCAACGCATTCCCAGGCAGTCTTTGATCCCTCTCCACAAGCGGTTTCCCACTCCATACTTGGAAACGCCGCGAGTGCGGGGACGATGATTGATATAGATTTCCTCCACCTGGTACCCCTGGTATCTGAGCATCGTCGGCAAAAAACGGTGCATCCCGTTGAAAACAGGGATCTCCCGCAAAGCCTCCCTGCGGATGGCGCGATAAGTGCAGCCGGCATCGGTGATCTTATCACCGGTGATCCAGTTCCGATACGCGTTGGCGATCTTCGTGGACATCCGCCGAACGAAATCATCCTGGCGCTTTCTGCGCACACCGCAGACCGCTGTCACTCCCGGCTTCATTGCTTCCAAAAACGCGGGGATATCCGCCGGATCCATCTGTTGATCCGCGTCCATCGTGATCACGATCGCGCCGCGCGCGTATTGCATACCGGTCGCTTCACCCGCGCTCTCACCCGAATTGACAGTATGATCGATGATCCTGAGCCACGGATAAGCACCGCGCAGCTCCTTCAGAGTGGTCAAACTTCCATCCGTGCTGGCATCATTGACACAAATCACCTCAAACTTCTTCCCTGTAGAGGTCAAAGCTTCATCCAGTTCCTGCATCAACGGTCCCACGTTTTCTTCCTCATTATAAACGGGGATCACAACTGATATGTCTATGTCATCCGGTTCCATGAACTTAAACTACTTTGAAAGATACTCCTTGACGGCGTTGGCAACCGCTTCCACCTCATCCTTGCGAATGGCGGGGNNAGGGGTGCATCGGCAGCGAAAGCATGTGCGCGCAAGCCTCTTCCGCCACGGGGAACGAACCCGCTCCCTGATTGAAGCGGCTGTAAGCCTTTTGCAGAGAAAGCGGCATCGGATAATGCACACCGCTGTCTATGTTCCTGGTTTTCAAAAAGCTTTGCAATCCCTCACGATCCGGGACGATCACCACATACACATGATAGATCGGTTCGGTATTCGGCAGCACCTTGGGAACGATGATGTTTTTCACTCCCGCGAAAGCCTCGTCATACCAGCGCGCGGCTTCTCTGCGTGCCGCGTTCCATTTATCTAAGTGAGGCAGACACACATTCAGCAGTGCGGCCTGGAGCGTATCCAGACGGGAATTGATCCCCTCAAACTCATGTTCATACTTCTGCATACGTCCATGATTGGAGAACATCCGCATCCACTTCATCCTATCCGGATCCTTCGCGGTAAAGGCACCGCCATCGCCAAAACCGCCTAAGTTCTTCGACGGGAAAAAGCTGAATGTCGCGGCATCACCAAACGTTCCCACATATTTTCCGTCATATTTCGCGCCCTGCGCCTGCGCGCAGTCCTCGACCAGCGGCAGTCCATGCTTCTTCGCGATGGCCAGCATGGCATCCATATCCACCGGCTGACCATATAAATGGACCGGCAGCAAAGCCTTAGTGCGAGGGGTGATCTTCTTTTCTACCTCGGACGCGCTCAGGAAAAAGTATCCGGGCTCCAAATCACAAAAAACAGGAGTCGCCCCGCAGAGCGTGACCGCTTCCGCTGTCGCTATCGCCGTATGGACCGTTGTGATGACCTCGTCCCCTTTCTTCACACCTAAACCCTTTAACACGGAAAAGATGGCACTCGTTCCACAAGCAGCCCCGCAAACTTCGCGGACTCCCATCCATTGAGCCATATTGGCCTCAAAATCTTTAACCTCTTTACCCCCAATGTAAACACCTCCATCTATCACTCGCGCCGCGGCTTCGAGAAGTTCTTCGCGGATCGGCTGATGAAAGCGATTGATATCAACAAATTTTATACGTTCCATACTGGATTGGCTCTATGGGCATTCCTCACTCTCAGGAAATCATCCCAAGTGCTTCTTTTTACTCTTTTTTCAATAAAATTCAAGCATTTAGAAGCAAAATGCACAAAGGGGAGAAAATATTTGAAATAAATGGTGCTCACTAGAAGATTCGAACTTCTGACCTCTTCCGTGTGAAGGAAGCGCTCTTCCACTAAGCTAAGTGAGCTCACCTCAAGCGCCAGCAAGCCTATAAAAAATCAGAAAAAATTCAAGCATTTTTAGCTAACTTTTCAAAAGTTCCAAACAGATGCCGATTGTTTTCTTTTTATAAAAAGCATCGTAATATTTTGATAATAAATCAGTAATGATCTTTTTTCGATCTTCTGTTCTTTCCGGGATTTTATCTGAACTCTTTTCAAAAAATGTATTTTCCTCTTTGGACATCAGACAAAATCCACAATAAAGTTGATTTTTTGTATAATAAAGGCTAATAATTGCCGTGTTGGAGGCAATCTTGGCCTCTTTATTTTTTAGACATGAATATTGCTATCATCGGTCCAAATTGGGCCGGAAAAACGACCTGTTCCAAAAAAATCGCGAAAGAGTTTGGACTTGTGCGATTCTCTTTAGGGCAAATGATCAAAAAATCTATCCACGATCATACCTTCCTGGGAATCATGACTCGTCCCTACGCGCTGCGCGGCAATTTTGTCCCGGATGAAGTGGCAAACGCCGCCCTGGAAGAAAAAGTCACCTCAAACCCGGAAGCCAGAGGCTTTGTGTTCGATGGGTTCCCGTGTACCCTGTACCAAGCCATCTACATGATCGATCTGCTTCAAAAAGAGGGTTCTAAGCTGGATGGTGTTGTCTTTATGAAAGCGACTCCGGATGTTACCTACGCACGGGCAATGGAACATAAAAACAGCAACGGGCAAATCGAAAAAACACCCGAAGGGATCATCGCGCGCATCAATAATTATAAAAGCGTGGCTGAATCTATTCTGCGGCTTTTTGCTCATTCCACTTCCTTCCTGATCGTGGACGCGGAACGCCCGGAAGATGAGGTTTACTCTCAAATCCAGAAATTTATTAAGGATGTTGAAGATAAAACATTTAAACCAGAACCCATCGAGAAGACGGAAAGTCAGATAGATCAGTTCCTGGCCACTTATCACCTTTCAGAAAAAACTCCCGTCACCAGTCATCTGAATCTGGTTCTAATGGGACCTCCGGGCTGCGGCAAGGGTACTCATGCCGCTCCTCTCTCTGAATATCTGTCAGTTCCCGCGATCGCGACAGGAAATCTTTTCCGCGAGCATTTGAAGAATAAAACACCGCTGGGTGCTATCGCCGGCGCGTTCATCAACTTAGGCCGGCTGGTCCCGGATGATGTGACCGCGGCGATCGTCAAGAATCGTCTGAATGATAACGACGCGATGCACGGATTCATTCTGGATGGTTTTCCCAGAACCGTTCCGCAGGCAGACGCACTGGATACGATCCTCACGGTTTCCAGCAGGAGTTTGGATGGGGTGATCTATATCAATGTGCCGGATGATGTGATCATCAAGCGTATCGCCGGACGGCGTTTCTGTCCGAAATGCCAGAACACTTATCATGTCGTGTTCAATCAGCCGAAGGTCGAAGGTATCTGCGACAAGGACGGTGAAAAGCTGATCACCCGCGAGGATGACAAGCAGGAAACCGTCATCAAACGTCTGGATGCCTACCGCCAGCAGACCCTGCCCGTGATCGAGCATTACCGGCAGAGAGGTCTTTTGCAGGAGATCCAGGGCGACGCGACTCTGGATGTAGTCAGCTCCCGTATCATGGAGTGCTGCAACAACCTGCTTCGTAAAAAACACCGGGAACCCGCAAAGTAAGGAAAGGATTTATGAGTAAAGTATTGATCGTCGGCTCTGCCGCGCTGGATTCCATTAAAACACCGAAAGCCAATAAACCCAAATTATTAGGTGGCGCGGCCTGTTATGCCTCTGTAGCGTCCAGTTACTTTGCCCCTACCAGCATCGTCGCTGTTGTGGGAGAGGATTTTCCTAAAAAGTACGTGGATCTTCTTAAGGATCACAAGCTCGATCTCTCGGATTTCAAAGAGGCCAAAGGAAAAACTTTTTACTGGTCGGGTGAATATGAAGAGAACATGAACAACCGCCGGACCCTGTGTCTGGAACTGGGTGTTTTCGCGGACTTCAAACCGGAACTGACCGCGAAAAACCGTTCGACTCCTTTTGTAATGCTGGGCAACATCACCCCGGAACTGCAAATGCATGTGCTGGAGCAAATGAAGGATCCTGTTTTCGTGTTAGCGGATACGATGGACTTTCACATCAAAGGCTCCCCGGTCGCTCTTAAAAAACTTTTGAAGAAGATCGACTGTCTCTCACTCAATGACAGCGAAGCAAAACTCCTGACCGGAAAAGAAAATCTGCTGGAAGCCGCTTCCCGTATCCACAAGATGGGACCTTCCACTGTGATCATCAAAAAGGGTGAATACGGCGCGATGCTTTCTTACGGCGGCGGGATCTTCCTGGCTCCGGCCTATCCGCTGGCGAAAGCCGTGGATCCGACAGGTGCCGGCGATACTTTTGCCGGAGGTCTGATGGGCTACCTGGCCAGCCACGCGACGACTAAGGCGGATGTGGATAAGCATCTGAGAAAAGCAATACTGGCAGGAACTGTCATCGCTTCTTACTGCTGCGAGGATTTCGGTTTTCTGAAAGTGGCAAAACTGGATAAGAAAATGATCCGTCAGAGAATTTCTGATCTGGAGAAAATGATCCTTTTCTAAGAGTACAAAATAAATAGTTTAAATCAAATTTCTAGCTTTAGAAGTTTTAGATAAACGATAAAAAAGACGAGGCTTTTGCTGTAACCTCGTCTTTTGTTTTTTCAAAGCGTATTATTACCAGAAGTTTGGGCTAGGTCATTTGTGAACAAGTTCAATACCTTCTTCTTTTGGTATTAACGGTGGATTATTGTTTTTATCTTCTTTCTTCTCCCTCATCCACTCTTTTATAAAAACAATCGAATGGATTACCAAAAGGACAATTAGGATTGTGTAGATATCAGGGAAATAATATCTAAAATTAAACCAATCCGCTCCTAATATAAACAAAATAAAATACATAAAAAATGGACTATATTTCCATTTCTTTTGATCTGCCCCCCCTGTTTTCTTTAGAAACCACTCATTTTTTGGATGTGTGAATATAGATGATTTCTTATCTTTAAACCACAAATAAAGAGCTGCATCTAATTCACAACAAACGATAAAAGTACAGTTTAAAATCCAAAGAAAGTCCAAAATAACATCGGCTATCCCAGATGGAAATAAATATGAAAACATAAAAACAATATTCCTTTCTTTGTTACTGTTTTTTGTTGTCTCACAAACAACAACTACAGCATAAGCATGAAAAATGAAAGCGTCAAGTATTTTTGAAAAATTTTCTGGTGTGCGAATCAGCAGACCACCTTATATTTTTTCCAAAGGTCTCAAGGTCGGTTTCCCCGACTCCTCTGAATAAGTGATCGCCAAGGCCAGCGCGTCCGCCGCGTCCGGCTCCGGGACTTCATCCAGCTTCAGCATACGCTGGACCATCTTCGCGACAGCCAGTTTTTGAGCCCCGCCATACCCCACTATCGCCTGTTTCACTCTGCGGGGAGCCATTTCATAAATATCCAGCCCGTGTTCCGCCGCGACAAGCAGTGCCGCTCCTCTGGCCTCACCCATGACAATGGCAGTTTTCAGGTTATGAACAAAAAACAAGCCTTCCACCACACAAACCGTTGGATGATACTTCTTGATGACATCCCGCAAAGTCCGGGCAATTTTGACAAAACATGTGGAATGCAAAAGCTCCGGAGAACATTTCACCGTTCCCGCCGTCAATAGCTTCATCTGACGGGAGTCTGACACCTGGATGACTCCGTATCCGGTTCCGCGAAGAGAAGGATCCACCCCCAAAAGAATAGAATGCCGCGGATTTTCTCCCAGCGCATACGAACCGGTACGGTTCATGCGTTTCTGCAATTCCTCAAACTGTTTTGGAGAGATCCCCATGCTCTATTTATAAAGCAGGTAGCGGGCTCTGCGTTTCTTGAAGTCTTTCAACTCCGGATCCCAAATAGCGTGGATATCCCGGAGGGATGCTCCTTGTTCAATGGCCGCCTTTGTCTGGGGATGCAGCAAAAGAGTGCTCAGGTTCTTCAGAGAATAGTCGTTGGGATAATCCTGATAAAGGATCTGCGCCAGACACATTCCCAGATCCATGATCTTTACCTTGTCCCTGTTGGTGATATTGAACCGCAATCCATTGCAAGGTTCATTTTTGAACTGGCGCTCTGACGGAACAAAAGTGAACGGAGTAAAGTCTATCGCTTCCAGGCCATACGCGTTCAGGCGATCATAAAACCTTCTGCTGTCAATATAAGGAGCCCCGAACAATTCAAAAGGAATGGCCGTTCCTCTCCCGGTGGCAATGGGGGTAAACTCCAGCACGCCGATCCCGGGATATAAAGTCGCTTCCCAAAGACTGCGCATATTGGGCGAGGTATTGACCCAGGGGATATCCGTTTCATCCTGCCACATTTTACGCTTCCAGCCTTTCAGTTTGATCACAGTGACCTTGGCCTGATAATCGCACTCCGCGTTCAGCATCAAAGCGATCTCGCCTATCGTCATTCCATGGCGGATAGCGATGGGATGGATCCCCACAAATGTGGATTTTTCGATCTGGACCGGGCCTTCCACATCTCTGCCGTTAATAGGATTGATCCTGTCCAAAACAACGAATTCGACACCTTCCTTGCCGGCAACTTCCAGACAGTTCGCCATGGTGGAGATATAGGTATAAAAACGGCATCCGATATCCTGGATATCAAAGACAAACGCGTCTAATCCCTTCATTTGCTCTGAGGAGGGTTTGCGTGTCTTTCCGTACAAACTATAAACCGGCAGTCCCGTTTTATTATCTTTGCCGTCTTCAATAACGGCCTGATCTTTGTCGCCGCGGATACCGTGTTCAGGCGCGAATAATGCCACCAATTCCACACCCGGCGCGGAGTAAAGCAGGTCAATGGTAGAGTTGCCTTCTTTATCCTGCCCGGTCTGATTGGTCAGCAGAGCCACCTTCTTTCCTTTCAGTGTCTCATAATTCTCGGCTTTCAGAACATCTATCCCGTTGAGAACGGTCGCTTTCTTTTTCACCGCGGCCTGGGAGGTCATCGTCCCGGCCATGACCAGCAAAAGCACAACACAAATACTATGGATCAACCAACTCGTTTTCATTGTTTATTCCTTTTCAGGAGCTTCCTCCTGATTATCTTCAGTTTTCTCTTCATCCGCAGAATTTAACTGATCTTCCAGCTTGGGAGGATCCGGCATTCTGCCATTTTCGATGATAAAGGTGACTTCTTCTCCAGAAAGAGTCTCGTTTTCAAGCAGATTCTTCGCTATCAACTCCACTTTATCTTTATTCTTCAAAATAATATCCTCTGCCAGATCATACCCTTCCTGGACATAGCGTTTGATTTCTTCGTCAATCATACGCGCGGTCTCATTGCTGTATTCCTTGGAACGGACCATATCTCGGCCCAGCAGGACATATTCATTATCTTCACCATAAAGAACAGCGCCCAGACGTTCGCTCATTCCCCAGTGACAAACCATATTTCTGGCAAGCTGAGTCGCCATCTTGATATCGCCGGCGGCACCTGTTGAAATATCCCCGGTGATCAATTTTTCGGCGACACGACCGCCCATTGCCATCGCTATCATGGAAAGCATCTGATTGCGGGTGCGGTTGCGCACATCTTCCTTGGGCAGGGACATCGTCGCGCCAAGCGCCTGACCTCTGGGAATGATCGTCACCTTGTGCAGAGGATCCGTATGCGGCAGCAGCACCGTCAACAACGCATGACCAGCTTCATGCCAGGCAGTGATCTCCTTCTCCTCATCGCTCAAAGCCATACTGCGGCGTTCTCCGCCCCAGCGGACTTTGTCGCGAGCCTCTTCCAGATCGGCCATATCCACCAGTTCCTTGTTCGCTCTGGCGGCTAATAACGCGCTTTCATTCAAAAGATTGGCCAGTTCCGCGCCGGAAAATCCGGGGGTACCTCTGGCTATTGTGCGCAGATCCACATCTTTGGCCAGTTTCACTTTAGCGGAATGGACCTTCAGGATCGCTTCCCTGCCCTTGATATCCGGCAGATTCACAGTCACCTGTCGATCGAAACGCCCCGGTCTCAACAGAGCCGGATCCAGCACGTCCGGACGATTTGTCGCGGCAATAATGATGATGCCTTCCTGAGCCTCAAAGCCGTCCATTTCCACCAGTAAAGCGTTCAAAGTCTGCTCTCTTTCGTCATTGCCACCGCCCAGACCAACACCACGGCTGCGGCCCACCGCGTCGATCTCGTCAATAAAGATCAGACAGGGAGCGCTTTTGCGGGCCTGTTCAAACATATCCCGCACACGGCTGGCTCCGACCCCCACAAACATCTCCACAAAATCAGATCCACTGATACTGAAGAAATCCGCGTCAGCCTCGCCTGCTATCGCTCTGGCCAGCAATGTCTTGCCTGTTCCGGGAGAACCCACCATCAAAACACCTCTGGGGATCCGTCCGCCCAGCCGCTGAAATTTCTTGGGATCTTTCAGGTATTCAACCAGCTCCTTCACCTCTTCTATTGCCTCTTCGACACCGGCGACATCTTTGAACTTGGTCTTATTCTTTTCTTTATCCAGCTTATGCGCGCGGCTTTTGCCAAAAGTCATCGTTCCCCGGTTGGCCCCGCGGATCTGCCTCATCAGCAGGAAATAAATGAAAAGAGCGATCAGCAGAAAAGGCAAGATCCCCCACAAGAGGTTTTGAAGCGCCAGATTCGCTTCCTTCATCGTAAATCCGGCCAGCAACAGTTTTTCCTGAAGTTCATCCGACAAAGCGGTTTCAATGGTAAAACTCCGGGATAACTCCTTGTTCTTTATCTGCTCATTGGCTTCTGAAGCGGACGCGGGTTTGTCTCCTATAAAATACGAGCCTGTTATTTTTTTCAGCTCAGGGGCCTGTGGATTATATATGATCTCGCCTCCCTGTAATAACTTATGCTGTTCTACAAGATTGACTAATTGTGTATAACTAATGGCATCCTGCCTGGCTCCGGGAACATCCCGGAAAAGGATCAGGATGCAGATGATCCCCAGGATAAAAAGCCATGCCGCCATACCCCGGGAAGCAAGTTGAGGATTTTTCTTATCATTTTCGCCACGAGAACGACGCTCTGGCCCTTTGGTATTCTTCTGTTCAGACATGAATCTTTTGCGGCACAAAAAAGCCGTGCCGCACACCTTATCATTGTTCAGCTTGTGTGTAAAATTTATTCAAAATCAGCGGGTCAATTGACGCAGTTGAGCAATGGCTTCTTCCAGACGAAGGATCATATCCGTTTTATTCTGCTGTCTGGCTATGTCCAAAGCTCTTTCCGCTTCCATCAGGGACTGATTATAGTCCTGGAGCTCAGCAAAATAGATCCCAGCCTGCTCATGCAGATCCGGGAAACGGTCCACCTTCGGATTGATGGAAATCGCTTTCCGCATCAGAGCAATCACCTGCGCCATGTCATCCCCTCTGGATGCCAGCAAAGATGCCAGAAAATAAAGTGATTCCGCGTGATTCGGACGAAATTCGATCGTTTTCTCCAAAATCCCGATAGCTTCATCAAGATCTCCTCCAAAGAATGTCGCGCGAGCCAGCTGATACCGCATATCACCGGCATCGTACTGTTTGTCGATCCCTCTGGGAACCAGCTGGATAGCTCTGAGGATATGCTTCTTGGCGAGATCGAAATTCTTCAAGCTCAAGTTCGCCATCCCATAGTCATACTGGCTCATGGCGTAAAGCGGTTCCAATTCGATCGCTTTCTTCATGTGTTCAACACCTTCCTCCGGTCGGTTCATGACATTGAAGTAAAGGAAACCGATCTTCTGATGTGCCTGATAACAATTAGGATTCAAAGATAAGGCTCCCAGATAATTCGTAAGCGCTTCCTGCGGTTTGTTATTGCGGAAGAATTCATCCCCCGCGCGGCACCATGAAATATCATTCAGGAAATGCGGTTCGATCTTCTTGATGGCACCCGGCTTGTTATTCACAAATTCCGGGATATTCGCGGCGCGATCCGGAGCGGTAAACTGCTGTAAGACCACCGGCGGCGTGCTTTCCCCATTCACATCTATGTGCGTCAGCCAGAGCTGGGTATAAGGGCCGTTGATCTTGGAGCTGAACACCAGCCATTTGCCGTTAGGCGACCAGCTGTGCCAGGAGTTCATGTTCGCCGTATTGCAGCGCATCAGCCGGGGTTCCCCGCCGGAAGCCGGCATGATGTACAGACGGCTGTCCCCGCGCAAGAGCATGTAACTGGAGGACTTACAGAAAACGATCCAGCGTCCGTCCGGGGAATATTTCGGGAAATAGCTGCTGACACCATCTTCGCTGGCCCCTTCCAGAGGAACAGGAGTTCCTCCCTTGCCCTCATTGAAAGTCACCTGATACAGCTTGAACTGGAAAGGTTTGCCGTCTTCCACAAATTCTTTGCATTCTTCGCGTGTCAAAAGGGTTTTACCCGCTCCCTGAGTGTTTTTCAGATCATACGTTTCGGTCCTCGCGAAAAGGACTGTTTTCCCATCCGGGCTCCATGTCGGATTGCTTTGCACATATTTAGGATCATCAGCACCACCCAGCGCGCCAAACTTTTCCTCCACCCGGTCATACCAGGCAACGATACCTTTCAGGGGGAAGAACAGCTGTGAATAGTAGAGATCCTCCATGGGGACAAAGACGGATTTATCTTTGACCGTACTCAAAACATATCGTCCGTCAGGAGAGATTTGCGAAAGAAGCCCGAAGGTCTGTTCTCTGTCTTCCTTGCGGAAATCATTCCAGGTGATCACATCGCTGGTATTGAGATTCATTTCCTCCTGGATACGTGTGATCACATAAGACCCCTTGCTGTTGGCATAGTCCACATCCATAGCCAGAATGGAACCATCCGCGGAAAATGAATGGCAGTTACCGCAAACCGGCAAGCCTTCTAATACGATAGGCGGTTGTTCTTCCATATCCACAGAACCATAACGCCAGCGCAGTTTGGAAGGATCTATTACCGCGTCAATAAACGGCAGGATCACTTCACGGTAAAAAATAGGCGCGCCTACCTCATCCTGTGAGGTATATATACGAACACTCCCCTTGGAGACCGGAGTGCCCGCGCTCTGCGAATTATATCCTATAACACTGACGGACAGAGGAGTATCCACCGATATAGACTTCATCTGTTTCCAGACTTCCGCGTCCGGCCGCCATGTCGGCTGGGGACAGAGGAAACGATGAGCATTGGTCCCGATATCAAACCCAACGACCCAGCGATCTACCAGTTTGCTCTCATCACTCCACGCAAAAGTCGGAGCGATGATTTCCGGTGGAAACATGGCCTCATCCAAAGGATAAGAGATGTTGAGTTTTTGCTGTGTTGAAAGTCCATCTATAGGATCGGATGACCAATCCGGAAGGGTTTCCACCTTCGGAGAACAACCGCAAAAAACTATTGTTGACGCGAGCAAAGCAGATCCGCACACCAATAATGGTCCCTTATGACCACTCAGAACTTTATTAAAAAACATCTTCATCTTTCCACGACAGAGTGCCCTTCAGTCTAAAAACAGAAGGACATGAGATGCAAGTTTTTTTTCACATTTATAATCAAACCATACCGGATAAAATGGCACTAGATCAAAAAAAGATTATTGCCTCTTATGAGCGTTAGGGATAGACTGTTCTTCAGCAAGGCTTATATGCAGAGTGATAAGCTGATAACTCGTCGAGCTACAGTAGATGACTTGCCACAATTGATCACATTGTGGAAATCCACATATTTGCCAGCTGATATCTTTGAAAAGCGCCTGACAGAATTCCACATTGTTGAAGATCCCCATTCCAAAAAAATCTTAGCCGCGATCGGCCTTCATTCCCAGGAATCAGCGGTCATGCTGCACAGTGAAGTTTTTGGAGATCCCGCGAACGAAGATCTGTACAGAGATATGCTATGGCCGCGTTTCAAGACCCTGGCGCGCAGTCTGGGGGCCAGCAGGATCTGGACACAGGAAACCGCAAGTTTTTGGAAAAGAGAAGGTTTTCGTCTCGCGGATGAAGAAGTCCTCAAAAAACGTCCTCATTTTCCGGACGGCGAAGAACATCTCCCCTGGTGTTTTATACAAATTTTTGATGAAGAAAAAGTTGAGCAAGCCATGGGAGAACATCGGTACGATGCTTTGCTTCAGCTGCAGAAAGATGAATCTGACGCGTATGCCCAGCAGATGAGAGTCTTGCGCAATGTGATCATTACTCTGGGGATCGTACTGATCGGAACTATGCTGATCATGTTCTTGTACAGTTTCGCCAGCTCATACCGTTAAGCATAAATAGATGATTCATGGAAAACTGCGTCCTGTTTGAAGATCAGCACTTGCTTATTGTCAATAAACCCGCCGGGATCAATACGCATCGTCCCGATCCCTATACGACCGACGGCATTTATGACTGGTTTCGCAAAACTCCGCATCGAAACGATCTCTCCACTCTTCACCGCCTGGATAAAGAGACTTCCGGCATCCTTGTCTTTGGAAAAACGACTCTGGCCAATCAGTCCCTTACCGATCAATTCGCGAAGCGGAAAGTCAAAAAAACATATCTGCTGCTGACAGATAGACTGGAAACCTTTGCTCATTCGGAAAAAGACAGTTTTATTGTCCGCGGACAGATCATACGCGACGGCAACAGCTATCGCGCGCGGGAGCTGAAGGTTCCTGCCTCTCCTTCAAAATCGCGCCGTATCCCCGATCTGGCCGAAACCCATTTTAAAATCATAGAAAAAGGCCGTCATTGTATCCTTCTGGAGGCTCATCCCCTTACAGGCCGGACTCATCAGATCCGCATCCATGCCGCGTGGAAAGGTTTTCCCATTCTGGGGGATGAATTATACGGAGGAACATCTTTCGGCGGCGGATTATGTCTTCACGCGTTCCAGATAGAGTTTACTCATCCCGCTACAGGAGAAGCCCTTTGTTTCAAAGTACCGGCTCCGTTCTCCACAGAAAACGCGTGGGGCATCGCCAAAAGAGCCGTTCAAACGCGAAACGCTTTCTATTCTCCTGACGATCAAACCAACACGTACCGTCTCTTTCACGGCAGCAGTGACGGATTCCCCGGCGTGTACATGGATAAACTGGCAGACCGGCTTCTGCTCAGCACCGCGGGATCATTACCGAACTCAAAACGATCCTCCCAGATTCTGCATCTGGCTAAGGCCGTTTTAGCTGAATCAAAAGCCACATCCTTATGGCAGAAGACTCTTTTAAAGCAGCCCGGAAAAAATTCATTACAAGAAAGTTCCGCGCGGCTTATATTTTCAAATCAAAAGACTCAGGAACAAGCTGCCGATTTCGAGATACTGGAAAACGGGATCAAATATAAACTTTCTTTTTCCGAGGGATATTCTTTCGGTATTTTTCTGGATCAGCGTGAAAACAGAAGAAGGATCCTGAACCGTTCTGTCAGCCCGGATTTTCCCCTTTGCGGTTCAAATTTGAATGAACCGCCTGAGCTGTTGAATGCCTTTGCCTATACCTGCGCTTTTTCTGTCTGCGGAGCAAAAGCCGGATTCCATACGACCAGTCTGGATCTTTCCCGAAAATATCTGGAATGGGGCAAAGAGAATATGAGCCTGAACGGGATAGCCCCTTCGGAACATGATTTCATTTACGGGGATGTTTTTACCTGGAGAAAAAGGTTAAAGAATAAAGGCCGTCTTTTTGACCTCATTATACTGGATCCCCCTACATTCTCCCGTTCAAAAGAAAGCGGGACTTTTAAAGCCGAACGCGATCTGCCCCGCCTGAGCCGGGAATGGTCTGAACTGGTCAAACCAAACGGATCCATGCTGATATCCACTAACTGCGCCACACTTCCTCCCAGGACCTTTGAAAAGACGCTTCTTCAAACATTGAACAGCAGCCGGCGTGTGCTGCATTCTTTCTTCGCGACTCAACCTATTGACTTTCCAGCGAGTTCTGAAGAAAAAGCATATCTGAAAACTCTCTGGGTACAACTCTCATAATCTAAATGACAACTTTAAAACTATTCGACATACAGTTCTCAAAATATTTGAAGAAAGTGCTATTAGGTATAGGATTGCTGATTGTAGTTCTTTTCTTTTCGGGATGGATAGGGTTTGAGGTATGGCTTGATTTTCAGACACGAGATATGCGGAAAAATGTAAGGGCACCCGGAAAAGCAGTTTTAAGAGTTGTTAAATGGCAGCAATCCTTTTGGGGAGGTTATTATGATGAGGAACTTAATAAACAGTATCAGATCATCCAGTCTTTTTCAGTAGAAGACAGGATTGATTTTTATAAGTTTTTCATTTTAAAGTGTCTTGATTATAATTATATGATGTATATATCAGATTATTTTTATGATGAATTGTTAAGGAAAGATATGGATGCGGTAAAACCATTAATGGATAGTTTAGCAGCTTTAAGAGACAATGACAAATTTATGATTCTAACCTCATCACAGCAAGGAAAAGTAAATGACGCAATTCAAACCTGTAATTGGTTACTACAGGTCGATTAGCCAATTGAATACATTAAACATATAAATAGAACATTAATACCATTTAGCGCATGGAATAAACAGAATCATTACTGTTTGCTAGTTGCTGATTCAGCGTTTCTCTGCTACTCTTTCCCATGTGATGGTCTTTTTACCTGAACCGGAAATTATTTTGACACACGAGAGCGACCTGGACGGTTTCGTTTCAGGGCTCCTTCTGAGAAAGTTAGCCCGTCAGCTTCATGGCATTGATTGTGAACTTCAAGCCTGGAATAATGAGGCATGGAGCAAACGCCAACTGTTAGAACACACGGCATGGGTCTGTGATCTGACTTTTGAAAAGCGCATGGATAAACCTTCCTGGGTCGTCATTGATCATCACCAAACCACTGACCGTCCTACACATACACACCTGATCCATTCCACAGAAAAATCCGCCAGTCTGCTCTGCTACGAACTCTGCAAAGAAGCCGGCATCCAATCCCCGGAACTGGATAAAATCGTGCATTATTCCAATATCGCGGATCTATTCCTGGAAGATGATCCGGATTTTGAGATCGCTACCGATTACGCTAATCTGGTCAAAAGCTACACATTCTGGAAGCTTTATTATGTGATCGAAGGTCAGCTGGAAAGGCTGTTCGATCATCCCCTGCTCAAGGTAATGGAGGTCAAACGCCAAATAGAAAACCCCATCGGACTGGATTGGAGCCGCGAGAACATTACTCCCATCAATGATGAGATCGCCGTAGTAGAGATCGCGGTAGGAAACGGGAATCTCATTGTTCATCAGCTGCTGAAAGAATTTGAGGGCAAATACGGTGTCCTGATGACTCTCTACCGCAAATCAAATGCCTCTGTGGTAGTGAGTATGCGCAGCAGACAAGGTCAGGCGCTCAAAGTAGCGCACAAGCTGGGAGGCGGCGGACATCCCAATGCCGCCGGAGCCACCTTGCCCAAGTCAGTACGCAGCATCAACGAAGCCATCACTTATCTGGAGGCTATTTTCAAAACCGAACCGGTCCATACCCAGATCAATCCTTTGGACGACCTTTTTAAAGGGTTGAAATTCTAGGAAC
>DBVN01000116.1:0-19909 GCA_002308515.1 Verrucomicrobia bacterium UBA1263 | reverse complement strand
ATTTTTAAATTATTTTTCCGCTAGCTTCGGTAAGTTTTTGAAAGAGAGAAACGTCTTTTTTCAGTTTTATATAATACGTTTTTTTTCAGTAAGTTATATAATTCTGAACAACTTTATATAAGACCTTTTAAGTGGGTATAATTTCCCACAATTATGAATCATCCACAATAATCTCTCATTCACAGACTTCTTGACTCTTTCTCAAAAAAATGAGATACTTTCTCCCGATTTGGGTGCGAGCTCAACTATCAGTCAGTAGTTTCTCAGCTCCAGTCTGATTGATTATGCCTGATGAAAAATTCACCACTGCTGTGGAAAACATCATTGCACGGGATCAACGTTATCACCCGGACAGTTATGATTTTGTACAGTCAGCGCTGATTTATACACAGGAAAAGATCAAACAGACCAGAGGCAAAATAGGACATGTGTCCGGACAGGAACTGCTGGAAGGTATTAAAGAGTACGCATTAAATGAATTTGCATCGATGGCCACTATGGTTTTCGCGGAATGGGGAATCACCCGCTGCGAAGATTTTGCCGAGATCGTTTTTAACATGGTGGAAGAGGGAATGCTAAGCAAAACAGATCAAGACTCTAAAGAGGATTTCCGCAAGGGTTTTGATTTTTATGAGGCATTCACCAAACCTTTTCTGCCGCCCAGCAAAAGGTGACGACACCCTTTGCCGGAGTATGAAAATACTCTCAGATGTGCCTGATAACAAACATTTAACCAATAGAAAAGACATGAGTAAAAACTTTACTAAGAGAGATCTGGTTCTGAAGATCAGCCATGAAACCGGTGAAACACAGGAAACTGTGTTCAATATCGTGCAGAAAACCCTGGATTATCTGAATGCAGCCCTTGCAGAAGGTAAGACTGTTGAAATCCGCAACTTCGGTGTTTTTGAAGTCCGCGTCTCCAAGCCTCGTATTGGACGCAATCCGAATAAGCCCCAAAATGACATTCCCATTCCCAGCCGTCCGGTCGTTCGTTTCAAACCCGGTAAGGAAATGAGAGAAATGGTCGAAAAGCTCGATCCCAAGAAGATCAAGAAATAACACGCCCTGATGGGAAATAGTGTCACCTATTAAATAATTAGGTGAAAACTGATTAGGGTGTCACGCTTTCCTTTTATCAGGAGTCGTGACACCCTAAGTTTTAATATCAAGAGGTTAATACAGAATGGATCGTTTACCGGGATTTCGTGATTTTTATCCAGAACCGCTTCCCCACAAAGATGTTTGGAGCGCGGACGCACGCTGCTATATTTTTGATACATGGAAAAAAACAGCACACAGATATGGTTTTCGGGAATATGACGGTCCCCCTTTGGAACCTCTGGAACTTTATACCCTGAAGAGTGGAGAAGAGATCGTAGGTCAGCTTTATAACTTCACAGACAAAGGTGACCGCAATGTCTCCATGCGTCCGGAAATGACTCCCACCCTGGCGCGCATGATAGCTGCGCACGAACGCAACTACCGCAAGCCTATCAAGTGGTTCTCTATTCCTCAGTTATTCCGCTATGAACGTCAGCAGAAAGGCCGTCTGCGCGAGCATTTCCAACTGAACGCGGATATTTTTGGAGAAGCGTCCTCCAGCGCGGACGCGGAGATCATCAGCCTTCTGATCGATATCCTGAGAGCTTTTGGTCTTACGGCTGAAGATTTTGTGATCCGCCTGAGCAGCCGCCGAGCTTGGAGTGAATTTTTCAGCAAACGCTGCCCGGATCCTTCCAAGGCCTACGAGTTCTATCAGATCGTGGATAAACTCGAAAGAGAAGACCCGGATGTATCCAAACAAAAACTGGCCGCTCTCGGTTTCTCCTATGAAGAAGTAACGGCTTTCATTGCTTCCGGAGAACCGACAGAGGAACTTAAAGCTATTTTAGACAATTTAGCAGCGCGTGGTTTCGCTGATTTCGTAAAAGTGGATTACGGTGTGATCCGAGGTCTGGCCTATTATACCGGCCCGGTCTTTGAAGCCTTTGACAGAAAAGGTCATTTTCGCGCCATTGCCGGCGGCGGCCGCTATGATAATCTGACCAATCTTATTTCTGGCGGGGAATTTGATCCCGCCACTAATACGGTCAAAGGCGGGAAAGTGGATATCCCCTCTTTAGGTTTTGGGATGGGCGATGTCGTCCTGACGGAATTACTCAAAGAACGCGGGCTTTTGCCGGCCTTTTCACCTTCCGCGGATGTTTGTGTCCTGATTGAAGATGAAACTCTTCGTTCACGATCCCTTTCAGCTGTCCAGACATTGAGGGACGCGGATTTTTCAACAGAGTATTCGCTTGTTCCGCTCAAAGCGGAAAAACAATTTAAACGCGCTATAGAATTAAAAGCCCGCTGGACATTCCGCATGGAAAAACAAGAAGGCGGCACAGCTATTTGTATCGTAAAAAATATGGCTACCCGCAAAGAACACCGTTTCGCGTCAGCCGAGGAAGCTGTTCAATATTTTAAATCTAACCCGGTAAATCAATGATCATGAAAAAACATTTATTCTGTTACATATTCAGCAGTCTATTGGCCGCGGCTCTGTTTGTTGGCTGCGGAAATAATAAAGATAAAGAAAATCCCACAGCGGATAATCCTCCGCCCGCGGAAAACAACCTGGATTATCTGGGAGCGATGGGGCAGGCACAGAAGCAAGCAACCAAGGTCATAGACATCTCAACTATCCAGGAAGCGATCAATCTCTTTCACGCGGAAGAAGACAGATATCCGGAAAGTTTAGCCGAACTGACCACTGCCGGCTCATATCTGCCTTCTATACCGGAACTTCCCAAAGGTCTCACCTATTCCTATAATCCCAAGACTGGAAAGGTAAAGGCTGTCCGCGAGCCGCAGGCACCTCCCGCGCCTCCTGTACCTTCTGCCGCTCAATAAGATATGAGTGAAAGCGATCTTTCTAAGAAGCCAACTCTGCATTGTTATAATTGCGGACGTCCGTTGGATTTGAAAGGTCTTCCCGGACGTGGTGAGCGCTGCTTAGGATGCGGCGCTGACTTGCGTGTTTGCCGAAATTGCGTCGCCTGGGCTCCAGACCTTGCTTATCAATGTAATGACCGGCGAGCCGAGGAAGTCGCGGACAAAACTAAAGGAAACTTCTGCGAATACTTTGATTTCGCAAAAAGAGTTTATGTTCCTATCGTCAAAGATACTCGACGAGAAGATAAAGCCAGAGAGGATCTTAAAAAATTTTTGGGGCTATAGTAAATGAAATCCCGTTTTTTCTCATTCATCATTGCTTGTTCACTTATTGTCTCTGCCGGTGCCGCGGAATGGTATCCGGGACGTATTCTGGTAAAACCCAAAGACGGAACAACTTTCGCACAAACCGAAGCATTCCATAAAACTTGCGGAACAAAAATAAAAAACATCCTCATGGCCGGGGACTATCCCTGGCAGGTCATTGAGTTCTCGCCTCTGGAGAGTGTTCCCGACAAAGTTCAGCAGTATATCAAAAGCGGTTTATTTGAGGACGCTTGTCCGGATTATTTGGTAGAAGCGGCTATTATTCCTAATGATACTTATACACAGGATTCAAATGATTCTTACCATATTCCTTTGATCGGAGCCACTGCCGCCTGGAATATAATCAATAAAGCTCCAGATATTGTCATTGGATTGGTTGACAGCGGGATTCTTTATACCCATGAAGACCTGAAAGGCAGTCTGTGGGTAAACTCTAAAGAAATACCAGATAATGCCATTGATGATGATAGAAACGGTTATATTGACGATGTTTACGGAGTGGATGTCAGCGGAGTCATCTCCGGAGATCCCCTGGATACGGTAGGACATGGCACTCATATTGCCGGTATTCTGGGAGCGACCGGGAACAATGAAAAAGGGGTCGCCGGCATTACCTGGAACACTCAGATCATGTCATGTAAGTTCATGACTAAAACAACAGGCTCTATCAGCGGAGCCGTAGAAGGTATGGTTTACGCCCGTAAAAACGGAGCAAACATCCTCAACCTCAGTTGGACCATTTCTGAAAATGTAAGAATTTTACAAGAGGAATTGAAGACATTGCAATCCAAGGGAATGCTCGTTGTTTGCGCAGCCGGGAACCATAGCAGTGATCTATCCCAGCAACCTCAATATCCCGCCTGTTATACCACAACATATCAAAACATCATCTGTGTGGGGAATTCAACATCTTCTGACGCGAAAGCAAGCAATTCCGATTATAGTTCCACTTATGTTCACCTTTTCGCGCCCGGAACCAGCATTTATTCCACATACGTAGGAAGCGACAGCAAATATTCTTCACTGAATGGAACTTCTATGGCTACGCCCATGGTGACAGCGGCTATAGCACTTTATATGCAGCTGTATCCGTCTGCCAACTGGAAAGATATAAAAAACAAACTGCTCAATTCTGTCGAAAAGAAAGACTCCCTTGCCAACTACTGCAGCACAGGCGGACGACTGGATGTCGGCAAGTTCATCACCGGGAAAACGACACCTGCGATCACCTGGAAAGAACCAACTCCTATTACTTACGGCACACCGCTCTCCTCCACTCAGCTGAACGCCACTTCAAAAATCAACGGCAGTTTCACCTATACTCCCCCAGCCGGAACGGTGCTGGATGTCGGCAAGCATATCATCACAGCCAATTTTACTCCTTCTGACACAAGTTCTTATTCCCCAAATGAATTTGGTGTCACCATGCAGATCAACAAAACCCATGCCACTCTTACCTGGAATGAGCTATCCCCCATCATCTACGGGACTCCGCTTTCATCCGCGCAGCTTAATGCAACCGCAAATGTATCAGGCATTTTTGTTTACTCTCCAGATACAGGCACTGTTTTGCCAGTCGGAACAAACTCACTTACTCTGAAATTCATCCCGACAGATGCCACTCGTTATTTCTCAGAGAATCTCACCAATTCCCTCGTTGTCATTGAACCGCCTGTTCCCTCTTCCCCTACATTAGTAATTGATTCTAAATCAAAAACAAGTATCACTTTCTCATGGCAGCAGGAATCGTCAGGAGGCTATTATATTTACCAGCTTCAGCAAGCCTCTTTCGCGGAAGGTCCCTGGACCGTAATAGAATCGGCAACATCCCCTTATACGATCACTATTGGCCCTGAGAATTCGTTTTTCCGTCTGGTTATCATTCCAGCAAGTGAATAAATAACAGGAAAAAGCGTCTAATTTAGCGGGTAACAGCGGTGGAAACCATGTTCTCAAACTTCGCTCGAAGTTCACTGGGTCAATGAAATGATCCTCTTCGCTGAGAGTTAAGTGAAAAATTTTAATGCCGCTCTATTGCCAACAACAGGGAAAGTTGGTAGGATAAGCGGGATATTATTGTAGTAATTACAAGAGTATATGAAGATGCAAAAGGTTAGAATGTTGAGTGTCGCGGCTCTGTTTGCCGCCCTGTCTTTTACAGTGAATACAAGCGCAGCGGATTTGGAAGCCCTTCCTCTGCAGCTGCCCAAGCCCTCTGAGCAGGGTACTCCCAGTGATATTGAACTGAGTGAATATGTGGAAAAACCTACGGGTAAACCTCGTCCGGCTTTCATGGCTCCTAAAGGTGTCAAGAATATCGCGCTCGGTAAAAAGGTCACCAGCAGTGATGATTCTCCTCTGGCCGGTACATTCGATTTAGTCACAGACGGCAACAAAGAAGCGACTGATGAATTTCTCGAACTGCACCGCAAACCGCAGTGGATCCAACTGGATCTGGAGAAATCCTATCCCCTTGCAGCCATCGTTGTTTGGCATAGCTTTGCCACACCGCAGGTCTATCGTGACATCGTTGTAATGGGATCTGACGATCCGGAATTCAAAGAAGGTGTGACCATCTTCTATAACAATGACTATGATAACAACTTGAAACTCGGCGCGGGCAAAGATCTGGAATACTTTGAAACACACGAAGGCCGCCTGATCGACTGCAAAGGCAAGAAAGTTCGTTATATCCGTATGTACAGCAACGGCAGTACGTTCAGCAAACTGAACCGTTACACCGAAGTTGAAGTCTGGGCACCTGAAGAATAATTTAAACCAGTCCGGAGCAGAGAAAAACTTTGCTCCGGCATTATCTAAAAATGAATAAACTTACCTCTTTATTAACGATCGCCGCGACCGCGGCTCTGTTTTCAGCTCCTTTCACCGGTACGGCTGAAGATATGGAAAGACTTGAACTCAAGCTCCCCATCCCTGCATTCATGGGCACTCCCACGGATGTACCGGATGATGAACACTTGGAAAAACCTTCTGAAAATCCGCGTCCGGCTTTCATGGTTCCCAAAGGCTGCAAAAATCTGGCTCTGAAAAAGAAAGTCACCGGCAGCGTTGAAGAACCCAACAGCGGCAGCTATGATCTGGTCACTGACGGCAATAAGGAATTCAGCGATGATACCTTCCTTGAATTGCCCCGCAGAACTCAATGGGTCCAGATCGATCTGGAAAAAGCCAGCAAGCTGTACGCCATTGTTGTTTGGCATGCCCACAATACTCCGCATATCTATCGCGATGTGATCGTGCAGGTCTCCAATGATCCGGAGTTCAAAGACGGTGTCACCACTGTTTACAACAACGACTATGACAATAGTTCCAAGCTGGGTGAAGGCAAGGATCTGGAATACTACGAGAGCTATGAAGGTCGTCTGATCGACACCAAAGGTGTGGAAGCTCGTTATATCCGCTTGTACAGCCGCGGCAGCAGCTATAGTGGTATGAACCGCTATATCGAAGTCGAAGCTTGGGGTAAATAACAACCTTTAGGAGAGACAAGTTGTGAGCCGACTTTGGCAAACTTGTCTGATTCTGATCATTTTGGTCGCTGTGGCAGTGCCTCTTCGTTGGGCAAATTTGGCACAGCGACCTTTTCACGCAGATGAATCGGTTCAGGCAATGAAGTTCCGGACCTACTGGAAAACGGGTGACTATAAATACAACCCCAATGAGTTCCACGGTCCATCTTTTAATTACGTCAGTATCCCCATCCAATGGTTCTCCAAACAAGATATTGATACTGAAAATGAAGCCGTGCTTCGGAGTGTTCCGGCGGTCTTCAGTCTGATTTCGATTTGTTTGCTTTTTCTGTTTCGGAACGCTCTGGGACGTTCCGGAACTCTGCTGTCTGGTATTCTGCTGGTCGTAAGTCCTTCGCTTCTTTTCTACAGCCGGTATTATATCCACGAGACAGAGTTGTTTACTTTTTCGCTTTTATTTTTAGGCTCTCTCTGGTGCTACTCCCAAACCAGGAAACGTCGATGGATCCTTACCTCCGGCATTGCTCTGGGGTTGATGTATGCCACAAAAGAGACTTTTGTTTTCAATGTAGCGGCTGCCGCGGGCGGATTATTCATTCTGCTGGGATTAGAGAAATTTAAAGGGGCTCCCGTTCTTTTTTTGAAGAAGATACCTCTGACACATTGGCTGCTGGCTATATTCGGATTGATCGTAACGGGGCTTTTATTCTTCACCTCCTTTTTCACCAACTGGGCCGGGCCTGTTGATTCTCTTCGCACCTATATGCCCTGGCTCAACCGTGCCGGAGGTCAATCTCCGCATATTTGGCCATGGTATTATTATTTGCAAAGATTCTTCTGGTTCAGCAAAGACGGCGGTCCTCATTTCACAGAATTGTTCATTTTGCTGCCGACTGTATTAGGTATCTGGGCCGGATTCAAAGATCATTTCTCCCCTGCTGTTCGGCGGTTCTCCATTTTCTTAGGCGGTTATACACTGCTGTTGGGGATCATTTATTGCGTTATTCCTTATAAAACTCCCTGGTGTTTTATTTGCGTGATGCAGGGATTTATCCTTCTGGCGGGCATTGGGACTCATTACGCGATCACAGCGTGGAAAAACGGTGTGGCCAGAGCATTCGTCTGTTTGGTTCTTATCACGGGCTGTGTTCATCTTTTAGGTCAAGCCAACCAGCTGAACAAAAAATATTACGAAGAATCCAAAAATCCTCATGTTTACGCTCACACTATTTCCGATGTTCGGAATATCGTCCGCACCGTTGAAAAGTTGAGCAGCATCCATCCCGATGGACAAAAGATGCTGATCCAGGTCATTACCAAGAATGGTGACTGCTGGCCTCTCCCCTGGTACTTGAGGGAGTTTGATGAAACAACAGGATGGTACAGCGATGTGCCACAGGATATTCGGGCTTCTGTCCTGATCTTCTCTCCAAATTTCGCGACTCTTATCAAAGAGAAAACGAACAATACATCCGATGATAACACTCCCCACTATAAATACGCGGGGTTCTACGGGTTCCGTCCGGGAGTTTTTCTGCAAATCTATGTAGAAGAAAAGCTCTGGTCTGAATATGTCGCTAAGGGGCTGGCGGCAGATGATGACGAGGACGAAGATGAATAATTTTTGATCAGCCTTCATCAATGAATATACAATTAGCTTAAATATGCGCCGCTGTTTGCTCACGATATTAGCGGGATTTCTCGGTCTTACTTTAGTATTCGGAGAAGAATATATTGTTGAAGATTTTAATCCTGATTCCCAAGAAACATGGAAATTTTGGAACGGAAATGAATTCCCAGGAGCCGAGGGATATTTTGAGATCCAATCCAAAACCAACAAGGACTATTATGGAAAACTGTCCTTTGATTTCTCTAAAGGCGGGGCTTATGTCTCCGCTGAACGTCAACTTCACGATGACAGATGGAAAGAATCGGAACCTTTTACAGGAATCACTTTTGATCTTTTCAAACCGGAAGGCGTTCGTGTCAAGATACGTCTGACGGACAGCAGCAACCAAACTTTCCAAAAAGAAGTCCGCGCGGTCTCTGACCGCTGGAGGAATGTTTACACCTCTTTGGATTTATGGGAGGACTCCTGGGGCGGTAAAAAAGACGGCATCTTTCATGGTCTCCCTACCCGTCTGGCAATTCTGGCGGATAAACAGCAAATCAAGAACGGAGAAATCCTGTTTGATAATATCAAGCTGTTATCCGGCTCTCAGAAGAATGAAGTCCAGCTGGAGCATTCTTTCAGAAAAGTCGTACCGGCTCACTCCTGGTGGTGCGAAAATGGAGAATGGAAACATGAAACCGGTGAATTGAAGCTGAAGTTTTCTCAAAAGAATCGTTCTGCTTCTTTGAATTTTCCGGCCCGTACTTTGCCGGGTGTTCTTAAAAAGATCATCTTACGCGGCAAAGGTTCCGTAGATGGGCTTCAAGTCACTTTGCATTCTCATACTCATTTCATGACATTCCTAAAAAGGGATATTTCCCCGACCGTTACGGACAATGGATTTGAATTTGTCATAGACGCTCCGCCCGGAAACGACTGGAGCTGGGTCGGCGGAGAAAATGACGGCAAGATCCATGGACCAATGCGCCTGGGAAGGATCGCCTTCACAAGTTCCAAAGCAGAAGACATTGATCTGAAAGATTTTGACATTATTCTCATCACCTCCGCGCCCAATGATTCTATCCTGATGCAATACGCGGAAACCCACTCTGATGATAAAAATATCCATTTTACCTGGAATGGACAAGTCGTCGCACCCAAAGCAATAAAGGGCGATTTGCTCTGCGCTCTCAAAAATTGGAATGGAGAGACACTGCAAGAAACTAAGCGCTCCATCACCATTTCCGGTAATCTGGATAAAACTTCGGAAACATTTACATTCCCCGTTCCGCAAAAACTCAACTTTGTGGAGGCTTGTTTTATCTTCTCCGCTCCGGGTTTGAATGAAGATGAGATCTACAGCACCTGGCTGGGAGATTTCCCCCGCAATACGGATTTCACTAAGGATATGGATTCCCCCTTCGGCATGGGCGTGTATTTATACCGTCTGCCGATGGATCAAATGGAAACCGTCGCGCGCAAGGCCGCTGAAGCCGGAGTCAAATGGACGCGCGAGGAATTTAACTGGAGCATGCTGGAACCCCGCAAAGGTGATTACAACTGGGCCCACTTTGATCATGTAGTGGATGTCGCGGAAAAATACGGTATCCAGGTCTATGGCATCACCGCTTATTGGAGCGGCTGGACAAAACCCTATACAGAGGAAGGCATCCAGGAATATCTGAAATACCTGAAAACCTGTGTCACCCGATATAAAGGCCGTATCCATCACTGGGAAATCTGGAATGAGCCGAACATTTTCTTCTGGCAAGGTCCCAAAGAAATGTACACCGATCTGCTCAAGCGATGCTATCAAATGATCAAAGAAATAGATCCTGAAATCCAGGTGCTGGGGCTCTCCACCGCTGGGATCGACTTCGATTTCATCGAAACCAATGTCAAAAAAGAAGCTCCGTTCGACATTTTGACGATCCATCCCTATCGCTCCATATTGGTTGAAGATGTCTTTATCGAAGACCTCCAAAAAGCCGATAAACTCGTACAACTGCCGGATGGGACTCATCGCCCGATATGGAACACGGAAATGGGCTGGGCAACTCACACAGAGCATCCGATATTGAAGCAGGATTTTGTTCCCCACTCAGAGCGTAAACAAGCTGAATACCTGGCCAGGGCACATCTCACGACGATCGCTTCCGGGGTCAATCCTAAGAATTTCTGGTATAACTTCCGCAATGATGGAGACGATCCCTGGTATTTTGAATTCAATATGGGGATCACTCGCCAGGATTTTTCTCCCAAACCGGCTTACGCTGTTTTCTCGACGATGACATCCATTCTCAAGGGAACTTCTTTCAAAGAACTTGAAACCAGAGAGGATAATACTTATATCGCGACCTTTGAGGGAGCCAAAAAACAAGTCAAAGCCGTTTGGAATCCTCAGCAAAAAATAACGATTTCACCGGAAGACGCGACGGAATTCGCCTGCGATGTCAAAATGAATGCCATTGGGGAACTTCTTCCGGGCCAAAAGATCATTGTTCCCAAAGGTCCGCCGGTCTATTTGATTTCCAACAAATAATAATGGAACGACTGAATCATATTTTAAAACGAATCCTTTTTCTGATCCCTCTCATACTGGTGATCAGTTTTCTGGCTTTCTGCCTGGTGCGGGTAGCTCCGGGTGGACCCTTTGACTCCGAACGCAAACCAGCCTCTAAAGAGATCGAAAAGAATCTGGCCGCTCGCTATCATCTGGATCAGCCTGTCTGGAAACAATACCTCTATTTCCTCAACGGGATCGCGCATGGCGATCTGGGCGCTTCTCTGAAATACCGCAACCACACAGTCACAGACATCATCAAGCAAGGGTTACCCATCTCCATGATGCTGGGGCTGTTATCCTTTGGGCTGGCACTGGGGATCGGCGTTCCCTTGGGATTCATCGCCGCGATTCGGAAAGGAACCTGGGTGGATTATTCCGCCACTTTATTAGCACTGGCCGCGATCTGTGTGCCGGGATTCATTCTATCCCCCATGTTGATTTTGATTTTTTCCATTTATCTGGGGATATTCCCTGTCGCGCTTTGGGGAAGTTTTTCGCACATCGTTCTGCCGGTATTCGCGCTGGGCATCTACTTTTCCGGTCGTGTCGCTCGTTTGACACGGGAAGGAATGATCACGGCTTTGCAGTCGGATTTCATCGTCACTGCCAGAGCAAAAGGACTCTCTGATTTCTCTATTTATTTCAAGCATGCGCTGCGTCTGGGGATACTTCCGGTTCTCTCCTATTCCGGTCCGCTTCTGGCTGATCTGCTAACCGGATCGTTCATTGTTGAAAACATTTTTCAAATCCCCGGTATTGGGGTCTTCATGGTCAATTCTTCCCTGAATCGTGATTATACGATGGTGGTCGGACTGGCACTGGTTTACTCCATCCTTCTGCTTTTATTGAACCTGCTGGTAGATATCCTCTACAGTTATCTGGATCCACGTATTAAACTGCAATGAGCCGTATCCTATCACCATCCCGACTCGCGTTCAGACGATTCAAAAAGAACCGTCTGGCATTTATCAGCGCGATCTATTTGATCTTACTCCTGGCCTTTATATTGATTTATCCGTTTTTTTCGGTCGTGGATCCCAATGAAACCTCGGAATTCATCAATACAGCGCCCAGCTTGTCCCATCTGTTTGGCACGGATGACCACGGACGGGATCTCTTTTCCCGCACTCTGTACGGAACACGCATTTCATTTCTGGTTGGTTCTGTGGGTGCTTTGGTGAGTTTGGTGATCGGAGTCCTGTGGGGTGCCACCGCGGGTTACCTCGGCGGAAAAATAGACTCCATCATGATGCGATTTGTGGATGTTCTTTATTCCCTTCCCTCCATTGTATTTGTCATCGCGCTGATGACTTCCCTGGAAGGGATCACCCAGCAATGGTTCTCGGAAACGGGCCTCCTTCACGGAAACTCCGGTCATATCGTGCGGATGCTTTTCCTTTTCATCGGCTTAGGCGCGGTCTCCTGGCTCACCATGGCACGCATTGTCCGCGGTCAGGTACTGTCTTTGAGGGAAATGGCCTTTGTGGAAGCAAGCAAAATTTTGGGAGCCAGTCACTTACGTATCATTCTCCGTCATATTATTCCCAATATCGCGGGAGTCGCTATCGTGTATCTGGCATTGACCGTTCCGGCCATTATCCTGAATGAATCCTTCCTCAGCTATCTGGGCATCGGCGTACAACCGCCGCAAGCCAGTTTAGGTTCTTTGATCGCCGGTGGCGCGGGACAGATCAATCCTCTCAAAATCTACTGGTGGACAATCCTTTACCCCACCAGTTTGCTGGTCACAGTGCTGCTTTCCCTTAATTTTTTGGGAGACGGTCTCCGGGACGCTCTTGACCCCAGAAACGTAAAGTAAAGGGAATCAATCAGATAGATTCCATATTTCTTCGTAAGAAGTTTCGCAGTTTTTTGTGGACTTTTGGGTATTCTCTGGTGTAGAATGACGTTGCCATGAAGGTGCTTTATCTGAATGGACCGAATTTGAATATGCTGGGAGTGCGTGAGCCTTCCATCTATGGAACGCTTTCGTTAGCTGATATTGAGCAAAAAGTGAAGAAAAAAGCTTCCCAGTCTGGCATTGAGGTAGAGTTCCGGCAGAGCAATCATGAGGGCGTATTGGTTGATTGGATACAACAAGCTCTGGGTCAATTTGATGCGATTGTTCTGAACGCGGGTGCCTATACCCATACGAGTGTCGCGATACGTGACGCGATCAAGGGAACCGGCATTCCTACTGTGGAGATCCATCTGTCGAATGTTTTTTCGAGAGAGGATTTTAGACACAAATCCTACTTATCTCCCGTATGTATTGGGGTGATATGTGGTTTTGGTGCAGAAAGCTACTCATTAGCATTAGATGCTATAGCGAATTTTAAGAAAAAATAATCAGTTTGCCCCTGCGGCAACAAACAATTGCCAGGGCATTATTATTTTGGATATTAAAGACATTAAGTCCATAATTGATTTGATGAAGCTGAATTCCCTCTCGGAGTTCGAGTTAGAGAAAGAAGGCTTCAAAATTAAACTCAAACGCTCGATAAATGGAACAGAAGATGAGACTTCCGTGGAAAAGATGCCTGCATCCCGTCCGCAAAAATCTCATACTCCTGTCGCGGAAACAGGCAGCGCGGCTCCTTCCAAAGATCCTGTATTGGTTGATATAAAGGCTCCGATGGTAGGTACTTTTTATCTTTCTCCGTCTCCTGAATCCGCTCCTTATGTTGAGAGAGGCTCGCAAGTCAACCCGGATACAGTCGTGTGCATCGTTGAGGCAATGAAGGTGATGAATGAAATCAAAGCCGAAGTGCGAGGCACTGTCGTGGAAGTGGCGGCAACTAATGGCAAACCGGTTGAATTCGGCCAAACTCTTTTCAGGATCAAACCTAATTGATTTCAGCCATTTGATGATGACCGGTCTTAAAGTCAAATAGCTGGTTCTTATGTTTGAAAAAATCCTTATCGCGAATCGTGGAGAAATTGCGGTGCGTATCATTCGCACCTGCAAGGAGATGAATATCCGCACGGTAGCCGTTTACTCCGAAGCGGATGCCAATTCCATGCATGTCCAGCTGGCCGATGAGGCTATCTGTATCGGCAAAGCACCGGTATCCGACAGCTATCTCCGGATCGACCGCATCATCAGCGCCGCGGAAATCACAGACGTGGACGCTATCCATCCGGGATACGGACTTCTTTCAGAAAACGCTCACTTCGCGGATGTCTGTGAAAACTGCAATATCAAGTTCATTGGCCCCAGTTCGGATGCCATGAACGCCCTGGAAGATAAAGCGCTCAGCCGCCTTCTGGCCAAGAAGGCCGGTGTTCCTATCCCTCCGGGATCAGATGGGATCGTAGATAATCGCGAGGATGCTCTGGATATCGCGCATAAGATCGGATACCCGGTTCTGATCAAGGCCGTAGCCGGAGGAGGCGGATGCGGAATGCGCATTGCCCATAATGATATTTCTCTGGTCAATAATTTCTACGCCGCCAAGACAGAGGCGGAAAAAGCTTTCGGGAACAGCGGCGTTTATATCGAAAAATTCATTGAGGTCTCTCACCATGTCGAATTCCAGATACTGGCCGATAACAAGGGAAATGTCGTTCATCTGGGCGAGAGAGACTGCTCTATCCAGCGCAGAAATCAGAAACTTTTGGAAGAGACCCCTTCTCCCCTGATAGATAACCGCTTCAAAGATCTGCGCAAGAAGATGAGCCGCGCGGCCATCGCCATTGCCAAAGCGGCCAACTATACCAATGCCGGCACGGTCGAATTCATCGTGGACGAGAAAGGGAATTTCTACTTTCTGGAGATGAACAAGCGCATCCAGGTGGAGCATCCCATTACGGAAGAAGTCACCGGAATAGACATCGTCCGCGAGCAGATATCCATCGCGGCGGACAATCCTTTAAGTTTCAAGAGCGTCCAATCCGAAGGCCATGCCATCGAATGCCGGATCAACGCGGAAGACCCTCAAAACAATTTCCGTCCGCATCCCGGAACGATCAAAATGCTTTATACTCCCGGCGGTCGCGGTGTGCGTTTTGACAGTCACATTTACGCCGGCTACAACATCCCTCCTTATTACGATTCCATGCTGGGCAAACTGATCGTCTGGGGCAAAGACCGCCCGGATGCCATCAGCAGAATGTCGCGCGCGCTGAGTGAGCTGATGATCTCGGATGTCAAAACAACAGCCAATTTCCAGCAATCGATCCTCAGTAATCAACAATTCCTCAGAGGAAACTATACAACTAATTTTGTTGAGAAGCTGCTCAAGGAAAGTTCAAATTAACCCAAAATCTCTATCAAGATTTTGGGTCAAATGCGTTTAAGAATTCCCTCTACAACAAGTTCTACAGAAATATCCTGCATACACAGGGCGATCTTTCCGTAGGGGCAGCGTGTTTTGAAGCACGGCATACAGGGTCTCCGGGCGGTCAACACGGAATCCGACATGCCGTAAGGTCCTGTCCGCAGAGGGCTGGTCGGACCAAATAAGGCCAATAACGGCTTTTTCAGCGCGGCCGCGATGTGCATGGGGCCGGTATCATTGGTCAGCATCACATCAGATAATCGGATCGCTTCTATCATTTCCGGCAGAGAAAACGCTCCGCAATAATTTTTCACACGGGATGAGTCTGTTTGATCCACGATCTGCTGACCAATGGACGATTCCTCTTTGGAACCTGTGATCCAAAGGATGACATCCTTTCTGCGGGCAAGCACTTCCCTGGCGCATTTGATAAAAGAATCCAACGGCCAGTGTTTGCTCTGCCAGCGGGTGCAAGGGTGAAAAATAACATAACGAGGCCGATCTGCGCCTGAGTCATAACCGGTAATGCCGGAAGCGGATGCCGCCGCGGTGGGATTCACCGGCAGCCATTCGGATACTCTGGAGGCCGCGTCTGTGAATAGAGGCTCCGGAATGATGGCCTTCAGACATTCCAAATACCAATCTACGGCGTGAGCATCTCTGCCGGGCCGGGGAATGGATTTGTCATAAAAAAGCGGTGCGCCTTCCCTCCAGTCTTTCACACCAATCGTTCGCTTGCCCTTACACAACCGGGAAAAAATCGCGCTTCGCAGCAGTCCCTGAAGATCCAGGATGTAATCGAAACGCATCTTCCGGATCCGGGAAACAAAAGAAATATTTTTAGGAAGATCCCGGAGCCGTACCAGAGATTTTTTGTCAAAAAGAAAAATCCCATCCAGCTGCGGATCCTCCTTCAGTAATCCCGCGAAACCGGTCGCGACCCACCAATAAACAAAAGAATCCGGCCAACAGGCTTTGAGCCGCCTCAGCACCGGCAGAGCATGAATGATATCGCCCAGAGAACTGGGCTTGCAAATTAAGACCTTGAGCTTTGACGCGTGATCGCCAACAGCTTCCACACTTAATGTCCCTCCGCCAGACGAGTCGCCAAACGCTCCGGCAGACCGGCTTTCCGAATCTTATCCATCGCCGTGTCCATATCATAATCCAGGCGGCGCAGTTCAATTTGTCCGGAGTTTATATCGTAAGTCAAATAAGTCGCCTTAGCCACGCCATCACGGGACTGCCCTACGCTGCCCACATTGATCAGATACTTTCTGCCGGCTTCGATCTTGAACTTGGAATAAGTTCCGCCGCGCACCGCCGTATCTCTGATAAAGGCCAGAGGTACATGTGTATGCCCAAAGAAACAAAGAGGTGTCTGCTGATAAGGGAAACTGGCCGCAGCCTCCAGTTTGTCAAAAATATATCCCCAGTGGTTTGGACCGTCCAAAGTCGAATGCACCAGTGTGAAATTGGCCATGATGCGGATATACTTCAAGTCCTTGAGCCACTTGAGATCGTCCTCGGTCATCTGGGCACGGGTCCAGAGAATAGCCTCGCGAGCGTATTCATTAAAACCTTCAGGGTCTTTGCCGGAAGAACAATATTCATCGTGATTCCCTTTTATCGTAGGGATCTTCATCTCACGAACGATGTCCAGACATTCCTTGGGATTGGCTCCGTATCCAACCACGTCTCCCAGACAGGCATAGTGAGTGACAGCCTGCTCTTTGGCATCTTTCAGGACAGCTTGAAGGGCTTCTAAATTTCCGTGAATGTCAGCTATAATTGCGTACTTCATTTCCAGTAATCAGACAATCTCGAAGGTCTTATAGCACTTTTCATGCCAACCTTCCTCCGAAGATCGCGGAATCGGAGACCAGCTGATCTGTTCGTCCCGTATATGGGGTCCCAGTCCTGAATCTCTTATTGCCTGTGCAAATTCCTCCAATTCAGATTGTTTACCTTGAACCACAAGTTCAACGGTCCCATCCGGGAGATTTCGTATCGTCCCAACAACTTCATATCCGCAGGACAGTCTTTTCACAGTCCAGCGGAAACCGACACCTTGAACACTACCTATATAGATAATTCTCAGTTCTTTACGGTTCATCGAACGATATTCTTCACAGGCCAACGGTCAAAACCGTTCCGCCTCTATTTTCTAACGACTTGTACTTCCTTGCAATTCTTTTTCCCGGCAGATATTGAAAATCCTGTTTAAAAATCCACGCAACACATTCCCGTTCAAAGAATTTTTATATATCAAACTCCCTGAATTTTGTTCCTCTGATAATGATGATGAGCCATTAGCAGATAAAACAAGAAAGCAATGACATACAGTCCGGAAGCCAAAAAATATATAAATCTCAATCCCGTCCAATCGGATATGAACCCAAAGGAAATGATCCCGCTGGCGATCCCGATATCGATCGCGGAAGAAAAGGTCGCGTTAGCGGCACCACGCCGTGTCGGTTTGACCATATTATTGATACAGGCAACAAAACTGGGAAACGCCATCCCGCTGCCGATCCCCAGCAACAACGCCGCCAGATAAAAAACAAAGCAACTATGCCCTGCCCATAAAAGTAAACTGCCCGCGATCATCATCGGAAAACCAATCCCAACAGGAACCATAGGCCCGATCCGGTCAAAGATCCGCCCGGAAAAGAACCGTGTCCCGATCATCCCGGCGGAATATACAAAAAAGAAAACAGCCGGATTCGCTCCTTCTATCTCTTTGCTGTAGATCGGCATATAGGTCATATAACAGCTGTTGGAAAAACAAAAGATCGCGCACACGATGGAAAACGGGATGCTTGTTTTTTCCACCATCGCTTTTAGATTGATCCGCGTCCGCTGAGGGCGATAGGCAGGAAATTTCATGAAACACAAAGAGATAAAGCTCACAAGACTCAGGATCATTGTTGTTATGAAAAGATAGGTACTGCCGGCAAAATTAATCAAACCCAGTCCCAGAGCCGGCCCCACCGCCATGGAAAGATTGGCGGCCATGCCGAAATAGGCGATTCCTTCCCCGCGGCGTGATGGCGGAACGATATCCACCGAGATAGTCTGATTGCCGCTACTGACAAAAGCCCAGGAAAGCCCATGCATAAAACGAACAATGCCTATTGTCAGTAAGGGCAAAGAGAATCCCAGCAGCGTTTTTCCATTCATCCAGGGAATAGAGGACAGCGCGTACATCCCGAAGATGCAGGAGAAAACCAGGAACCCCGACATGAAAACATTCTTTCTGCCCCAGGAATCCAAAGCGTATCCGCAGAACGGCCTTAACAACACAGCCGCAAGCGCGTAGGAAGACAGGATCAAACCGATCTGGCTCTTATCCGCGTGAAGATAATCATCCAGATAGATCGGCAGCGTGGAAACCGTTGAATAAAAAGCGAAGAACATGATCAACGATGCCACGCAAAAAAGGATATAATTGGGAGTCCAAAGTTTAGCTTCTGAATTCATCTAATAACAGAAGAATAAAAGTGATCGAATAGAAAGTAAGATTTTCCATTGTCTCTCTCCGTGGAAAAGGGAGAGATCGAGATGGTTACTGTTTCCAGGGCGGATCCGACGGCAGACAGTTCGCGAACTCTTTCAGCAGTGCGTCTTCATAAGCGCCCTTGTAAGTTCCATTGAAAAAGCGTTCCAGCCCCTCTTCCGCCAGTTTCTTCCAGTATTCGTCCTCGCGTCCCGGAACGATTGGGAAAAACAATCCGTTGTTGGCTTTGATGGCTTTCAGATCGCCGGGAGAATCCCCCACCATCAGCATTTTTTCGGGCGCGTACCGGCCTTCCGTGATGCAGCGGATCTGTTCGCTTTTCTTGCCGACTTCCTGTCCCGCGGCATAACGGACATACTGATAGATCTGGTTTTCTGTCCATTCCCGTTTCAGGGCTTCTGTCGGAGTCTGGGAGACGATGAAAACATCCGCCTTGACGCGCGCGACATCCAAACTCTCTTTCACATAAGGGAATAAGGGAACGCCTTTCATGATCTCCTTCACGGCGCGGTTCACATCCACAGACCAGTCCATGAACGGCTGGAAATCGGGATTCTTCGTGCGCTCAAACTCCGCCACCAAGGCCGCCGGTGTCAAAGGATTCGTCCGGGCAGCCCATTCCTCCAGAGCTTCGGTCGAGGGCAGATGGCATTTGCGCTTGATGACTTCCGGTCTCTGTCCCAGCAGTTTAAGGGCGCGTGTCACCGCCAGGAAACGATTGCTCCCTCTGGTTTGGGAATAGAGGTTCACAAACTCCCAGACTTCTCTGGCAAACTTGCTGACAGACTGAAGTTTAAGTGCTTTGATAAACATCGGGCAGAAACACTCTTTGTGCTTCACCTCCATGCTGTCAAATACACAACCGTCTGAATCCACACCCACGAAAAACTCCGTCTGCGGTTCAAAACTTCTCAAAACTTGTCTGTAATCTGCCTGTTGGGTTTCCATATCGGTTTCCTTCTTTCATGAAGAGCCTCCCTGCTCCTCGAAGAACCAAACAATAACTCAGTCTTGTTCCTCCTGCAAGCCTAAGAACGTGCCGGAGAACAGAAACTAATCTTTCTTGTCCAGATCCGCGCCGGGGAACAGTTCCCGGACGCGTTTGCGAATGCGCAAGGGTTCTTCCGGGGGATAACGGCGGCGGTTGGCACCGCGCTCCACCGCGTCCAGCAG
>DBVN01000111.1:3298-15507 GCA_002308515.1 Verrucomicrobia bacterium UBA1263 | reverse complement strand
GCATACCGCCGGATTCCAGCTGGAAGACGCCCACCGTGTCGCCGTTGTTCAGCAGTTTATAAGTGGCTTCGTCGTCCTGCGGTATCTTGGCGATGTCGATCTTCACGCCGTGATTGCGCTCGATCAGCTCGCAGGCGTTGCGGATAACGGACAGGGTCTTCAGTCCCAGAAAGTCCATCTTGACCAGGCCGCAGCGNNATCTTGAGCAAGCCCAGCTCGCCCACCGGTCCCATGGGGTATTGGGTCACGATGGAGTCGTGATCGTCTTTTCTCAGCGGCAGGATATTGTAAAGCGGTTCCGCGCCGATGACGACACCGGCGGCGTGTGTGGACGCGTTGCGGGAAATATCTTCCAGCTTCAGACCGATGTCCACGATCTCCTGCGTGGAGGGATCGTTTTCGTAGGCTTCCTTCAGTTCCGGGATGGTCGTGACCGCTTTCCAGAGCAGGGATTTCTCGCCTTTGTCCAGCTTCAGATCGGCCGGGATCATCTTGGAGATGCGGTCGCCTTCGCTGTAGTCCTTGCCCAGCGCGCGGGCCACATCACGCACAACGGATTTCGCGCCCATCGTGCCGAAGGTGATGATCTGTGCCACGGATTCATTGCCGTACTTCTGGCGCACATAGTTGATCACATCGATGCGGCGGTCATCCGCGAAGTCCATATCGATATCGGGCGGATTGACACGTTCCGGATTCAGGAATCGTTCAAAGAGCAGATTGAAGCGCAGCGGCTCCACGTTGGAGATCTGGAGCAGATAGGTGACGACGGAACCTGCGGCAGAACCTCTGGCCACGCAGTTGACACCATGACTGCGCCCGTAGCGCACAAAGTCATCCACGATGAGGAAGTAGGAAACGAACCCGGTCTTGGCCATCACGCCCAGTTCCTTGTTCACACGGGCGATGATAAGTTCCACAGCGGCATTGGCGGCGGCGCGAAGCTCTTCCTCGCCGGCACCTTCAGCCGGTTCTTTCCAGCTGGGCAGGTGGCGCGCGTCCTCGATGGTCATGGGGGTATAGTGGAATTCCTCGCCATCGGTGGTCACTTCGATATTGTAGCGGACTTTGAACCCTTCGCAGAGCAGCTCTTTCAGGCAGTTCATCGTGGTCTTGCCCGGCGGAGGTGTCCATTCCGGATAGTGGAGGGTCTTGAAATCGAAATCCACATTGCAGCGTTCGGCGATGTCCAGCGTGTTGGCGATAGCGTCCGGCGTGTCTGCAAAGAGGGCTTTCATCTCCTCGGCGGAACGCAGATAAAACTGTTCCGGCGCGTAGGTCAGACGCTTGGGATCGTCTATCGTGGTCTGGGTGCCGATGCAGATCAGCACGTCATGCGCGTGTGAGTCTTCCTTGTTGATGTAGTGAACGTCATTGGTGGCCACCAGCTTGACGTTCATCTCGCGGGCGATCTTGATCAGCTCGGCGTTGACTTTCATCTGATCCGGGATGCCGTTCTGCTGGATCTCCAGATAGTAATGATCCGGCCCGAACAGATCCACATACCACTTGACCGCCTCGCGCGCTTCTTTCAGGTTGCCGTGCAGGATTAGCTGGGGGATCTCACCGGCCAGACAGGCCGACAGCGCGATGATGCCCTCGTGGTGGCGCTCCAGCAGTTCCTTGTCGATGCGCGGTTTGTAGTAGTAGCCTTCCATCCAGGCATCGGAGACCATGCGGATCAGGTTTTTGTAGCCGGTCTCGTTTTCGGCCAGCAGCACCAGGTGATTGTAATGGATCTTGCTGCCGATGCCCTGCGCCTTGCGGTCCAGACGGCTGCCGGGCGCCACATAAGCCTCGCAGCCGATGATGGCCTTGAAACCGGCGCTCTGTGCCATTTTGTAGAAATCCACCGCGCCGAACATGACCCCGTGATCAGTGATCGCCATCGCGGGGAATTCCAGTTCTTTGACGCGTTCGACCAGTTTATCCAGACGGCAGGCTCCATCCAGCAGGGAGAACTCCGTATGAACGTGAAGATGTACAAAATCAGCAACAGCCATATCAACAGTTTAAATAACAAAAAATGAGCGGCGGAGCGAGCAAATTCGGCCTTTCATCCGGTCTTTTCCCGGCTCCGTTCCCGGACAGGATGTCACATTCTCCGGCGGGGGAGAAAGGGCAGAGTTTGGGGACATTTCTAAGTTTTTGGGCTAGAGCTGGAAAAACCCCAGTTCACGGGTGTTTTCCCGGCGCTGATACCAGTCATTCAGAACCAGTTCCATGCGGTCCACCCGGAAGCTCCCGAAGTCCTGTTCGCGACAGGACTCCAAAGCCGAAAGAAAAGCGTCTGTATCTCTGAACGGACGGCGGAACCGAACGACCGTGGAATGAGCGGTTTGCAGGGTGTAGCGCTGATCCAGTGTCTGCCGCAGGGGCGAGTTCCTGAAAGCGTCCCGCAGCCGGTCGCGGAACCGGTTCAGGGTGTCATCGTCAGGATACCCCTGGAGCATGACGCAGCCGGGCGAGAGAGTGATTCCCCGGAAACGTATCTCGATCGGCGGCAGTCCGCGCAGGGCGTTTTGTATCAGCCGGATATAATCCTGAGGCACGATCTCTTCCAGAGTGAAACCGCTGCGGCAGGTGATGATGGAAAGCACGGTCAGGTGGATATCCTCATCGGGGTAATAGTATTGACCGGGCTCTAACCCTCTCAGCCGCTCCAGCATGGCATGGACGGCAGCTTTCACTTCCTGCGGCGGACGGGTCAGCAGGGTGATCCCCCGGCGGGTATCCTCCGGGGAGTCTATCAATTCATCTGTCTGAGGACCTTGTGAGCGGATAACGCTCAGAGAATCCTCATACATTTGCCGGTAATGTTCGGCCAGGTTCATTTTCAGTTTTCAGATAAATCGCTCAATAAAGCTAACCGGTGGAAAAGGATAGTTGATTTTTTCCGTGAACGCAATCCCCGAATGATCCCGGAGGGCATTTTTAGGTTGAACGGAAGGAGTGTTTTGGATTAAACTACTTGGCGTAAGCGGGATTATTTTTTCCGAAAATAATATGAATCGAATCACAAAATTTTTACTGGCTGCGGTCTGCGCGGCGGGACTCCAGACCGCGCAGGCAGAGGAAACCGAACCGCCTTTTGATAAGTTATTGAAAATCACTCTTCCGGAGCTGAAAGCCTCCGATTCCGAAACGAACGCGCCCCCGGCCGGGCCGGTCATCCTGGAAATGATCTATGTGGAGCCGGGCACCTTTATGATGGGCGCGCCCAAAGAGGAACTGGGCAACAATGGTCAGGAACCTCAGCGGAAGGTGACCCTGACTCAGGGCTATTGGCTGGGCAAGTATGAAGTCACTCAGGCTCAGTATGAAGCCGTGATCGGACGCAACCCCTCTTTTTTCAAAGGCCGGAACCTGCCCGTGGAGTACGCCAACTGGAACGACGCGATGCGCTTCTGCCAGAAGCTGACCGAGCTGGAACGCGCCGCCGGCCATATCACGGAGGATTATGAATTCACACTGCCCACGGAAGCCCAGTGGGAATACGCCTGCCGTGCCGGGACGACGACCGCCCTCAATAACGGAAAGAATCTGACCAGTTACTATGTCTGTCCAAATATCGAGCCGCTGGCGCGGTACGGCTATTCCGAAAAAGCCTATTCCGGCACTCAGGAAGTCGGCTTGAAGGAGCCGAACGCCTGGGGCTTCTACGACATGCACGGCAATGTGTGGGAATGGTGCCGGGATTACTGGCAGCGGGAGGATATCTCCACCGAACCGGTGACCGATCCGACCGGTCCCGCCGAAGGCTCGGAACGGGTGATGCGCGGCGGCAGCTGGTGGTACCCGGCGGCTTNNNGCCGTTCGGCCAGCCGTTTCTACGCGGTTCCCAACCGGTTCGAGTACGGATATTTTCTCGGTTTCCGTGCCGCTCTGGTCAGGAAAACCGCAAAGTAAAAAAGGAAATAGAAATGTGAAAATATTTTGGAAGATAGCAAAGTGGTTTGTTGTTGTTTGGATAGTATTCATTATTTTTGCATTTTCGTTGCATATTTGGAATTCCTGTAAGCGGCATGCTTATAATACTGAAAAAATCCTTATGAATCATTGTGCAAAATTCGTTTTCTTTGAATATTGGGATAAAGGATCATTACCATTGAAAGTATGCGATTGCGAAGGATTTGATGATTGGTTGGATGAAAAGGAGAGGGAGCGTTTCATATACAGGATGATTGATGCTGAATCAAATGTATTTACAATTTCTTCAAAAAAAATAGAACAGACAATGTTCTTTAAAATAATAAATGGAACAACAAATGAGCCAATTTTAACTAAAATAGAAGGAGAAGATTTGATTCGGATTCGAGAATTCTACTATAATAAAGAAGGAACGGAAAAAGATAAATAAAAAAGGGAGTAGAGAAGAATAAATATGAGTAAAACAAAAAAAGAGATATTAAAAATAGCAGGCATATTTCTTCTGGTATTAGCTGCGCCTTTTATTCTTTTTGCGGGCATATTTGTCGCTGGTATCATCGGGAATGAGATGATAACACAAAAGGATGTAGAAGAATATGGAAAAAAGATACAGCCTAAATCAGGAATAGTTTTTCCGGCTGATACAACATTTGTTAATGGACATTGGGTCAAATACTTCGCATTTCTGGCTCAAGAACGACCTGCAGGCTGGAGTTACACTTCCAAAGAGCCTTTTCAGCTGCCTGAAAATATCAAGGTAAGAGTAAAAACGAGTAATACAGACACATTCAAAAAGTTGTTTAGCAGAATGTTTGAAACAAATATCACCGAAGCCACAGAATATATGGAAGCGAGATGGATGACAAATGGTTTTGTTTTTAGCGCACAGATACTGGAAACGCCTGAACAGTATTATTTAAACTTAGATTCATGGTATCCACGTTCTTATGAGTTAAAAGCTAAAGAAACTAAAGAAGAAATATGAGTAAAACGCAGAAGACAGTATTAATAATAGCAGGGGCAGTTCTGCTGATACTGTCTATGCCTTTTATTCTGATTGTTGGTATGGTTGTAGCTCCTATTATTGAAGATTTCATGATAACTCAAAAAGATGTAGAGGAATTTGGAAAAGAGATACAGCCTAAAACAGAAATGGTTTTTCCTGCTGATACAACATTTGTTCACGGAGTCTGGGTCAAATATGGTATTTTTCAAGAACGAGGCGCAGGTTGGAAATATACTTCAAAAGAACCTTTTCAACTGCCTGAAAATGTAGGAGTAAAAATTGAAAAAGACAATATGGATAGATATGAAAAATTGTTTAGCGGATGGTTTGAAACAAATATCGCTGGTGCCACAGAATACATGGAAGCGAGATGGGTGACAAATGGTTTTGTTTTTAGCGCAAAGATACTGAAAACGCCTGAGCAGTATTATTTAAACTTAGGCTCGTGGTATCCACGTTCTTATGAGTTAAAAGCTAAAGAAACTAAAGAAGAAATATGAGTAAAACGCAGAAAACAGTATTAATAATAGCAGGGGCAGTTCTGCTGTCATTAGCCGCGCCTTTTATTCTTTTTTTTGGCATCTTTGCAGCTTCTCTAATTGGAGATGCGATGATAACACAAAAAGATGTCGAGGAATATGGGAAAAAGATGCAGCCTCAATCTGGAATGGTTTTTCCGGCTGATACAACATTCGTTAATGGTTATTGGGTCAAATACTGTATCTTTCAGGAACGGGGTGCAGGTTGGAAATACACTTCAAAAGAGCCTTTTCAACTGCCAGAGAATGCAGTTAGGAAAAGAAGCATAGACGAGATTAAAGAGAGGTACAGTAAGTCTTTTAAAACAAATATCACCGATGTCACAAGATACCTGGAAGCTGAGTGGATGACAAATGGTTTTGTTTTCAGCGCGGATATGCTGGAAACTCCTGAACGGTACTACTTAAATCTCAGTTCGTATGTCCCTCGTTCTTATGAATTAGAAAATCCAAAAGAGTATGGATTGCCTTCTCAATAGCAAAGCTCATAAAAAGAAACAAGTAGGAGAATAGAAATATGAGCAAAACGAAGAAGACGATATTGATAATAGTTGGAATAGTTTT
Organism: Verrucomicrobia bacterium UBA1263; assembly: GCA_002308515.1. Lineage (GTDB taxonomy): Bacteria > Verrucomicrobiota > Verrucomicrobiia > Limisphaerales > UBA1412 > UBA1412. The sequence goes on along the minus strand of DBVN01000111.1, from coordinate 9,468 downwards.
TCTGGTATTAGTTTCACCTTTTATTCTTTTTTTTGGCCTATTTGCAGCTTCATCCATTGAAGATTTGTTGATAACACAAAAAGATGTAGAAGAATACGGAAAAAAGATGCAGTCTCAATCTGGAATGTTTTTTCCGGCTGATACTACATTTGTTAGGGGACATTGGCGCAAATATGGTATTTTTCAAGAACGAGGCGCAGGTTGGAAATATACTTCAAAAGAACCTTTTCAATTCCCTGAAAATGTCGAGGTGGATATTTATGAGGATGACATGGATATGTATGAAGATTGGTTTAGTGGGTATTTTGAAACAAATATCACTGGTGCCACAGAATACAAAGAAGCGAAGTGGATGACAAATGGTTTTGTTTTTGATGCAGAGATGCTGGAAACTCCTGAACGGTATTACTTAAATCTCAGTTCGTATGTCCCTCGTTCTTATGAATTAGAAAATCCAGAAAAGTATGGGTTGCCTTCTCGATAGCAAAGCTCATAAATGAAAAAGAAAACAAAGCATATATTAAAATATTCGCTTATCATTATAATTGTTGTTTTGGGTGTTTTGCTGTTATTGCCATTCTTTGTGACAAGTCCCAAAATGACATCAGAATGGTATAAAAAAAGCGGAAAATGGTTTGAAACATTTGATACTTTAGTAACGTTGGTTGATGCTGTAGGATTTTATGAGCATGATACAGGCAACACATTTGATGAGGAATTTATAAAGCACGCAAAGAGTAAAGAGATTTCTCTGGAAGATTTTTTTGAAACACTCAGCGAAGGAAAAATATCTTTGTATTACGAGTATTGGACTTCATATCCCAATCGCAGCAGGGGCAGGGAGCCGCAGTTAAAATTGGATATAATATCATCTGCGGAAGATTATAAGAATAGATATGAAAAAGACAGTTGGGGGAACAAATTAAATATAGACTATGTGACAAACATTTTTGAACTTCCAGGAGATTTATCAGAATACCTGAAGAAAAATGTTATGGTGATCTGGTCAAACGGTGAAAACGGGATCAATGAAAGATGTTTAGGCGATGATGTGTTTTGGCCGATACAATTAAAAGACTTTGCTGTAGAAGAGGATGATTTTGATGAAGAAAATAATGTCTGGTACGTCAGAAATACCCCTCTAAAGTCTTATAAGCATTCAAAAATTTACTTTAACCTTGGGAAGAACCATCAATAACAAAAAGCCAAACTCATAAAAAACAAAATATTTTCCCTATCCTGAAGGGATGAGGGTACAGAGGAAATGCCAATATGAAAAAGAAGCTGCTTAAAATATTGCATGTTACAGATATGACAATCATTTGGGTCGGTGGATCTATTATTGCCATATTCATTATACTGCCTCTTCTTCTTGTGATGTATGTTTGTTTATACATTTTTTTTGACGTTTACTTTCCAGATTTATTTGTAAATCGTGAAAAGGTAGAGCAGGAAGAACAAGCAATGCGCCCTCAATCAGGAATCGTTTTCCCGGAAGATACAATATTTGTTCGAGGTAAATGTGAACCTTCTGGAGAATATGGCGAGTATAATTACCAATATATATCCAAAGTTCCATTTCAACTACCTGAAGATTTGAATGATTTGTGTGCAGAGAATACTGGAAATCAAATGTATTATTTAAAATTAGGGAGTTACAAATGGGCTTCAGATGAGCCATTTGAAATACCTGTAGATTTGGAGGAGCTTGCGTCCAAGTGGCATGAAGACAAAGAATCTCTCATTTCACGTGTAGAAAATATGAAAAAGAAAGGTGAAAAATGGGAAACGGAATGTGATTTTGACTTTCATGAAAAGTGGTTTAGTAATTGTTTTAGGATGGACATCAATGGTGCCACAGATTATTGGAGCGCGAATTGGGTAACAAACAAACTTGCTTTTGAGGCAATAATGTTGAAAACACCAGAGAAATGTTATTTAAATTTATATTGCAAAAAGGTTCGACCTTCTGAAGCATTAGAGGTTAAAGAAGTTGCTGCTCAAGAGTAGAAAGCACATGTTAAAAACAATACTGACAATAATAGGAGTATGTACTATGGGTTTATTTACACCAGCTATATTAGGTTTATTTGTTTGGCTATGTGTAGGCTTTTATACAGGCAATATTGGACTGCCTCCATCTCATGAAGAGAGGGTACAAATGGATCTGCAAGTAGATAAAGAGATTCGTTCTCAATCGGGAATCATTTTTCCAGAGGATACTTTGTGTATTTATGTTTCAGAGGATAGAGATGGACGTTTTTTGTATTATACTGCAAAAGCACCATTCCAATTACCGGAGAATTCACATATATCACTGACCGAAAAAAGAGAAAAACAAAATGGTCATCTGATAATAAAAGATGATTTTATCCATAGGTATGAAAAATCGTTTAGCGAGTCATTTAAAACACACATCAGTAGTGCTACCGATTTTTGTAAGGCAAGCTGGGAAACAAATACTTTTAGTTTTACTGCAAAGATTCTGAATACAGATGAAAAAAGTTACTTGAAATTGTTTGCAAGAAAAATGGGGCATTCAGAATTAGAAGCTTTAAAAGCTAGAGAAGTTGCTGCACAATAGCAAAAAGCAAAACTCTTAAAATCAAACGCCGTATGGTTGATTTCTGTCAGCCCCAAATCGCTATTCAAATTCAACCCCTATTGGCGATTTTGAGGTAAATAGATGCTGTTTTGTGTAAGGGGAGTTATTCCCTCAACATGACCTTACACTCTTTTCTGCAGCAGGCAATACCGTATTTCAAGGTTCTGTTGACTCGCTCGATCTTGTAGCCTTTGCGCTCGATCTGATCCAATGCCTCACGGCAATACTCTTCCAGCTTATCCACTTCCTGGGTATATTTCATTTCTATGAGGATGCCCAGTTTCTGTTTGGGCAGTTTGATGGAAATATCACAGTAGCCGTTACCTGTTTCCACGTTGGATTTCAGCCGCCAATCCTTCCGGTTCCTCAGCATCCCCAGCAGATACGCATGGTAGAATTTCTCCTCTCCGCTGTCCCGTATGCTGATGGTTTCATCCAGAAATTCATTGAACTGATCCTCGATCTCCGCCGCCTTGCCCTGGACAAAGTATTCACAGAAGCCGTTCAAATATTCCGGGTTGTTCCTCAGCCCTTCTTTGATCCACTCAAAGACCTGCTCTTTGAATATCTTCCGAATTCCCTGATTGGGAATGACCAGATTTAACTCCTCATCCTCCGGATCACCATCTACGGTCAAATACCCTGTTGTGAAGAGGACGCTCCAGATATTATCTATAGTGGCATATAACTCTCTGTATGTCAGCTCCTGATGTATCTTTTTCCTCACCGAACCGCCGTTGATCAGCTCTTCCACTTCATCTTCCAGGGCTTCTTCCGCGGAGGTTTCTATAAACTTGCGAATGATGTCGTTGCCGCTGGTATTCATCCAAAAGGCTTCGGGTTTCCCATTGGGTCTCGAAAGAAGTTTCCGACAGTATTTATTCACATCCCACGGGCAGTAGATATGTTTATCCCCAAACTGATAGCCGTCATACCAATCTTTAACATCCTTATAGTGCTGAGAAAGCTCAAAATAATTCAACATGGCACGAACTTCTTCATCCGTATAACCAAAAGCATCACTGAAATCATTGTCTAAGACTGTATAAACATCTACCTTATTCATCCCGGTGAAAATGCTTTCCCTGGCAATCCTCAAACAGCCTGTCATAACCGCAAACTTCATGTAGGGATTGGTTTTTAATGTTTGGTCGAACAGTCCACGAATCAGACTGACCATCTCATCATAGAACCCGCGCTGTTCCGCTTTAGCCAGGGGGACATCGTACTCATCTATCAGAATGATCGCCTCCTGGCCATAGTGCTTATAAAGAAACTCAGAAAGGGTACGGAGACTGCTTGTAAAAAGATCTATGTCAGCAGCCTTGGCATTCATATCCATCCTGCACATTTGCTGGAATTTATCCTTTTCAGCCTCTGTCAGTTTATCACTTGCCGCGAGAACAGGATGCCGAGATACTTCGCTGCACAATATACGCACCAGCATTGATCTTGCTACTTCAAAAGTAAGTCCTTCTACACTCTTCAAGGTAATGAAGATCACAGGATACTTTCCCTGGTACCGCTCACAGAGTTCGATTTCTTTGGAAATGGCTAAGCCATCAAATACTTCTTTAGGCCCGTCTATCTCAAAGAAACACTTCAATGTGTCCATCAGCAGGGTCTTGCCAAAGCGCCGTGGACGTGTGAACAAATTCACATCGCTCTTTTTCTCCAGAAGCTCCTTCACTACGTAAGTCTTATCTACGTAGTAGTATCCATCGTGTATGAACTTGGCAAAATCTTCTAATCCTACTGCCGGTCTCTTCTTTGTCATATCCTGTCACTCCCTATGACCCTTTCACCCTAGCATAACCACTATTTATTGAAAAGGTTGTTTTATAGATTCCTGATTTCTTGATTATTTCCGTTCGCGGTCGCGGATGTATTTGATGGTCAGCAGGTGTCCGGGAGCCGCCATGCCGCCGTGGTCGAAACCGTCCAGCTCGCGCAGGATCACGTCTTTGTGACCGGCCAGCTTGAGCATCCGCCAGAAGTAGGCCGTTTCCTCGTAGCGTCCATAGAGTTCCATTTCACGGTCGCCGGAGATGATGAGCATGGGCGGAGCGTCTTTGCGCACATAGAAGATCGGCGCGGTGGAGTCGATGAAAGCCTGATGCGGAGGCATCCCCATCTTTTCGCGTGTGTTGTAGTGGGTGATGGCGTGGCCGCTGTAGGGGATGATGGCGGCGATCTTATCCGCGTCTTTGCCGTATTTGTCCAGTCGGGCTTTGTCCAGACCGACCATGTTGACCAGGTAACCGCCGGCGGAGTGGCCCGCGATGTAGATCTTGTCGGGGCTGNNTTTGGCCGCGTTGTCAAAGACCCATGCCACGGCTGCCGCCGCGTCGTCTATCGTCTCATCGGTGGTGGCTTCGGGGCTCAGACGGTATTCCACACCGATCAGGACGAACGGTTCGACCTTCAGCGCCTGGGGCAGCTCGCGGTGACCGCCGGTCAGTCCGCCGCCGTGGAACCAGACAATGACGGGCGCGTTGGTATTGCCTTCCAGATAAGCGATATCCAGTCGGCACATCTTATTGGTGGAGAGAGTGTCCGAGGCCGGACGATAGGGGATGTCGCGTTCATACCGGTAATCTTTGGCAAAAGTGCTGACCGCGCAGAGCGTCAGTGTCAAAAGTCCGGCTATCAAACAGGTTATTCTTTTCATCATATCCATACCGGGCACATTCTAAGCGGGGGACGTTCCCGGTTCAACTCATAATTGAGCGGCCGGGATCCATTATTTTGATAAACAGATTGAAGAGAGGGCGATTCAGTGACAGAATAGCGGCGGAGAGATTCATTTCATGGATCTGATGTTATTATCTTTGTTATTGCTGGCGCTGATCCCCTGGGTCATTGCCCGGCTGACTTTCCGCTTCTGGGTGAAGATCGGTTCACTTTGGGAGCTGGTGGACAAGCCGGGCCCGCGCAAGATCCACCAGGAACCGGTCTCGATGGCCGGAGGTCTGACCGCGATGGCGGCCAGCTGTGTGCTTTTTGCCGGACTGCTGAGCTTTAAGCACGGGAATGACCCTGTGGATATGCAGAGCTTCCCCTTTTTCCTGAGCGCGTCGCTGACGGGCGGGATCGCCTTTTTCATTTTGGGGCTGGTGGACGACATCAAAGACCTGAAGCCCGGAAAGAAGTTTCTGAGCCAGCTCATTTTGATACTGATTATCTGCTGCTGGGCGCGGTTCCCGTTGTTTGAACAAGCCTGGATGAATGTGCTGGTGACGGCGCTCTGGTTCGGTATCGTGCTGAACGCGATCAATTTCCTGGACAACATGAACGGACTCTGCTGCGGTCTGGGGATCGTTTTGCTGTTCGGGTTCTGGGGATTATCACTCTTTTCCAAGACGGTGGACGCGGGCGCGTCCAGTCTGCTGGTCGTTCTGCCGGTCTGCATTGGCGGTCTGCTGGGGTTCCTCCCGTTCAATTATCCGAAGGCTGAGGCATTTCTGGGCAATTCCGGCAGTCACTGGGTCGGTTACTGGGCGGCGCTCAGTTCCGTGATCGCGGGCAGGGGATTGATGCTGACGGCGGAAGGCACCGGACACAG
>DBVN01000111.1:0-3228 GCA_002308515.1 Verrucomicrobia bacterium UBA1263 | reverse complement strand
AAAGCCGGTCTATATCGGCGACACTAATCACATTTCGCACCGTCTGGTGAAAGGCGGCTGGTCCCAGAAAAAGGCGGTCGCGCTGATCTGGGGGCTGACGGCGGCCGCGCTGATCGTGGCCTGGCGGATGGCGTTCGTCATGACCAATAAAGAGATCTTTCACTAAAATATCGCTTTTAGAACGAAATTGGAGGATAATCGGGGACGGTTTTCTGAAAAACCGGGATCGTATATGACAAAAGTAGCGATAGCAGGCGCGTCGGGTTATTCGGGCGAGGAGCTGGTCAGGCTCCTGCTGCGCCATCCCGAAGCGGAGATTGTGGCCGTCACTTCCCGCCAGTACGCGGGCAAGACCTTGGCGGAGGTGTTTCCTAAATTTGCCCATTACCGGGCGGCTCAGACGATACCCTTTATTCTGCCGGATGCGGCGGAGCTGGCACGGCTGGCGGAGTATGTCTTTCTGGCTCTGCCTCATGGGGTAGCGGCGGAACTGGCGGTGCCTTTGCTGAAGGCCGGCCGCCGGGTGCTGGATCTGAGCGCGGATTTCCGTCTGAGATCGGCCGCCGTTTATGAGGAATTTTACGGCAAGACTCATCCCGCGCCGGAACTGCTGGCGCAAGCCGTTTACGGTCAGCCGGAAACCTACCGGGAGAGGCTCAAGGGAGCCGGTCTGGTGGCCTGCGCGGGCTGTTACCCGACGAGCATCCTGGTGCCGACCCTGCCGCTGCTGCGGGCCGGGCTTATCCGTCCCGAAGGCATCATCGCCGACAGCCTGAGCGGCGTGACCGGTGCCGGACGCAAAGCGGATCTGGGCTACATCTACTGTGAATGCAACGAGAGCGCGCGGCCTTACGGTCTGCCCAAGCACCGTCATCTCTCCGAGATCGAACAGGAGCTTTCCATCGCCGCCGGAACTCAGGTCACCATGCAGTTCACACCGCACCTGATCCCGCTGAACCGCGGCATCTTAACGACGCTGTACCTGACACCGTCTGAAGAGATACGCGACGCGGAGTCCGCGGAACGCTTCTCGCGGAAACTGGCGGATATGTACCAGAAGGTCTATGGACAGGAAGTATTTGTACGCATAGACGGCGACAAGATCCTGCCGGACATCAAGAACATCGTCATGAGCAACGTGGTCGAGTTCGGCTGGAAAGTGGACTGCCGCACCGGTCGTCTGATCGTGGTCAGCGCCATCGACAACCTGATGCGCGGAGCCAGCGGCCAGGCCATCCAGTGCTTCAACCTGATGGCCGGGTATCCTGAAACCACAGGGCTGCTTTAGATTATAAAGTTTGATATTNNTATTAAAAAATCCCCGACGTTTTTAGCAGGGGATTTTTATTTATATCGCTGGGGACAGGATGATCACTTCAGCTTAGGGCCTTTTTCATCCCAAAGGATTTCAACATTAGAGAGATACCAGTTTTTTCCCTTGTTGTTGTTTCCCTGGTAGAAGAGGAAGGTGCGTCCGTCCGGCGCGCTGAAGATATGGGGATGGCCGGATTCGCTGGAGTTCCATTCGCCTTCCGCGCCGTTGACCAGAAAGGGATTATCCGAGAGACGCTTCCAGTTGATGCCGTCGGTGCTTTCGGCCACGCCGATCTGCTGGGGCCAGTTATTGTAGGCACCGGCGTAGAACATATAGAGCTTGTCGCCACGCGAGATGATGGAGGGGGCTTCGATGCATTCGCCTTCCCAGGGAAGCTCCGGAGCCAGGATCGCTTTGTTAGTGGAGATATTCGTCCAGCGGTCGCGGTTGAAATTGTCTTTATCTCCTTCCACGAATTTGGTTTTGGCCACGCCGATCAGCTGTTTTTTAAAGTCCATGTCGCGTGTGGCATAGTAAAGCAGATATTCATCGCCCAGCCGAAAGACTTCCGCGTCGATGGCACGGCCGCAGCTCCAGCCGCCTTCTTCGGGATGGAAGATCGGGTTGGTCTGGTTTTTGGTGAAAGTCAGACCGTTGTGGCTGACAGCGTGGCAGATAGCGTCAGTCTTGCCTCCGCCGTAAGCCTGATAGAACAGATGCACCTCGTCATTGATGACACGGGCGCAGGGAGCGCAAAGCCCCTTCGCGTCACATTCCTGGGAAGGGATGATCTGGCTGACGGGCTCCCAGTTCACCAGATTGGTACTCATGGCGATACCGATGCCCCAGCCCTTGATCAGATTGGTTTCCGCGTTTTTGAACGGGGGAACCGAGTAGTACATCAGGTAGTGGTTCTGGAAGAAAATGACATGAGGATCTTTGGAAAAAGGTTCGCCGACGCGGCTGGTATCGCCGAAATACATAGCGGGTTTGTCACCCGGATCGGCCTGAAGCGCCTGACAGAAAAGAAAACCGGCGCCGGCTATGCAGGCAAGCGTTTTGTAAATCAATTTTTTCATTATTAATAAACAGCTGGCACTTTATCGGAGAAGGAATCTTCCTTCACAGAAGCAGCGGAGAAGTATGCTAAACATTTCATACTGGATTGTACATTATTTTTTACTCCACAAATATTTTATTTGCAAAAGGGGTAGGTATGAGGTAAATTAAAAGCGTGCAAGGTGCTACGAACACCCTGCACGGATGGACGGACTATTAATACCGTCTAATCGTCAGTATAATACTGATAATTAGGATGATTGCTACTAGAGCTTGGAAGTCGTTAGTAATCATTCTTTTTTTGTCACCACCTTTCCTTCAGGTATTCATTTTTCCCCAATCATTTTTGAAATTGGTTTCAATGTTCCCGGAAAGGAATGACTCATGAAAACAAAGACTTCAGCACCGAGCCTTCGCCCGCATCGAAGTTGAGTTTACATCATTTGTTCCCCGTTATCAATATATGTATTTATCCGTGTGCGTCTGTGGTTCTTAATGGGATATTTGCGAGGCCGACGTTCGGTGCGAGGCTGACGTTCGGCACTGTCACATTCTGAATACCCTCGATAGAGGGTATCGTCACACAGCTCCGGGTTGAACGCGCGGCGTTCTACCCGGGGTTATGATCGTTCCCAAAATTCAACTCCGTTAGGGGTTGCGTAAAATTGATTCACATTGATATTGATACGCAACCCCTTGCGGGGTTGTGTCGTGGGGAAATCCGTTACCCCGGGTAGGGCGTTTCACGCCCAACCCGGGGCTATGTGACAAAACCCCGTTCCGGGGTTTTCATAATGAGCCGTGCATCCGCATGGCTCGGCATAACGTAAAATCCCGTCAGGGATTCTGACTGA
>DBVN01000093.1 GCA_002308515.1 Verrucomicrobia bacterium UBA1263 | reverse complement strand
GTTACGACCGGACCTTCCTTGGAACTCTTCTTGACCGTATCCGGCAGCGTGATGCCGCGGAACACCTCGTCCAGACGGCCCTTGTCCATAGACAATTCATCAAACTTCCAGCCGGACTTCGTCACCAGATCGGCAACCAGCGCGGGGAAGTTCTCGTCCTTCTTGTCCTTCGGATAGACTCTCACCTTCACATGCTCGCTGTTGCTCTTGATGACTTCCACCCGTTCGACCTGGCTCAGGGTGTTCAGCTTGCCGCGGACATCGCCCTCGGCCACACCGTAAACATTCAGCCGCACAGAACCGAAATTCGGATGCATCGCCTTCAGCTCGTTCGGACTGCCGTTGGCCACGATATGACCGCGGTCAATGATGATGGCGCGCGTGCAGACCTCCAGCACTTCCTCCAGAATGTGCGTGGAGAAGATGATCGCCTTGCGCCGTCCCATGTTGCGGATCAGCGACCGCACCTCGTGCTTCTGATTGGGATCCAGACCGTCNNACAATGATGGCCTTGGTCTTGCCCATGGTCTTGATGAGCTCCCGCATCTCATGCTTCTGATTGGGATCCAGACCGTCCGTCGGCTCGTCCAGGATCAGATAATCCGGGTCATGGATGATAGATTGAGCGAAACAGGCGCGGTGCTTATACCCTTTGGAGAGAGTATCCACTGTCTGGTGCGCCACCGGCTCCAGGAAACAGGTCTCGATCGCGTTCTGCACCGCCTTTTTGCGGTCGGCTCCGCGCAGTCCGCGCAGCTCCGCCGCGAAACTCAGAAAACCATAAACAGACATATCCGCGTATAACGGTGCGTTCTCCGGCAAATAGCCCAGAAGCTGCTTAGCGCGGATCGGGTCATTGAGCATATCGAATTCGCCCACTTGGATATTGCCCGAATCCGGCGGGATAAACCCGGTGATCATACGCATCGTGGTGGATTTGCCGGCACCGTTCGGTCCCAGAAAACCCAGCACTTCCCCCTTGCTGACGGTGAAAGATATGTTATCTACCGCCTTTTTGGGTCCAAAAAATTTGACAAGATTCTCTATCTTAATCATCACTATTTCCTGACGAAAAAACCGCCGCCCTTGGAAGCCGCCTCACGCGGACAGCCTCTTCAAAGGCCGTTTCCCTTTTTTGAAAGTATCGTCACGGCAGATCGCTCTCTGCCGCGCTGTTGAATTTATAGCACAAACGGCTGACAGTTCAATACTAAAATAACCCTCTCGCGTGTGAGAAGTTCTGAAATTTTTCAGCCGGCCTTTTCAAAAGCCGCGCTGTTCATCCTCATACCGCTCCATCGCCGCGATCATTCCCGGCACCGTATGCGGTTCGGCTTCCACCGTCACCTCCAGCCCCAGTTCCCGGATCGCGTTCGTCGTTTCCGGGCCGATACTGGCCAGCTTCAATCCCGTGAACTGACGGGTCATTTCCTTCAGATCATATTGAGCGTGAAAATGTTTTACAGCAGATGGACTGCAAAACGTCAGCCAGTCGGCTCCCTCGCCGCGCAGGGCGGCGTTCTCCATCACTTCGGGCTGCTCGCTCACCGTGCGGTAGAACGGGATATCATCCACGATCGCGCCCATATCCTCCAGCGTCTTAGGCAGATCGGCGCTTCCCTTCTCCGGCCGTATCAGCAGGATCCGGCGGTTCTCCAGCGCGTCGAATTTGTCGATCGCTTTGGCTACCTCCTTGCCCGTGAAGACCTTGGGCATCACATCCACCTGCAGGCGCAGTTCCTCCAGCCGGGCCGCCGTCGCCGGGCCCACAGCCGCGATCCTCGCTCCGCCAAAGTCCCTCATATCCTTGAACTTGCGGAAGAACAGCGTAAAGAACATATCCACCCCGTTGGCACTGCTGAAGATCACCCAGTCATACCCGTTCAGCCCGGCGATCGCGTCCACGATGCTCTCCCGGTCGGTATGCGGCTCGATCTTGATGGACGGCACCGCGATCGCTCTGGCTCCCCGTTCCGCCAGCGACCGGGTAAAGTCCTCCGACTGCGTTCGGGCGCGGGTCACCACGACCCTCTGACCGGACAGACCACGTTTTTTCTTCCTCAGCGTATGTCCAAGAGTCCCGTGACTTTGCAGCCGGACGGCCTGTTTTCCCTCTATCAGGGCCAAATGATCCCCCTCCGCCAGCAGCGGCAGCGGCTCCAGGATCACACGACACTCCGGCGGCAGATCCAGACAGCACCGGGGCAGGCCTCCCCATTCTTCCACACGCTTGAAATAAACGATATCTCCTTTCGCGGAAAGGGCTTCTTTTGAAAAATCAGTCTGATCCGGCGCGATCTCCTTCACAAAATCCGCGTCCGCCTTCAGTTCCGCCGCGCACTGGGCTTTCACATAGTTCCGAACAGCTTGCGAAACCGTCGCGTCCACCAGCACACGTCCCGCGCGCGCCAGCAGCGCCGCTCCGTGCATACTCATGAATGGCAGTTCTCCGGGGCCGACCCCGACAACAAAGACCTTCTCCTCAGACCTCATGCCCGCAGTGTAACACATTCTCCTTCTCAATGCACAATTATTTTAGAACCACGGATGATTATAAAGAACCACAGATGGACACGGATAAACACATATAATTTATTGATTTACAATAAGATGAACCGTAGAGACGCGCGACCCGCGCGTCTTTTTCGTTATTCGATCCCGAAGGGATCCATTCTGAAACCCCGTCAGGGGTGATATGATAATAGCCGGGGGTGAGCGAAGCGTAACCCCCGGTAATGGTTTCACCTAAGTTCCTCACCCTGAAGGGGTGACAAGAAAGAACAACAGGTATTGATAACGGAGAACAAATAATGTAAAATCAACTCGTTGCGGGTAAAAGCCCGGTGCTGGGATCTTTTGTTTTCATCACACTTCCTGGCCTGTGGATGTCGTTTTGACACTTTCAAAAATGGAAGGGAAAAATGAGTAACTATAGGAAAGGTGGTGAAATAAAAAAGATGATCACAAACGATTATAGTACTGTCGGTGTAATCATCCTGATTATCAGTATTATGCTGATAATTAAGCGGATCAGATAATCCGCTGCAACACGTGCAAGGTGTCCGCCTTGCACGTTTTTAATTTAACTCATAAACACCCCTTTTGCAAATAAAAAATGGTGACACAAAAAATCCCCGGCGGAATGGACCGTCGGGGGTTTTGTTTTTGGCTCGCCCTCCTTGCAGGCACCCGGCTCCGCGCGGGTGCCGGGCCGGAGGGCTTCGCTTTTCTTTTTTTAGCTCAAAAAGACTCAGGTTTCGGATCTATTGAACTGGAGCGAGGGCGACACGGAACCCGTAGTAGCTGTTGAAGAAGCCCGGGTAGTAGTTGAACCGGTGCGCT
>DBVN01000027.1:2711-2848 GCA_002308515.1 Verrucomicrobia bacterium UBA1263 | reverse complement strand
GCGGTCTTCATGATCTTCTTGCCTGCAGCGGTACTGCCGGTCATGGAGACCAGGGCGACCTTCGGGTTTTTGGCAAGGGCTTCGCCGACGACAGCGCCGGAGCCCGTCACTACATTGATGACGCCCTTGGGAAGGGA
>DBVN01000027.1:866-2602 GCA_002308515.1 Verrucomicrobia bacterium UBA1263 | reverse complement strand
GGGAAGTTCCAGGGCATGATGCCTGCCACGACGCCGATGGGCATCTTGTACAGGAGAATGTTCTCGTTGGGGCGGTCCGAAGGGATGATCTCGCCCTTGATGTGCCTTGCCATCGCGGCAAAATACTGAATATAGTCACCGAGCCATCCGGCCTCGTCCATCGACTGAGCGAGCGGCTTGCCCATTTCTTCGGTATTGGTGCGGGCGAAGAGCTCTCTGTTCTCTCTGACCAGACCGGCCAGTTCCATCAGGTAGTTGGCCCTCTGGATCGCCGGCAGCTTGCCCCAGGATTTCTGCGCCTCATAAGCGGCATCTACAGCGGCCTGTACATCCGCTTCCGTCGCCTTGGGGACCTGCGAGATCACTTCTTCCGTGGCGGGGTTGATCACGTCGAGCATTTCCCTGTCGCCATTCGGAATAAATTCACCGTTGATAAACAGTTCATACGTCTTCATCTGCTATCCTCCTTTACAGAATAACTTAAGACCCGTCATGCAGTCCGGTATGGAATATACTGCTGACGTCGACTTTAGGCTGCATAGTTCGCATTGCAGCCGGTTCTTTGAATAAATTATATAATTCTGGAGTTTTTAATACAATATTTTTAGATAATTTTAACAAATTTGGCCGGAGGCGCGGGCCATTCGGGTCATTTCACCTCAGAGGTCAAATGACCGCCTGAATGGCAGCGAGGGGGGCAGCCGGGTCATTTCACCCCAGAGGTCAAATGGCCCCATTGCCCCCTTGCGCAGGAATTTCAAGTGTGCTACGCTTAGTTCCAGCAAGTCTAATCATTTCTTAACAGCCATTGCGGCTGTCCCCTGTGGTCTTCTCCACTGATTACCCTTGCAGAACACCGCTAATCTTTAATTCAATGAGCAGATACTGTCACTTTATCCGCAAATTGATCCGCACTTCAGAAAAGGAGAATCATGTCTACAACTCCACGAAAAACCAGTTCTCTCGGAATCTATCACGTAATCTACCGCGGCGTCGACAAGCAGCGGATCTTTGAAGATGAGCAGGACTGCGACAAGTTCCTGTCGATGCTGCGCAAATACCGGAGTGAATGCGACTATAAGGTCCTTGCGTATTGCCTGATGTCGAACCATATTCATCTCCTGGTGGGGACCGGCGGGATGCCGCTCGGCCAGATCTTCCAGCACATCGCCACCAGCTTCGCGATCTGGTACAACATCAAGTACCAGCGCGTCGGCCACCTCTTTCAGGCGCGCTTTATCAGCGAGCCCGTGCACGACGCGTCTCACCTTCTCATCGTGATCAGGTACATCCACCGGAATCCCGTCAAAGCCCGGATCTGTTCAGACCCCGGTCAGTACAGATACAGCAGCTTTAAGGACTATTTTGACAACGACCTGATCGACGCCAAAATAGTGCTGGACCTGGTCAGTAAAGATTTCTTCTGGAGTTTTAACCGGACGGAGAACGACGATCAGTGTATGGATATTGATCAGGAAGCGCCCCGGGTCCTTACCGATGACATCGCGTCGAAGATCATGAGAGATATCTCAGGCTGCAGCTGTGCAGCGGAGTTCCAAAAGCTCACACCTGCGAACAGAAACAAAGCTCTGCGCGAAATGCGCCGGGTCGGGATCTCTGCCAAACAGGCCAACAGGATCACCGGAATCTCTTATAAACTGATCCGTAAGATCATATATCCGGTCAAATGACCTCCGGGGTCAAATGGGCCATTTCACCTCAGAGGTCATTTGACC